>JADJYJ010000008.1:0-300000 GCA_016719785.1 Candidatus Amarolinea dominans
CTGCCTGGTCGCATGGTTGACGCGGCGCGGACGGCTGGATTTGCTGCTCTGTCTGCTGCCTGTGGCGCTGCTCTGGCACAACTGGGCCAATGTGGACCTCAGCCGCGACACCGAGGCCCGTCAGTATGCGCTGGCTGCACTGGCCGCGGCGCGTTCCGACGCCCTGCTGATTGCTGACGGCGATGAGCACGCGCTCGCGCTGTGGTATGCGCAGGACGGGTTGGGAGAACGACCCGATGTGGCAATCGTTGAGCGCACCCCGTGGAACTTCGACCGGTACCGCCGTCACCTGGTGCAGCGCTGGCCCGATCTGTCCGCTGCCGCGGGGCCGGATGTGAACGACCTCATCGAGAGCCAGCGCGGCCGGCGCCCCATCTTCATCACCGATCCCGATGAAGATATGGCTCTGCGTTTCGAGTTGAAACCGATCGGGACTCTATTCGAGGTGGCATGGCCCGGTTCACCGTAAACTGATCGGGAGCATGTCCCAGCGCCGCCAGTAGTTTCCCGATCACCTGCACCACCGACTTCGCGCTCTGATTCGTCTCGATCCACAGCGCCGTGCCTGGAATCTGCGCCGGCGAGATCATGCCGTCCGGACTGCTGGCGCGCACGAAGCGTGAATCCTCCTGCAGCGAGTCAATGTACAGCCGTGAGGCCATCGTCGCTTCGGGCGTCAGCCCCTGGGGCGAGATCAGCTTCCGTCCCAGCGCGGCCTCGGTGATCTCCTCAAAGCGCAGCGGCCGGCCCGCAGCATGGAGGATGCTGTACGCAGCGTCGAGATAGGTCATGGTGGTAATCCTCTAAATTACGGGCAGTTGTGTCTCTGGTCCGTCATCCGCAACCGGCAGACACCAGTTACGTTCGGTTTCCGGGTCGCGCAGCTCGGAAAGGCTAAACAACACGTTGAGAATCTGGTCGGCGCGCCAGCCCTTGACCGAAGGGATGTCTTGATACATAGCGATGTTCACCCTCCGCAATGTCAGGCGCTCGGCAGCCGGATTGTAGATGCTGCATAGGCCGAGGCGAGCAGAGCAAGCGTCATATTCTCAGCGATCACGTCATGGGGAATCAGCACATACTCCCACCGCTTGCCGCCGTAGCTCTTGGCATGATCGCTCGCCATCTGACACCAGTTCACTGCCGCGTCGCGCTTGACCAGGACGTCGGCATCGTTCAGCGCGTTTCTGGCCTTGGGTTCCAGCATGTAAATCACGGTTTCAGTCTCAGCGACGAAGTCCGGCTGGTATTCCAGGTGATCGGCGCCCTGCCTATAGTAGATCTGGAATTGTCCCTTCGCCGGCCTGAACCACTTCAACGCTTCCCGCTCCAGGATGACCGCCAGAACCCGCTCCGGGTCCGATTGAAACTTCTGCACCGGATAGAGGCAGCGTGCGAACCCGCCGAACAAGTACTTCGACATGTTGCTCTTGTCGGCCGGTGACTGGCGGAAATTCAGCACCGGGTCGGACGCTGAGGCCGTGTACGCGCTGGGCTTTAGCTCATTGAACCCCTTGCTGATTACGACCTCGTAGCCGGCAGCCTCCTCCCAGTAACGCGCATCCATCTGCGCATGGACGAATTGCGCGATGGGCCTTTGATAGCAGCGCAGCACTTTGCGTGTCTCATCTTCCGAGAGGTATGTCTGGAAGTGGCCGATCACTTGTACGGCCAGGTCATAGAGCAAGTCGGCATGATCATCGTAGGAGACGTCATCGAAATCCACCAGGCCGCTGACCACGGTGTCCTCAAGCCGCGCTTCCTGGGCGCCACCCTTCCCCAACGTCAGGATCTCCAGTTGATTCGTGCCCAGGTGCTGGATCCACAGTTCTTCCGAAACCGGCGGGTAGCGCAGCGCATCCAACGCCAGCGTGAAGGGCGCGAAGCCTGAGCGCACCTCACCCTGCGGCACCACGAGGATGCGCGGGATGTCAATAGTCTGCTGAATCACCAGGTCGGAGGTCCTGGCCACGACCGCCGCGATGTCGGGCGGCGGCGTGATCCCCTCCAGCGCCAACTGAGCCGGCCGGTACTGGTTGGCAACCTCGCGCACCACCTGGGCCTGAATCTCGGGCCGTTGCAGATAGCTCACGCCGGGCACGCTTTGCGGCTGGCTTTCCAGCTTGCGGATCACCGCATAGGCGATCTGGGCGACTTTCTGCTCCTCTGGATTCCCAAAGACCGGCGGCGGGGTGGACTCAGGGATCTGGGTGCTGGCAGTGAGTTGTTCGGGCTGCAAGCCGAGTTTGGTAGCCAGTTGCGATTGCGACACCACGGTGACGGTCCTCTGGCGCAACTGCTCTGGATCAAGCTCCACCACTTGCACGTGAAGGGCAGAACCTGGCCGGTTCGCCTCATCTATGATCTCCTGGAACCTGTCGTGGGCGACGATGTTGAGCCGGTCTACCGCCATCACGCCGGTGCGTTTGCCGAAGGGCAGGCGCAGGCCGCGGCCAATGGACTGTTCGATGAGGATGCGGGCGTTGGCGGCGCGCAGCGGCACGATGGTGTAGAGGTTCGTCACGTCCCAGCCCTCTTTCAGCATGTTGACGTGGACCACGATCTCGGTCAGTTCGTCGGGGCTTTCAACGGCCAGCAGCCGCTGCACCATTTCATCTTCCTCCGCGCCGGTGCGGCTGGAATCCACCTGGATGACGCGACCTTTGTAGCGGCCTTCGAAGAAGGCGTCCGACTGCACCAACTGCACCAACTGGCCGGCGTGGGTCGTGTCGCGCGCGATGACCAGCAGGAACGGCTTGACGATGATGTTGCCCGTCTCGCGGGCGTAGGTTTCCAGCTCGACTTTGACGCTCTCGTGTAGCCGCAGACCGTCCTCCAACTTCAGCCGTTCGAGCGCCTCTGCGGACATACCGGCCGGGTTGAAGTTCTTGCGCGTGACCACCGCCGGCTCTTTTACGAAGCCATCCGCCATCGCCGCGCCCAGTGGGTAGCTGTAGATCACGTTCTTGAACGGAATCGCGCCCCGCGGCGTTTCGATCATGGGTGTAGCAGTCAGTTCCAGCCCCAGCACCGGTTTCAGCTCGTTGATGGCGCGCACCCCGGCCGACGCCCGGTAGCGGTGCGACTCGTCCATGATCAGCGTCAGGTCGTCCAGCCCGGCCAGGTAATCGAAGTAGCTTTGACCGATGTACTCGGAGAGGCGCTTGATGCGCGGGGATTTGCCGCCGCGCACTTCGGCGTTGATCTTCGAGATGTTGAAGATGTTGATCTTGCAGCGCAGCGTCACGTCGAAGAGCGTGCTGGCCGACCCCTCGTAGTTATCGCCCGTGATGATGTAGGGCGGGTTGGTGGCGAACTCGGCGATCCCCTTTGAAGACGTACTTGGGCGTGTTGGGCGTGAAGTCGGTGATCAGCTTGTTGTAGATCGTCAGGTTGGGCGCCAGCACGAAGAAGTTGTTGAGGCCGTGCGCCAGGTGCAGATAGCTGATGAACGCGCCCATCAGCCGGGTCTTGCCCACGCCGGTGGCCAGCGCAAAGCAGAGCGACGGGAACTCGCGCTCGAAATCGGTCACCGACGGGAACTCGCCCCGGATCACCTCCAGCGCTGCCTGGACGTCGTTGCTTTTGTGTGGCGGCACGATCTCGGTGATGCGATCCAGGATCTCCAGCGAGCGGCGTTGCGGCGGGCGCAAACTCAGGCGACCGGCAATAGCATTGACATGACGATTCATCTGCTTCCTGCCTTGGAATGATTGACCACAAAGAGCACAGAGAACGCAAAGATCATTTTTGGTTTTCTTCTTTGTGCGCTTTGCGTTCTCTGTGGCTGTTCGATGCGTGCCAGAGCGTCACCACAAAGAGCACAGAGAACGCAAAGATCATTTTTGGTTTTCTTCTCTGTGTTCTTTGCGTTCTTTGTGGCTGTCTTTCTACGCGTTCCAAATGTACTTGCGAATCTGGAAACGATAGGAACCGAAGTTGATCAGCATTCCGTGTTCCATCCGAGACGACTTGAGATAGCCCAGGATCTGCGCTTCGTGCTCGGGTGCGATTGCCTTTGCAGTCTTCAGCTCGATGATGAGAATATCATCAATGAGTAGGTCGGCGAAATAGTCGCCGATGAGCGTGCCATCTTCGTCGTAGACCTTAATCGGATGCTGCTGTGCGACCTTGTGCCCTGCCTTGCGCACCCGATGCGCCAACGCGTTTTCGTATACCTTCTCCAGATGCCCATGCCCGTGATAGACATGAATGGCATAAGCAATATCCCGCACCTCATCGCACAAAGCCATAATGTTTTGCATAGAACCCTCCTTGAAAGATTGGAAGATAGAGATTTGACCGCAGAGAGCACAAAGAGCGCAAAGACCTCTTTTTTCTCTGTGTTCTCTGCGTCCTTTGCGGTCATCTTGCAGCACGTATTTGACCACAGAGAGCACAAAGAGCGCAAAGACCTCTTTTTCTCTGTGTTCTCTGCGTCCTTTGCGGTCATCTTGCAGCACGTATTTGACCACAGAGAGCACAAAGAGCGCAAAGACCTCTTTTTTCTCTGTGTTCTCTGCGTCCTTTGCGGTCATCTTGCAGCACGTATTTGACCACAGAGAGCACAAAGAGCGCAAAGACCTCTTTTTTTCTGTGTTCTCTGCGTCCTTTGCGGTCATCTTGCAGCACGTATTTGACCACAGAGAGCACAAAGAGCGCAAAGACCTCTTTTTTCTCTGTGTTCTCTGCGTCCTTTGCGGTCATTTTGCAGCACGTATTTGACCACAGAGAGCACAAAGAGCGCAAAGACCTCTTTTTTCTCTGTGTTCTCTGCGTCCTTTGCGGTCATCTTGCAGCACGTATTTGACCACAGAGAGCACAAAGAGCGCAAAGACCTCTTTTTTCTCTGTGTTCTCTGCGTCCTTTGCGGTCATCTTGCAGCACGTATTTGACCGCAGAGAGCACAAAGAGCGCAAAGACCTCTTTTTTCTCTGCGTCCTTTGCGGTCATCTTGCAGCACGTATTTGACCACAGAGAGCACAAAGAGCGCAAAGACCTCTTTTTTTTCTGTGTTCTCTGCGTCCTTTGCGGTCATCTTGCAGCACGTATTTGACCACAGAGAGCACAAAGAGCGCAAAGACCTCTTTTTTCTCTGTGTTCTCTGCGTCCTTTGCGGTCATCTTGCAACACGTATTTGACCACAGAGAGCACAAAGAGCGCAAAGACCTCTTTTTTCTCTGTGTTCTCTGCGTCCTTTGCGGTCATCTTGCAGCACGTATTTGACCACAGAGAGCACAAAGAGCGCAAAGACCTCTTTTTCTCTGCGTTCTCTGCGTCCTTTGCGGTTATTTTGCAGCACGTATTTGATCACAGAGAGCACAAAGAGCGCAAAGACCTCTTTTTTCTGTTCTCTGCGTCCTTTGCGGTCATCTTGCAGCACGTATTTGATCACAGAGAGCACAAAGAGCGCAAAGACCTCTTTTTTCTGTGTTCTCTGCGTCCTTTGCGGTCATCTTGCAGCACGTATTTGACCACAGAGAGCACAAAGAGCGCAAAGACCTCTTTTTCTCTGTGTTCTCTGCGTCCTTTGCGGTCATCTTGCAACACGTATTTGACCACAGAGAGCACAAAGAGCGCAAAGACCTCTTTTCCTCTGTGTTCTCTGCATCCTTTGCGGTCATCTTGCAGCACGTATTTGACCACAGAGAGCACAAAGAGCGCAAAGACCTCTTTTTTCTCTGTGTTCTCTGCGTCCTTTGCGGTTATCTTGCAGCACGTATTTGACCACAGAGAGCACAAAGAGCGCAAAGACCTCTTTTTTCTCTGTGTTCTCTGCGTCCTTTGCGGTTATCTTGCAGCACGTATTTGACCACAGAGAGCACAAAGAGCGCAAAGACCTCTTTTTTCTCTGTGTTCTCTGCGTCCTTTGCGGTCATCTTGCAGCACGTATTTGACCACAGAGAGCACAAAGACCTCTTTTTTCTCTGTGTTCTCTGCGTCCTTTGCGGTTATTCTCCAACTCCAAACAGCGACGGCTGATTGGGTGTTGCGGGTCTGGCGGGCTTGGGCGGCGCGCTAGGCAGGTTTTCCACCTTGAGGCTGTAATCATCGTGGCCCCATTCACAAGCCGCCAGCACTGTCTTGGGGATCTTCTTGACGGTGAGGTTGGGATACCGATCGGCCGCACCGCGGAACGCCAGACACAGCGCCAGCAGCGAACGCTCCGGCCCCACCTCATCGCTCAGTTGGGCGAGCTGCTCCGGGCTGAGCGTCTGCGTGGTGACGTAGATGAAGTCGCTCTCGGTGGAATGGCCGTGCTGCCAGTAGACCGCGTCGCTGGGCGCATAAGTGAAGCCTTCCAGCTTGCACAGCGCCTCGGCGAGCATGGCCGCGTTGTACTGCTTGTTGATCACCCAGTTGCCCCAGCGGTCCTTCTCCAGCAGCGAAGGCGCCAGCCGGAAGTAGCGGAACCCGCCGCCACCCTGCCAGCCCACGGCCTGGGTGACGCCGCCCTTGTCCTCGCTATCAATGACCTTGCGCAGTCGCGGGATGATGTGTGTGTGGCAGTGCTCGCCCAGTTCGATCATGATCCAGCGCCGGCCCATCTTGTGCGCCACCGCGCCGGTGGTGCCCGAGCCGGCGAAAGAGTCGAGTACCCAGTCGCCGGGGTTGGTTGTCAGATCCAAGACGCGCTTGATGAGACCTTCGGGCTTCTTGCCCTTCGGGAAGACCACGCCACCTTCAGCATGTATGTTGTTCGAGAGGATGTCCTGCCATAGGGTTGTCAGAGGCTCACCAGCCACCATCTGACCATCGATTTCTTTGAGCTTGTCCGCGTAGAATAGGATTCGTCTGCCACCTCTTAGATAGATATCGGAATAGCCTTTGCGTTGAAGGCAGAAGATCTCCTCTGGTTTGGACTTTGAGATGTCAATCAGTTTTCGAGCTTCAGCACTCACTCCCTCATAATTGGGACGCGCAAATTGCATCACACTTCGCGCCTGCGTCGTTACAAACTCATTAAGTAAACCAGGTTTGGTTCGGGCTATTTCTCGAGCCTCTCCCTCCAAAATGTGATGTGCTTCAGCAAAAGCCTTTACTAGAGTTGTGATACGCCAGAATCTGTAGGGCTCTTCGACATTCTCGATGAACTGGCTGTAGCGTTCATCTCGCTCCCTACCCGTGAAAACACGGTTGGGCGTCCAGTGCGACTTTTCTTTCGCGTAGATCAGAAGGAAGTTGGTTGTGTTGACACATCCCGGATTTATCGCTTTATGACCCGTTGCAGACGCCTGTTTGAATGTCACGACATATAGGCGATTGTCGCGACCAAATAGCTCATCCAGCAAGACGATGAGGTACCCGAGCTCGTTGTCATCAATGTGAACGAATAGCGTGCCATCTCTGGCAAGGAGCCTTCTGAGAAGCTCAAGACGATCGCGCATCAAGCTAAGCCAGATGGAGTGCTCTACCGTGTCATCGTAGTGCTCGAAGGCCTGTTGGGTGTTGAACGGCGGATCGATGTAGATGCACTTGATCTTGCCGGCATACTCCTGCTCCAGCGCCTTCAGCGCCAGCAGGTTGTCGCCGAAGATCAGCCGGTTATCGAAGCTGTCCTGGTCGGTCACGCGGTGGCTGGCGTGGTAGGACTTCTCCGGGTCTTCCAGCAGGATGCGCGGCTCCAACTGCGGCCGGTTCTCCTTGCCGATCCAGGTGAGTTCGAGTTTTTGGTTACGTTGGGTCATGGTCAGTTACTCATACGACGAAAAAACCGCAAAGAGCGCAAAGAGCACAAAGATTCTCTGCGTTCTCTGCGTTCTTTGTGGTCAATTCTCTTCTACCTGTTGGAAGGTCGCGACGCATGCAGCCCGAAGGCCGGCGTCAACAGGATCGTATCCGGTCGCGATGCAATGACCTTCTCGTATTCCTCCGTGGTTAGGGCACGCGGCGCGACGCCACTGCCCGGCTCAGGCAAGACGAAGAGGCCGTTGGGGTCGGCGGCCTGGCAGATGATCGGGCTGTGTGTCGTGACGAGGAACTGGATATTCGGGAAGTGGCGTTTCAGCCAAAAGCCGATCTCGCGCTGCCACTCCGGATGCAAATGGGCATCCACTTCGTCAATCAGCACCACGCCGCTGCGCCTGATGAAAATCCTGCCGTCCGTCCCTCTGTCTGTCAAGCCCTCGACGCCGTACACGCTGACGAGGTGCCGGATGATGTCGGCGATCAGAGCCAACGCCGCCCGGTACCCATCGCTCATCTCACTCCACGCCAGTTGTACCCCGTTGCGATCCTTGAGCCAAAGCCCATCGGAATCCACACGATCCACCGTGATCTGATTCGGCAGGAGATCATCCCGCAGAATCTCCAGCAGCAGCGCCAGTTGCTCACGCTCGGCCGCGCGGTTCTCGAGCTCCTTGTGCTTCAGATTTCGCAGCCATTGGTCAACCTCGGCCAGCGACGCAGCCTCTTGGAACATCGTCACGAAGCGCTCAGTGGTTGGTGCGACCATTTGGCGCGTGGCCTCTGGCGATGCACCGAACACGCGGCGAAACGGCCCATACCCACACGAGAACCAGCCCGTGGCATCAGGCGACCAGATAGTGCGCTCAGGTGTTGCGTAGTTGCGCGGCTTCCCAGGCGGAATGGCGGCTTGCAACGTTGGCTCCTTGCCGCCATTCGTGAGTGTGAGTTTGACCGGGAAGCGGGAAGATGGGTTTCGCCCAGATTCAGATGTGGCATCATCGTCAATGACCCGCACGATTTCGAGCTGGATCGCCGCCTCATCGTCGGCGCCATCGCGAATCCAACCTTGGAAACTTGGCTGCAATGAACGCGCCGTATCCCTGCCTGTCAATCCCACAGCAATCGCCTTCAGGATCGTGCTTTTCCCCGATCCGTTATCGCCGGTAAACACGGTCCACCCCGCGTAGCTTCCGCCGGCGCGCGTCAGATCGAATTGAAGATCTGCGAAACCACGGATGTTTTTGAGGATCACTCTGCTGATATACATCGCGGCACCTCTCTGCTTCCTGCGTACTTTGCGGCTATTGTACCACTGGATCGGTTCAGATGAAATCAGGATTCATAGAGGACCATCCCCTCGCTCAAGGCCGCGGTAATGAACGCATTGGGCACCTCGCGCCACTCGGCCACCTCCTCCGGCGTCCACACCAGGATGTCCTTGGCCGGCGCCAGGCCGACCAGCGCGCGACGGTAGCGCGCCGCGCGGCGGTAGCGCGGCTGGTCCGACGGCTCGATCAGCAGCAGATCATAGTCACTATCGGGCCGTGCGTCACCGCGCGCGCGCGAGCCAAACAAGACGATCTTCTGAGGGTTTCCGGTGGCCCTAATCCGGTGGACCATCTCTTTGAGCGAAGCGTCCAACCTTGCACGCTCGGCCACTCCTGACCCTGCCATATACCCTCCATTTATTTCTCATTTCCTTACCTTCGTTGAAGTATACCATACAGCCGCCCTACGCCGCTTCCGCGTACAGCCGGCGCTGCAACTCCGCCATCGTTGTGCGGAACCGCTGCGAGTCGCCGCCGAAGCGGCGCAGCACACCCCGCGCCTCGCCCATCTCGCTCCTTCCAGGCCAGGAACTGCGCAAAGTCCTCATAGGGGATTATGGCTGTTCAACGACAACTATAATTACTCATTGACGACAATTAGAACTGCCCACTAGGAAGCAGCAGGCAGGTCAGGTAAACTTCCTCTGATCATGAAGGAGAGGGAGGATAAGATGACTTGTACCGATGCTCAAGTGAGGCTAGCAATGCGTGAACGAACGAAAGGCCGTACCCAAGAACAATCGGCCGTCAAAGCGAACATTAAAAGTCGAAAAACGGTTGCTAAGTATGAGGAGCTGGAACAACTTCCCAGTGAAGTGCAGCAACCACGGGCATATCGCACGCGAGACGACCCGTTTAGTGACTATTGGCCGAAGGTAGAGCAGATGTTAGCAGCTGCTCCAGAACTGGAAGCCAAAACGCTTTTCGAGTGGTTGTGCGAACAGCAGCCAGATAAGTATCAGGAAGGCCAGTTGCGAACCCTACAACGGCGGATAGCCGAGTGGCGGGCGATACACCTGGCCCAGATCGCTGTTTTGGCGCAGGTCCACCGACCAGGCGAAATTCTGCAGACGGATGGCACCTGGCTAACGGAGTTAGGGGCGACAATTGCCGGTGAGTCCTTCAAGCATGTGCTGATTCACAGCGTGTTACCCTACTCCAACTGGGAATGGGGGGTGGTGGCACAATCGGAATCACTATTGGCGTACCAGCGCGCCTTGCAGGTGACCCTGTTCAACTTGGGCGCGGTGCCGGTGTACCATCAGACCGACAATTCGTCGGCGGTTACCCACTCACTGAGCGCCAGCGATGAGTTGGGCCGGGAGTATAATCTGGCTTACCTGGCTCTCTTGAAGCATTATGGGATGCAGCCGCGGACCATCCATGTCGGCAGCCCCGAAGAGAACGGTGACATCGAAGCGGCCAACGGTGCGCTCAAGCAGGCGTTGCGCCAGCATCTGCTACTGCGCAGCAGCTCCGGATTTTGCCTCCGTGACAGATTATGAGCACTTCATCGCTCAGGTGATGACCCGGCGCAACGAACGTCGGCGGGAGCGCCTGGCCGAGGAATTAGCGGTGATGAAGCCACTGACGGTACCTCCGCTGGAATCGTATCAAGAATGCCGGGTGAGAGTCGGCCGGGGTAGCATGATCCGGGTGCAGCACAATGCCTACTCCGTACCGACCAGCCTGATTGGCCAAATGGTCATCGTTCACATCCATGAGTGGCACCTGGAAGTCTACTTCCGGCGAAACCTGATGGCAAAGATGCCCCGCCTTGTGGGCCAAAATCAGTATCAACTGAACTATCGGCACTTAGTGGATAGCCTGCTACGCAAACCCGGCGGCTTTCCGGGATTACCGTTACCGGGAAGCCTTGTTTCCGACCGTTGTTTTCCGGCAAGCCTGGGAAATCTTGAACCAGTGGCACTCACCGCGCAAAGCCGACCTGATCTACCTACGCATCGTGCATTGGGCGGCGCACCCCTGGAAAGTGACGTGGAAGCCGCACTGAAACGTTTGCTGGAGAGTCCAGAAACCTGGGATGACACCGACGTTGAACGCTTGATCAAGTCTCCATCACCAGCGATACCCCAGTTGGCGACATCATCAGTCAATCTGGCCCAGTACGATGCCCTACTCAGGGAGGTGAACGATGACAGTGCTTGAACCAATTGCGCAACACTGCAAACGCCTGCGGCTGCCCAGCATCGCCGAGGCCGTACCGGAAGCCCTGAGCCTGGCCCAGCAGCAGGACTGGTCTCTCGAGGAGTTTCCTGCTCTATCTGTTAGAGCAGGAAACAGCCGGTCGCCAGCAGCGTCGGGTTGAGCGCTTGCTACGTGAGGCTCACCTACCACCCGACAAAACCCTGGCCCGGTTTGAGCAGTCCCGGCTGCCTTTACGCTTGCGCCGCCAATTAGCTGGCCTGATCGAGGGCGGTTTCATCAAGGAGGCAGAAAACATATTGATTTTTGGGCCAACCCGGACTGGGAAAACACATTTGGCCGCCGCGTTGGCTTACGAATGGATTCACCACGATTACAGCGTCTGGTTCACTCCGACCTATAAACTGGTCGACGGCTTACCGCGAGCCAAACGGGACTATGCACTGGAACCGGAACTGAAACGGCTCGATCGCTTTCAGGTGGTCATCCTCGATGACATCGGCTATGTTCAGCAGAGCCGGGAAGAAATGGAAGTGTTATTCACTTTTCTGGCTGAGCGTTATGAGCGCCGCAGCGTAGTGATCACCTCCAATCTCGTGTTTTCACAGTGGGATCAAATCTTCAAAGATCCCTTGACCACGGCCGCGGCGATCGACCGCGTGGTTCATCACAGTCGGATCATCGAGTTCGGGTCCGAAATGACCAGTATGCGAGCGGAAGCAGCCGCCCGCCGCCAATCACAGGAAATGGGTCAGGCTCAGCCTGGCCAGGTTGAGGCAATTCGAAACTAACCATTCAAAATGGGTAATTCTAATTGTCGCTGATGTGTAAATCTAATTGTCGCTTGACAATTATGGCCGCTTCGGGCCGGCTGCCGCGCGTGAGCACGTAGGGCACATGATTCTTGACGACCTCATCAAGGATGGTGCGAAATCGGCGCTGCAAGTCGGTGACGCCAATGATTTGATGCATAGCTGCCTCACTTTGAATAGCACTACAAAGTTTGCTATGAATTATAACACGGCGACGCCGTTACGCCGCACCGCGTACAGCCGGCGTTGCAGCTCGGTCAGCCGGCGGCAGCGTGTTTGGCGTGACCACCTTCGCCATTCCCGCCTTCCCCGCCTGGGCATCGCTGACCCCGCCGGTCCCGGCCGGCAACCCACGCGTCGCCAGCGGCCCGCCCGGCGCCTACACCGGTCAGGGCGCTGCTGCGTTCCGGCGCTCCTACCTGCCGCTCGTGGTCTCCGTCACCTGAGATGACATTTTTACCCCTAAAACTGTCTGTCTATTGACAAATTTGCCAGTGTTTGATAAGATACACCTATGTACATCAGAATTGTCGAAAAAAGGCTCCTTTCGCTGCTGGAAACGCCGGAAATCCTGGTTCTGTACGGGCCGCGACGCGTGGGGAAGACAACGCTCCTGCGCAAGCTGCACGCGCAGATTCAGCCGTCGCATCCAACCATTTTCTATACCCTGGACGACCCGACGGCCCAGGCCATTTTCGGTGAGCCTGCGACCGCGCGGTTGGAACGTATCTTCGCCGAGCTTGGCTTTGTCCCTGAGCGCCGAGCCTTCCTCTTCCTGGATGAAATCCAGAGCTTTCCCCAAATTGATCTACTGCTGAAATTGATTTTTGATCACTTTCCGCATGTGAAGGTGATCGCGACGTCGTCTTCCTCCTTGCTTCTTCTGCAGAACCTGACCGACAGCCTGGCCGGCCGCAAATACTTCATCGAGCTGCTGCCGTTGACGTTGAGCGAAGTGATGGGTATCGAGATTGATGACCCCTTCACATTCCCGGAGCGCATCACGCAGCAGGACGCGCTGAACGAATGGCTGCGTTCGTTTGCCGTTTACGGTTCCTATCCAGAGATCATAACGCGGCCTGCGGTCGAGGAGAAGCAAGCCAAGCTGCGCGATATTCTGGATAGTGCGCTCTACAAAGACATCTTCTTATTCGAGCGCCTGAAAGCTCCCCAGGTGCTCATCAAACTGATGACGCTGCTGGCGCACCAGATTGGCAACCTGGTCAATCTGAACGAGTTAGCATCCCAACTTGGCATGGGTCGCAACTCCGTTGAGCAGTACATTGCGACGCTGGAAAAATACTTCCTGGTTTTTCGGCTGCCGCCCTTCGAGCGCAACCTGCGCAGCGAAATCAACGCAAAGCAGAAAGTCTACTTCTGGGATTTGGGTATCCGCAACGCCGTCATCAATCGCTTCACGCCGTTCGATGCGCGTGACGATAGGGGCGCCCTGTTCGAGAACCTGGTCGTAGCTGCGCTGTTGAAACGCAACCTGTACGCGCGCCGTCCGTTCAACACCTACTTCTGGCGGACTCATGAAGGGTATGAAATTGACCTGGTGTTGGAAAACGTTCAGCGCCAGGAACTATGGGCGATGCAAACTACGACCACCGGCAAAGCCAGCTTCTCGCGCGCATTCGCCAGCTACCAGCCAACCCAATCTCTCGTCGTCAACCTGGAGAACGGGTATCGTTTCTGTTGGTAATTGGTAAAACGAAGGTCACCATCAGAAGCCCCGAACGAGTCCTCAGTTCGTCACAGAAACGAACAGCGTTAGATGATGACGCCGTTTGGGATTCGCGGCCGCTTTGCGCTACAATACCTCTGCATCCACACGAAAAGAGGTTCACCCATGCGCGCTTTCCGTCTCATCCTGCTCTCGCTCCTGCTGCTTGTCGCCAGTTCCGCCTGCGGCTCTGCGCCCGCGCCGGGCGCCAGTGCGCCGCCGCCCACGGCCGCGGTGCGTTCGACTGATCTTCCGCACGCCAGCGCCGCCAGCGCGGGCCGTTACGACATCGGTGCGCCGGCGCTGATGACCGATCTCTGGGTTGACCCGGTTCATGGCGCTGACAGCCACAGCGGCGCCAGCCGCGACCAGGCCCTGCGCACCATCAGCGCCGCCTGGAATCAGATCCCCACCGCAACGCCGTTGACGAACGGCTACCGCATCTGGCTGGTGGCCGGAGACTACACTGAAGACTATTTTCCGGTCTATTGGGAACAGCGCTATGGCACGCAAACCGCGCCCATCATCATCCAATCGGCCGACGGCCCCCTGGCCGCGCGGCTGCAAGGCTCACTCAACGTGTACGATGTCCGCTACCTGTACTGGATTGATCTGGAGGTGCGCAACGCGGGCGATGTTTTTCACTGTGAACTGTGCGACCATCTGCTCCTGCGCGGGGTGCGCTTCGACGGCGGCAATCGCCAGGCGCATGAGACGATCAAGGTCAACCAGTCGCGGGATGTTTACATCGAGGACAGCGATATCGGCGGGAGCTATGAGAACGCCATTGACTTCGTGGCCGTGCAGTACGGCCACATCGTGGGCAATCGGATTCACACCGCCGATGATTGGTGCATCTACCTGAAGGGCGGCTCGGCCTATTACCGGATCGAGGGCAATGAGATCTACGACTGCGGCACCGGCGGGTTCACCGCAGGCCAGGGCACCGGCTTCGAGTACATGGTGTCGCCCTGGCTGCACTACGAGGCCTACGACCTGAAATTCATCAACAACGTGGTGCATGACACAGAGGGCGCCGGGTTTGGCGTCAACGGCGGTTACAATATCCTGCTGGCTTACAATACGCTCTACCGCGTGGGCACGCGCAGCCACGGCATGGAGTTCGTCTTTGGCCTGCGCACGTGCGATGGCGACACGGCGCGGTGCAGCGCCAATCAGAGCGCGGGCGGCTGGGGCACAGCCAACAGCCAGGAAGAGCCGATCCCCAACCGCAACCTCTACGTGTTCAACAACATCCTCTACAACCCCGCGGGCGTGCAGAGCCAGTGGCAGCATTTCGCCATCTACGGCCCGCGCCAGCCCTCGCCCGGCTCGAACATCCCCGCCCCGGCCAGGACCGATGACAACTTGCAGATACGCGGCAACCTCATCTGGAACGGCCCGGCCGATCTGCCGCTCGGCATCGAAGGCGGCGAGGCCTGCCAGGCCGGCAACCCCACCTGCAATGCTGACCAACTGCGCGCCGACAACGCCATCAACACCATCGAGCCGGCCCTGGTTGATCCCGCCCACGGCGATTTTCGACCGGTTGCCGGGGGCAGCGTGTTTGGCGTGACCACCTTCGCCATTCCCGCCTTCCCCGCCTGGGCATCGCTGACCCCGCCGGTTCCGGCCGGCAACCTGGACAACACCGTCGCGACGGATCGCGCCGGCAATCCGCGCACCGCCAGCGGCCCGCCCGGCGCCTACACCGGTCAGGACGCCGCCACGTTCCGGCGCTCCTACCTTCCCCTCGTGGTCTCCGTCACTTGAGATGACATTTTTACCCCCAAAAATATCAATGTGTTGACAAAATTTCCGGTTTCTGATACGATCAAGTCATCTATACTAGTGTTGGCCTTTGTGAGAAAGGGCGTCGCCTGATGTTGGAGAAGACTCTGACCACCGCACAACTGCCGATCTGGGCTGAGGAATACGCTCATTCGGTAGCCTCGGTCTATCATCCAGACTGCATCATTCTGTTTGGATCGGTCGCGCGCAATATCCAAAAACAGGACAGCGACATTGACGTCCTCGTCATCGGCGGCGATCTGCCGATCAACTATCGCGAGCGCTTCCGCCTGCTCATGCGCCTGCGCCCACAACTTGCCCCAGTCCAGGTGCAAACCTTCACCCGCGCCGAATGGGAAATGATGATGGCCGACAAACACGTCACCGTCCTGGAAGCCCTGAGGGACGGCAAAGCGCTGCACGGACAGAGCCTGTTCACGCAATGGCGCCAGCAATTTCGGCACTGGCAAGATCTCGGTCTGCGCCGCACCAACTGCTCCTGGGTGATTCCACCTGCCCTGCGACATGCACATCGCCAATCTCAATGTCCATAAAGGATACACGATGCACCCAGAAGATCAAGCCCATGCTGCTTTGGCCAAAATGTTTGCCCTGGCCAAAGCCCAATTCGGCAGCGCTGTCAAGAGTCAATGGTTCTACGTTGACAATGGTTGTCCTGGCTGCGGACGCGCAGTGGGCGCCATGAAGTTCAAGGGCGAAGACACGTTGTCGCTCAACGCCTTCATCTATCGCCCGCGCGGTGTGTTGATCGGCTACCTGTTGTGCGAGCGCTGCGCCAAGCAGGTGCTGGCCGCGGGCCAACGCAAGCCCGCCGTCGAAACGCCGCTGCACGCCACGATCGAGCAGGCGCTCATCAAGGCCTATCAGCGCTACATTACCTCGCTGGATGCCGGATATTTGGTAACGGCGCCTCCGAGAGGCGACCTGGATTGCCTCTTGCCTGTTTACGCCGGAGTTCCAAACACCACTCGATTAAACGATTTCTAAACGCTTCTTTGCTATATTGCCCCAGGCAGAGCGCAGCATTGCGCTCTGCAGATACGCGCGCTGGAGGTGATTTCCGATGAGTCCATTATTCAACCGCCCCCCTGTGTTTTGCCTGATCCTGGGCCTGCTGGCGCTGATACTGCTGGCGCAGCCGACCGTTGCCAGCCCGATAAACGCACCCCAGGTTCCCAATGTCGCCATCGTGGAGGATGGCTGGACGCTGATCCGAACGGTCAGCGCCGCCAATCCGATGGCTGCCCACTACAACCCTCTGGACGGGCTGCTCTACTATACCAGGCGCCCGGGGAGCGGCGGCAGCCTGAACCGCATCAACGCGGACGGCACGCTGACTCAAATCGTGACCGCGGATCGCCCGGCCGCGGCCGTCATTGACCCAACCGATGGCGACATCTTCCTCTCGGAAGACTACGGCGGCAACATCTATCGCAGCGCCTTCGGCAGCACGACGCGCAGCACGTGGGTGAGCGGTTTTCACAGCGGCGACGATGACCCGGTGGGCATGGCCATCGCACCGGCCGGCTACACCGGCCCCATCGTCAGCCCGGGTCAGGCCCTGGTCGTTGATCGCGGCAATGCAGGCAGCGATGAAATCTGGCGCTGGTCGCCGGCAACGGCCGAAGGCGAGGTGCAGATCTACACGGACCCAGACGGCGGCGGCGCCCTGGTTGATCCCGTGGACATTGCGATCAGTGATTCATCTGTCTACTTCGTTGACGCGAAAGGCGCGGCCGATGGCGCCATTTATCGGTTGGATGCCGGTCCTGTCCTGACCCTGATCGCAACCAATGCCCCCATCGCCGAACCGGTCGGCATTGTCGTTGACCCACTGAATGGCGATCTGCTGGTGCTTGACGCCGCAACGGACAAGGTGCTGCGGGTACACCTCAGCGCCGGCGAGGCGATTGGTGATGTCAGTGAGATGATGACCGGCTTTACCGGACTCTCATGGGCGGGGATTGACATCTCCTCCGATGGCGCCAGCCTGTTTATCACGGACTACAGCGGCAACCAGGTCTACACCTTTCACCGCGACAACGTGTTCACCTTCGATAAAATTGCCTTACCTCCCCAGTGGACGGTCGCGCCGCCGCAGCCCGGCGGCATCCCAACCGGCAGCATGATCCAGCGCTACCTGCTGCGCTACTACTACGGCAGCATCCTGGTCAACCCGCCGCCGCTCATCGTTTCCATCTCCGACACCCTGCCCGCGACGCTGACCTTTCAGAGCGAGATTCACTATCCGGCGATGAGCTTTGGGCAGGCCGGGCAGACGCTGACCTGGCAGACGCAGCAGCCGGTGGCGCGCGGCGAAGCCGGTCAGATCGAGATCAGCACGCGTGATGACAACCCGCAGTCCGGCGATGTGCTGACGAACACGGCAGCGCTGCACGCCGGCCCCTACGATCTGTCTGCGCTGACCGTCACGCAGGTGCCCATCGTTGTGCCGTTGCTCGTGTCCCCTGGCAGCGGTGAGATGTGCGCCGGCGATTACGAGATACACGGGCAAGTGCAGCCCAACATGACCGTCCACTTGCTGCTTGACGGCAACCCCGTCTTGCAGGTGCAGGCCGATGCCACGGGTCTGTTCTCGGCCACCCAAACCTACAGCGGCGCGGCGCCGATCCTCCTCAGCGCCCAGGCCTGCACGGCCGGCGGGCAGTGCAGCCCCGTCAGCTCGGCCATCACCCTCGAACCGCCCCTGAGTTTCTGGTGTCCGCAGCACTCGATCTGGGAGGGCACGCCCACGGTTGGCCCGCTGGCAGGACAACACCTGACCTTCTACTTCCGGGACAACAGCGGGCAATACTCGACGCAGGGTTGGCGCATGCCCGGCATCTACGGCTTCTGGAACACGACGATGCATCTGCGCGCCTGCAACTGCCCGCCCGCCTCCGGCACCACCGCGCCGCCCACCAGCGTTTGGATGATCGCCGACGGCGTGCGCTACGACCCGACCGGCGCCTATCCCGATTTCATCTTTGCGGTCACCGGCGGTGCGCACACCGTGGTCTTCTGGGCGCAGTGCGGTGCCAACC
The DNA here is from genome assembly GCA_016719785.1 of Candidatus Amarolinea dominans. NCBI lineage: Bacteria > Bacillati > Chloroflexota > Caldilineae > Caldilineales > Candidatus Amarolineaceae > Candidatus Amarolinea > Candidatus Amarolinea dominans. The sequence continues at coordinate 18,578 of JADJYJ010000008.1, forward strand.
TGGTTTCGTCCTCAGGCCGCATCCTGATTGACCCGGACGGCTACGTGTTCGACGTGACGCAAGGCTTCGATCCGATCACACCCACCCTGCACGCGGTCGCCGGCGTCACCGTGACGGCTTACGTGTCGAACACCGCGTGGGGCGGCTGGGTGCCGTGGCCGGCGCACCTGTACAACGACCAGGTCAACCCGCAAGTGACCGGCGCTGATGGCTACTTCGCCTTCTTCACCCCGCCCGGCTTCTACTACCTGCAGGTGGATGGCAAGGCGGGGTATCAGCCCTGGCGCAGCCCCGTCATCGAGGTGGTGGACGAGATCGTGCATGTCAATGTGCCCTACACGCCGCTGCCGCAGACGCCGCTGAGCGCTGTGCTGTTGGCGGCCGCCGGGCCACAGCCGCAGACGGTCACGCTGACGGTGGGCAGCGCGGTGCAGTGGCTGGCCGAGATAGACGGGCTGGCCCCGCCCGAAGTGTTGATGCAGCAGAACGAAAATCCAAGCCTGCACCCCCTGAGCGCGCTCAATCCCATCAGCAACACCCTGGGCTGGGACGGCGGTATGATGGCGCCGGGGCGCATCTACGAGCGCCAGATGAGCGACGTCGGCCTGTTTACCTACACCGACGGCCTCGGCCATACCGGCCAGGTCTGCGTCAGCTACGTGGAGGACGTCAACCGTGACGGCGTCGTAGACCTGCTCGACCTGCAGGCGGTCGCCTCCGCCTGGGGCACGGTCAACCCCACCCTGGACATGGACCAGGACGGCGATGTGGATATCGTGGATGTGATGCTCGTCACCCGCCGCTGGGGATGGAGCTGCCAGGCATAAGATTCGATTTTCGATTTGATATACTGCAAGCGGGAATAGACTTCACCCTTCCGCCTAAGGGGTCAGGCGCAATTCGTGCCCGCTTGCAGTATGACTAGACCAATTGCGCCCTTTGGTGGTAAAATGGTCCCGGTGGCGTACCTGGAGAGGTGGACGGCCACAGCTTTCTGCTGTGGTCACACCTGCCAAACACGGCCACTGAGAATCGTGTAAGAGAATCGAGATTAGAGAAGAGAATAGCCAGAAGAGAATAGCCAGAAGAAAGGAAAGCATCAGCCATGACCCTTCGACGACGAAGTCTGCGTGTGATCCTGTCACTCCTCCTGCTCACCGCCTTCGTGCTCCCCACTCTCCCCACGGCAGCCGCCCTGCCGCTGGAGACAGCAAATGTCGCCCCCGCGAACAACACCTACCAGACCCTGCCTTTCGCGCAGGACTGGAGCAACACCAGCCTCATCACCGTCAACGATGACTGGTCGGCCGTGCCCGGCGTGCTTGGCTACCTGGGCGATTACCTGCCAAGCTCCTCGCCGACCGCGGTTGACCCGCAGACCATCATCACCGACACCACCTTCACCGCGATTGATGTGATTGCCAACCAGACCAACCCTAGCACCTTGACCAGTGGTGGGGTGGCTGAATTCGAAATCGCCAACCCGGTTGTGGCCCTGCAAGGCTCCGGCACGGCGGACGCGCCCTTCCTGCTCTTCCACATCAACACGACGGGCCTCAGCAGCATCCAGGTGCAGTACAATCTGCGCGACGTGGATGGGTCCATTGACAACGCGATTCAGCCGGTTGCGCTGCACTATCGCGTCGGTACCAGCGGCGATTTCACCAACGTGCCGGCCGCGTTCGTGGCCGATGCCACCACCGGCCCCAGCCTGGCCACCCTGGTGACGCCCATCAACGTGATGCTGCCCGCCGCGGCAGATAATCAACCGCAGGTGCAGTTGCGCGTCATCACTTCCAACGCGGTCGGCAGCGATGAATGGGTGGGCGTGGACGACTTCTCCGTCACGGCCGGCCCGCCGGCCACCAACCCGGACCTGGCCGCAGTCAAGACCGGTCCGGCCGCGGCCGCGCCCGGCGAGGAGATCGTCTACGACCTGCAGGCCAACAACATTGGCACCGGCGCCGCGGCCGGCGTGACCATCAGCGATACCCTGCCCGCCGGCTTTGGCTACGTCAGCTTCAGCAGCTCGACCGCCGTCACCCTGACCGACAGCACGCCGCCCAGCCTGGCCTGGGACGCGGGCGACATTGCCGCGGGCGCGGGCGTCACCATCGCCCTGCATGTTACCACCGCAGGCACCGGCACGGTGACCAATACGATGGAAATCACCACGACGACTGCGGGCGACCCGGCGGGCAACAACAGCAGTAGCTGGGAAACCACGGTCGGCGCGCCTGAGTTGGTGGTTGACAAGCAGGCCCCGGCCGTCGGCGTGATCGGTGAGTCCCTCACCTACACCCTGATCGTCAACAATCAAGGCTCGGCCGACGCGGCCAACGTCACGGTGACTGACACTCTGCCCATCAGCACGACTTACGTGTCGGACGATAGCGGCGTGACGCCCACCAATCCGAGCGCAGGCGTCTATGTCTGGAACCTGGGCACCCTGGCCGCGGCGGGCAGCCGCACCTTCCATGTGACGGCGGCAACCGATGCCGGTATCGCCAACGCCACCAATCTGATCAACCAGATGACCGCCAGCACCACCACGCCGGGCGATAACCAGGCCGGCAACAGCGACCAGGCAACCACCGGCATGTACCGTCTGGTTTCCATCTATGACATTCAGTTCGTGCCCAACCCGGCGCTGAATGGCGATTCGCCATACACCAACCAGACCGTGTGGACCGAGGGCATCGTCACCGCGGAGCCGGGTGAGATTGACAACATCAGCCCCAACCGCACCATGGTCATCGAAATGCCGGGCGGCGGGCCCTGGAGTGGCTTGCAGATCTTCAAGTCGGCCGGCATCCCCGCGGCGCCCGCAGGCACGCACGTGCGCGTCCTCGGCCTGATCAAAGAATACTTCAACATGACCGAGATGGACATGGGCGCGGGCGCCAACGCGTTCCAGATCATCAGCAGCGGCAACCCTGTGCCCGTCCCGGCGGCCACCACCACCGGCAGCCTGATTACCGCGGCCAGCGCGGAGCAGTGGGAAAGCGTGCTCATCGAATTCCACGACGCAGCCGTGGTCAACCCGGCCCTGGGCAGCGGCGAATGGTCGTTCGATGATGGCAGCGGCGTCACCCGCGCCGATGACCTGGGCAACAAGGACGGCGACATGACCTATGTCCCCGCCGCGACCGATCGCTACCACTTTATCCGTGGCGTCGGCTGGTTCTCCTTCAGCAACTACAAGCTGCAGCCGCGCTACAACCCGGACATCGGTCTGGATGTGGACAAACCGACCATTTCCAAGAACGCGCCGGTGCTGGTGGCGCCGGGCGGCCTCTTCACCTACACCGTCACGGTCAAGAACGAGTTGGGTTACCCACTGACCGGCCTGGTCATCCAGGATACTGTGCCGGCTGCAACCACCTTCGCCTACGCGCTGGATGGCGGCAGTGAAAGCGGCGGCGTTGTCACCTGGAACGTCGCCAGCCTGGCCTACTTGAGCACCGTCAACGTGCGCTTTGCCGTGACCGCCACGGCCAGCGTGACGACCGTGATCAACAGCAGCTACAGCATCAGCGCCACCAACTTCGTGACGCCGACTTACGGCGCGCCGCTGGCGACTGTCGTTGACAGCGCCATGCACATCAGCGCGATTCAGGGCGGTCGCCATCTCTCGCTGCTCAACGGGCGCACGGTGAGCGGCGTCTCTGGCATCGTCACCGCACTGCGCAGCGACGGCTTCAACCTGCAAGAGCCGGTCATCATGGAGGACTCCGATCCGGCCACTTCCGAGGGCATCTTCGTGCGCACCGGCAGCGCGCCCACGGTGCTGGTCGGCCAGTCTGTGCTGGTGAACGGCAAGGTCGAAGAGTTCCGGCCCGACACCAACAACCTGACCATCACGCGGCTCATCAACCCGACCGTGACCGTGCAGAGCAGCGGCAATCCCCTGCCCGCGGCGATCATCATCGGCAGCGGCGGTCGCCAGCCGCCCACGCAGATCATCGAGGATGACGCCAGCAACGTCGAGACCGATGGCGTCTTCGACCCGGACAATGATGGCATTGACTTCTACGAAGCGTTGGAAGGCATGTTGGTGCAGGTCAACGACGCGGTGGCGGTGGGGGCAACCACGGCCTTCGGCGAGATCGCGGTGTTGGTGGACGGCGGCGCGGGCGCGAGTCTGCGCACGCCACGCGGCGGCATCGTCATTCAGGCCAATGACTTCAACCCCGAGCGCGTGATTCTGGACGATGTCATCACGCCCAATCCGCCCGATGTCCTCGTGGGTGACTCCTTCCCCGGCGCGATCGTGGGCGTGCTTGATTACGGCTTCGGCAACTTCAAGCTGTTGAACACCGCGCCGCTGCCCAGCCCGGTGAGCGGCGGCCTGACGCCCGAATCCACCACCATCACGCGCACGGACGATCAGATCACCCTGGCGACCTTCAACGTGGAGAACCTGGACCCGACCGACCCGCCGGCCAAGTTCGCCGCGCTGGCCAACCAGATCGTCACCAATCTGGCCGCACCGGACATCCTGGCCGTGGAAGAAGTGCAGGACAGCGACGGCCCGGCCAACACCAGTGTGGTGGAGGCCAGCGTCACCTGGGGCTTGCTCATCAGCGCCATTCAGACCGCCGGCGGCCCCACCTATGACTTCCGCAACGTGGATCCGGTGGACGATCAAGACGGCGGCGAGCCGGGCGGCAATATCCGCGTCGGCTTCCTCTTCCGCGCCGACCGCGGCATCGCGTTCGTGGATCGGCCCGGCGCCACCTCCACCACGGCCAACGGCGCAGTCATGGGCGGTTCGGGCGTGCAGTTGAACTACAGCCCGGGCCGTATTGACCCGACCAGCGCGGCCTTCAATTCGAGCCGCAAACCGCTGGCCGCGGAGTTCACCTTCAACGGGCACACCCTGTTCCTGATCGTCAATCACTTCAACTCGAAGAGCGGCGACGACCCGCTGTTTGGCTTTGCCCAACCGCCGGTGCTGGTCTCTGAAATTCAGCGCAACCAGCAGGCGCAGATCGTCAACGACTTCGTAGACGCCATCCTGGCTCTCGACCCCAGCGCCAACATCGTGGCGCTCGGCGACTTCAACGACTTCCAGTTCTCCACGCCGCTGGCAATCCTCAAGGGCGGTGTGCTGACCGATCTGATCACGGGACTGCCGACGGCTGAGCAGTACAGCTACGTCTACGACGGCAACTCCCAGGTGCTCGATCACATTCTGATCAGCAATCACCTGCTGACCCCCAACGAGGCCGGGTTTGCCCTGTTCGATGTGGTGCATGCCAACGCGGAGTTCCCGCCCGCGGCCCGCGCCACCGATCACGATCCGTCGCTCGTGCGCTTCACCCTGGAGGCGACGCCCGCCAACGTCACCCTGACCAACCTGACGGCCGGCCCGCTCACCTCGCCGCTGGGCTGGCTGGCGCTGGCCGGTCTGCTGGCCCTGGCCGCGGTGGTCATGCGGCGGCGGGGAGTGGAGAGGGGAGAGTAGAGACCGGAGAGTAGAGACCGGAGAGTAGAGACCGGAGAGTAGAGACCGGAGAGTAGAGACCGGAGACTGGAGATTGGAGACTGGGGATCGGAAAACTCCCCCTTCCACAAAACCCAATCTCCGGTCTCCGATCTCAGATCTCCTCCCTGACCCCATGCCGCAGCACCGTCTTCAGCTTCGCCGGGTCGGTGCGGCGCGGATCGCCCAGGTAGATCTCGTGGTGTTTGCCGGTCATGCGATAGCCGTTCTCAGCGGCCCACCGGTGCATCCGCTCGACGGTCGCCGGTTCCGTGGCGTAGGGGCCGATGTGCATGGTCTGCACGCAGAGGCCCTCGCGAAACGACTCCAGCCGCAGCCGGGCGAGCGCGGGGTTGGGCCGCTTCCTGGCCGCCTGCGCCACCGCCTCGGCGAACATGGCTGGCGTGATGTGGTCGGGCTGCATGATCATCAGCGTGTAGACCCACCGGTCCGTGAAGGCCTCCCAGGCGGTGGAGATGTCGAATTCTTCGCCCTCCACCCACCATAGCCCTTCCAATGCCATCACCGGGTAGTCAATCGGGTCCTCTTTGCGCAGCTTCGACATGAACTTGAGGGTGTAGGCTGTGCTGTAGAGCGCGCCCGCCGCCGCCTCGAAGCCCGGGGACGTGCCCGGCGCCTGCCCCGGCTCGATGCGGCCGTCAATCATCAGGAACTTAAGCTCCGGCACATCCACCAACACGACCTTGTTGGCGGATGGCGCGTACAGATGTTTCCACTGCTGGCGCAAGTCTAGCATCGTCATGGTGAATTACCTCCTGGGGCGCCATCTGGCCGTATTGTGCCACGGCGCCCAGAACGTAGCCAGCGGGTGGCGTTTGATCAGAGTGGTCCTATGTGCAGTCATCGCTCCTACTCGCTTTTGTGGTGAGTTGAAGAAGATTCGGCCCTGGCAATCCGGAATCGAGGCTGTGCGAAGCCTCCTTATGGGATTAGCCGGTCGTGCTCGGAGTCCAGAGAAACCGGCTAAAGCCTCGAATCCAGCTTCAGGAATTCCAACACTTTCGCCCACGCGTCTGCGTTTGCTGCGGCCGTGGCTTGCGGCGTGCCACCGAGCAGGATCGTCCCGCTGTTGATGGCGGTCGTCGGCAGGTTGGGCAGAGCCAGCCCGTGGCCGGCATCGTCGTAAGCCAGGTGCTCGTGGCGATAGGGGATAAACCAGGAGGGTGTCATGCCTCGAAAGGCGTGTCGGGGGTGTATTTGACCGCAGAAGGGACCAATTGAGGTAAGCTGGGAGTCTGGGACGGCTCTTGACCAACGATATGATCGAAAATCTGAGTCGCGCAGTCGGCGCACACGGCTTTGACGGCCTGCCATTCATGCCAGCGCGCATCGAGATTCTTGTACTCGCTCAGGTTGAGTTCTTCGAGGTCATACGGCAGCGGATTGGCGAGCTGAATCTGTAACTGCTGCAAGGCCGATTCTTCGTTTGGCTGAGGATAAAGCGCATCGAAAGGCCGCAGGGCCTCGATCATTTTCTCCACGCCCATGTGATCGGCCAACGCGACAAAATCGAGATAATCGCGCGTGGCATTGCGGCGCAGGATCAGTACAGCCTTGATCCGCAGCATTTCGGCTTCCGTCGGCAGGGTGATCTTCTCGCCCCGATACTCGATCCGGGTCGTTTCCAACGGCTCACTTCGGATCAATTGCCTCACGCCGGTTTCGATACCATCCAGGTTGCCGAGAATCTGGATCGGCCGCTTGACGCGGGCCGTCTTCCAGCCAGCGACCGATTCCAGTTCGGCCAGCACCTGGTCGAAGCGCTGCCGGAGATCGGTCAGCACGTGATCGGCATCGGTAGACAGGCGATGCTGCGCGTACACCGACGCGGCGCTTCCGCCGACCAGCACAGCGCCTGGCAAGATGCGCTGCAAATGCGCGGCAGAAGCGAGGACTTGCTCCCAATCAGGCAAGATATCGCTCGGCATATTGTCTCCAGAAATGATAACGTTGCGCATATGGATCAGCGACTTGCGGCTGGCACACCCGCAGTATTTTTTCCAGCACAGTGCGGTCATCGAGAGCGGCCCGACGCAGTTCGGCCCAGTCCCGCCGCTTGCCGCGCGCGATCACGTCGTCAATGGCGGCCAGGGTGAATTGCTGATGGGTGAGATGCCGATGTAACATGATGTAATTCTACCATCGAATACAGCATTGTGCCAACCTGAAATCGGGCACACCCTGTTCCTGATCGCCAATCACTTCAACTCGAAGAGCGGCGACGACCCGCTGTTTAGCTTTGCCCAGCCGCCGGTGCTGGTCTCCGAGATCCAGCGCAACCAGCAGGCGCAGATCGTCAACGACTTCGTAGACGCCATCCTGGCTCTCGACCCCAACGCCAATATCGTGGCGCTCGGCGACTTCAACGACTTTCAGTTCTCCACGCCGCTGGCAATCCTCAAGGGCGGTGTGCTGACCGATCTGATCACGGGACTGCCGACCGCTGAGCAGTACAGCTACGTCTACGACGGCAACGCCCAGGTGCTCGATCATATTCTGATCAGCAATCACCTGCTGGCTCCCTTCGAGACCGGGTTCGCCCTGTTCGATGTGGTGCATGCCAACGCGGAGTTCCCGCCCGCTGCCCGCGCCACCGATCACGACCCGTCGCTCGTGCGCTTCACCCTGGAGGCGACGCCCGCCAACGTCACCCTGACCAACCTGACGGCCGGCCCGGTCATCTCTATCGGACGGCGAAGCCGGCGGACCCCGCGCCGCGCCAGACCCCCGCGCTCACAGCCATTCCGTATTATGCCTGGACCAATCGCGCGGCGGGAGCCATGCAGGTGTGGTTGCGCGAAATCTAAATCGTGATAGAATAGAGTCGAGCAGAAATGATACGCGGGCGCTGTGAGTGAGGTCAAAATGAGTATCATGATCGAGGCACAACAAGTCCACAACGAGTTGACATGGCTAAGGCAGGCAGTCGAGGCGTTGACACAGAAAGTCGAGTGGTTAGCCGCCAGGCCAAATCTGCCTGCCCTATCTACTGATCATCCCTACGTTGCTCGAATCCAGGGCGTCAAGGGCGGTGAACCTGTGATCCGCGGGACGGGTGTTACTGTCCAGACGATCGTGGCCCTGACCCGACACAGTCTGACACCAGAGCAGATCGTTGAGGAATATGAAGGACAGTTGAAACTGGCCCAGGTCTATGACGCGCTCGGCTACTACCACGACCATCGCGGAGAAATCGAGCAGTACATCATTGAAAACCGCGCCGCGAGAGAACGCGTATGGCCGAGCAGATCTTCGTAGCCCTGTATACGGACGCTGACGTTACGCCGAAACTCGCCAGGTTGCTGCAGGAACGCGGCTTCGACGCCATCTCGACTCAGGAGATGGGCAAGTTCGAATCGCCGGATGTGGAGCAACTGGTCTATGCCGCGGGACAGGGCCGCGCGATTCTGACATACAACAGCAAGGACTTCGAGCCTCTCTACCAGGAATGGTGGTGGACGGGCCATGACCACTTCGGCATCATCGTTTCCGAGCAACTGCCAGTTGGAGAACTGCTCCATCGGGTCCTTCGGCTGCTGAACTCCATTACTGCCGATGAGATGAAGAACAACTACAAGAACTTGGCCGAGTTTGCCGAAAGGTAATGAGGACAACCATGAATACATCCGCCAACGGCGCCTCGCTGCCGGTGGCGGTCTCCGAGATCCAGCGCAACCAGCAGGCGCAGATCGTCAACGACTTCGTAGACGCCATCCTGGCTCTCGACCCCAGCGCCAACATCGTGGCGCTCGGCGACTTCAACGACTTTCAGTTCTCCACGCCGCTGGCAATCCTCAAGGGCGGTGTGCTGACCGATCTGATCAGGGACTGCCGACGGCTGAGCAGTACAGCTATGTCTACGACGGCAACTCCCAGGTGCTCGATCACATTCTGATAAGCAATCACCTGCTGACCCCCAACGAGGCCGGGTTTGCCCTGTTCGATGTGGTGCATGCCAACGCCGAGTTCCCGCCCGCGGCCCGCGCCACCGATCACGACCCGTCGCTCGTGCGCTTCACGCTGGAGGCGACACCCGCCAACGTCACCCTGACCAACCTGACGGCCGGCCCGCTCACCTCGCCGCTGGGCTGGCTGGCGCTGGCCGGTCTGCTGGCCCTGGCCGCCGTGGTCATACGGCGGCGGGGAGTGGGGAGGGGAGAGTAGAGACCGGAGAGTAGAGACCGGAGAGTAGAGACCGGAGAGTAGAGACCGGAGAGTAGAGACCGGAGATTGGAGACTGGAGACTGGAGATTGGAGACTGGGGATCGGAAAACTCTCCCCTTCCACAAAACCCAATCTCCGGTCTCCTTTCTCAGATCTCGCCCCCCACCGGAAAACTCCCCCCTCCACAAAACTCAATCTCCGATCTCAGATCTCTCCCCAAAACGATGACCTTGCCGCTTTCAGGCTTCCATGCTTCCATGCTTTGATTGGCGCCATCCCTTCTACGCCAGGAGCATCGCTGCGAAATCTAAATCGTGATAGAATAGAGTCGAGCAGAAAGGATACGCGGGCGCTGTGAGTGAGGTCAAAATGAGTATCACGATTGAGGCACAACAAGTCCACGATGGAAGGACCTCGATGACAACTTCTGATTCGCTTCACGTTTTGGGTATCTCCGGCAGCCTGCGCAGGGCCTCGTACAACACGGCCCTCCTGCGGGCGGCCGCCGAATTGATGCCGCCAGGGATGACGCTGGAGATCTTCGATCTCGCGCCTCTGCCGCTGTTCAATCAGGATGCCGAGAAGCCGTTTCCTGAAGCGGTGGTCGAGTTACGCACCCGCCTGGCGCAGGCCGATGCGCTGCTCATCGCCACGCCTGAGTACAACAGCTCGATCAGCGGCGCCCTCAAGAACGCCATTGATTGGGCGTCCCGTCCGCCGAAGCAACCATTGGCTGGCAAGCCGGTGGCTATCATGGGCGTCAGCACGGGGAACTTCGGCACGGTGCGAGCCCAATTGCATCTGCGCCAGGTGCTGACGCACGTTGGCGCCCTGCCACTGGGCAAGCCGGAGGTGCTGGTGGCGCGCGCCGAGCAGGCTTTCGACGCCGAAGGGCGATTGGTGGACGCCGCGGCGCGCGGCTTCCTGCAAGATTTGCTCGCCGCCCTGGCCAGGTGGACGCAACGCGTATCCCCGGCCTGACGCCACGAGACAAGTTTGTTCCTTTTTGTTCCTTCTTGTTCCTTACCACCAGCGTATGCGCGCCCGCACCATGGTGCGTCCTTTCCAGGTGGAGCGGCCGCGCACCGCAAGGGCCATTGACCTCGCGGCGATGAAGAGCACCAGCACGGTGGTGACAGGATAAAAGAGCGCGAGGTACAGGGGAAAACCGAAGCGTGCGTTCGATATGCCCCACAAGAGCACAGCAAGGAAGATTCCTGCCGCTGCCATCACCGCCGAGTAGGTTGAGTGCAGCAGGCCGGCTGCGATCAGCACGAGCACAATGGGTGGCTGAAGGAAGACGATGCCGATCCAGAGCCAAACCAGCACAAACGGCAGCATCCGATAGCCGAAGCCTGCGAACAGATTTTTGGTGAAGCCCTCGAAGACCTGCGCGGAGTTCCGGTACATGCGGCAGCGGACGTCTTGTGTAGCAAGGGCCATGCGCCAGCTCAGACCGTGGGCCTTGATCTGCCGAGCCAGTGCGATATCGTCTACGGCGTCAGTACGCACGGCCGCATAGCCGCCGATCTGATCGTAGGCCGCGCGCCGGAAGAGCATGTATTGTCCGTTCGCGGCACAGAAGGCGTGCGTGCGTACACGGTAGGCCAGCGCCAACGGCAAAAAGGAAAGGATGCTCCAGGGGAAGAACGGCACCACGAGTTTCTCAGCCCAGGTCACGACTTCCTGGCGAGGACAGGCTGTCAGCAGATCGGCCTGTTCGGCCATCAGGGCAGCGATCCCGTGCCGCAAGGACTGTGGTTCATGGCGCGTGTCGGCATCAGTGAAGAAGAGCAGGTCGCCGGTCGCCGACTCAGCAAGCTGCTGGCAGGCCCAATGCTTGCCCAGCCAGCCTTCGGGCAACGCCAGGCCCGGAATGACCCGCAGCCGGCGATCCTGGGAGGCCAGCTCAGCCAGGATTTCACCCGTACGATCGCATGATTGATCATCCAACACAATCACCTCGCAGTCCGGGTAATCCTGAGCCAGCAGCGAGCGCACACAGTCGCCTATGTTGACATCTTCATTGCGCGCCGGCACCAACACTGAAACGCGGGGCCACGCGGTAGGCGGCGCCCAGTCCCCGGCTCGCCGCAGCAGTCGCCAGTTGCTGAGAGCGATCAGCACAAGGCAGGCAGCAAAGGCAGCGATGATGAACTGATGATAGGCCCAAAAAGAGCCCATACTCCCTCCAGACGCGGGGTCTTGCAGTCACACCATGAGGACGGAGGTCAACGCCGTGTCCGCCGAATGCGTAGCTGGGGCCGCTGCCGCAGGTCGGCGCGGTGCGTCCAGGCGATGATCGCCACCGTGCCGGCCCACGCGACAAATAGCGGGAGCGTCAGGCCGGCGGTGAGACCGGGGCTGCGCCAGTGTAATGCGGGCGCCAGGAGGAAACCCAAGAGCGCCAGCAGCGCAGCCATCACCGCCCAGCCGGAGGTATTCAACAGATTGTTGAAGACGAAGACGGAGCCGCCCATGACGAACGGGCCGAACGGCACAGTCAGCGCCGCCCAGACGCCTAACGTGCTCGCCAGGGCCTTGCCGCCGCGCCAACCAAGAAGCGGCGAGAACGCGTGTCCGAGGATCGGCGCCAGCACCACGGGTATCAACGGCCAGCTATCCACCTTGAAGACGTAATGGGCCAGCGACACGGGGATGGCCCCTTTGAGCATGTCGAGGATGATCGCCAGCAGGCCCAGACCGCGGCCGCCGGCGCGCAACACGTTGGTTCCACCGGGGTTCCCATCGCCGTAGTCGCGGATGTCGGTGCGCAGCACCAACTTGCCCAGCCATACCGAAATGGGCAGCGAGCCGAGCAGAAAGCCGATGAGAGTCCAGGTGAGAGAGATCATGTTGGTTGTTGGATAATGTCCGACCCCGGGGTCAGTCAACGGGACAAGGCGTCCTGGAAGTCCCAGATCAGACTAATCGTGCCAGCTTCTGAATCTCCTGGATGGGGCCGACGATCTCCAGGCCGGCATGGCGTCCGGTCCTCTCGAAGATGACCCCTTCCTGTCCGCCCGTCAGCGCCAGCAGCCGCACGTCAATGCGCGCGGTCAGGCTCTCCAGCACCCGCTGTAACATCACCACGCGCTCGGGCGAGTGCAGCAGCCCGCCCTCAGCGCGCCAGGCCACGATCTCCAGGCGATGGGGGGTGTGGCGCGGCCCCGTGCGGCCGGTCATGTGCCAGGTGACGTGCGTGTCGGCCAGGTCGAGGCGCTCGATCACCGCGCCGGTGTAGGTAGCAAAGCGGTAGAGCTGGCCGCCGTGCCGCAGCCCGACGATGAAGCCGGGGAACGCGCCGCGCAGCCAGGGGATGATCGCCACTGATGCCGTCAGGCACGCGCCGACTGCGGCCTCGCCGAAATGGTTGCTCTGCATCCAGATCCAGGCCTTCGGAAACGCCTGGCCCCAGTCCTTTTCGATGTACCCGCGGCCGCCGGTGAAGTCGCGCGCCGCGCCATCTATGGACAGCGAGCCGGCGATGCTGTGATCGAAGCTGAGGACGCCGTGGTAGCACTCCATGAAAGGCGCGAAGGTGTAGGGGCCCATGATGCCCGGTGAGGTCAGCGTGACCGGCCAGGGCGCACCGCCCGCAAAGCGCAGTTCGCCGGCCATCCGGCCTTCGGGCCGATCAATGTCCAGCTCGATGCGATCGGCGCGGAAGCGATTCGGGCCAACCCGGATGTCGAACTCGTCCCGCGCAGCCTGGAACGCCTCGAACGGGTAGCGATGATAGGCGGTCCTGCCCGTCGCGCCGTCCAGCGTCTGCACGAACGCGTGGGACGCGCCCGGCTCGCGGCCGATGAAGACGCCAGGGATGACCGCGTAACGGTGCTGCTCACTGGCATCCACCAGCTTGAAATACCAGCCCTCGAAGAAGGGCGGCTGCTTGCCGCGGCCGTGATAGAGCGCCGGCCGCCAGATGCTGCGCAGGTCAGGCATGATCGCTGCTCCTCAAATGTACCTCGATCGTCTAGTATGTCACGATATCTATGGTTTGTCAAAAAGATGTCTAAGGCAATCATTAATCAATTCGATGCGGCAAATGGAGTCTATCCTACAGATGAGATGGCGAGATACGTTGTATAAGGTTTGTGTAGTGTTTGAGTAAGCATGTGACACAACATCAAGTTAGAAAAGGATTGGAAAAGAAATGAAAAACGTCAGTCTGCTGTTGGTACTTCTCATTGTAGCCCTGTCAGTCGTGGCTTGTGCTCCGGCTCCTGCAACTCAACCGCAGGAACCGACTAAGGCGCCGCCCACGGCCATGCCCGCTCCGGCTGCTAAGGACATTGTTGACACGGCTGTGGCCGATGGTCGCTTCAAGACGCTGGTGGCTGCGGTTCAAGCTGCCGGTCTGGTCGAGACCCTGAAGGGCGAGGGGCCGTTCACCGTCTTCGCCCCCACCGATGAAGCATTCGCCAAGTTGCCTGCGGGCACCGTCGAAGGGCTGCTCAAAGAGCCGGCCAAGCTGAAAGACATCCTGCTCTACCACGTGGTCGCCGGCAATGTCATGGCTGCCGATGCCGCCAAGCTGACCTCGGCCAATACCGTGCTGGGCAAGCCGATCACCATCAAGGTTGAGGGTGGCAAGGTCATGATCAACGATGCGACGGTCGTGATTGCCGATGTAAAGACCAGTAATGGCGTCATCCATGTGATTGACCTGGTCCTCCTGCCGCCAGCCCCCGAGGCTGCAGAGCCGACCACCAAGGACATTGTTGACACGGCTGTGGCCGATGATCGCTTCAAGACGCTGGTGGCTGCGGTTCAAGCTGCCGGTCTGGTCGAGACCCTGAAGGGCGAGGGGCCGTTCACCGTCTTCGCCCCCACCGATGAAGCATTCGCCAAGTTGCCTGCGGGCACCGTCGAAGGGCTGCTCAAAGAGCCGGCCAAGCTGAAAGACATCCTGCTCTACCACGTGGTCGCCGGCAATGTCATGGCTGCCGATGCCGCCAAGCTGACCTCGGCCAATACCGTGCTGGGCAAGCCGATCACCATCAAGGTTGAGGGTGGCAAGGTCATGATCAACGATGCGACGGTCGTGATTGCCGATGTAAAGACCAGTAATGGCGTCATCCATGTGATTGACCTGGTCCTCCTGCCGCCAGCCAAGTAACATCTTCCTGTTGTAGCCGTTCAGGATGCAGCGAAAAAATCAGGGGCGAGTCAGTCGTATGGCTGACTCGCTCCTGCTATTCTACCCTCGGTTGGATCTCATCACCATTTTGCTCTTGGACCGTCGCAGCCACTTCTCGGCTTCGATAACCAGGTAACCCGCCACGCCGAAAGCCACGATACGGCCCCAGTCGGCCGGGCTGATCGGCGCGCTGGCAAAAACGCGATTGAACGGCGGCAGGTAGGTGAAGGCGAGCTGCGCCAGGGTCATCGCGGCCGCACCAGCCAACACCCAACGGTTGGAGAAAAACCCGATACGGAACGGCGATTGCGTCAGCGAGCGGCTGTTGAACAGGTAGAAGATTTCGATGATGACCACAGCGTTGACCGCCACAGTACGCGCGACCGCGATATCAACCCCCAGGCCCAGCTCCAGCTCGAAAAGTCCAAACGCGGCCACCAGGATCAGCAGGCCCACCAGCACGACGCGCCAGACGAGCACCCGCGTCAGGATGGGCGCACCGGGATCGCGCGGCGGCCGGCGCATGATGTCCGGTTCACCCCGCTCCATCGCCAACGTCAGACCCAGCAGCACAGCGGTCATCATGTTGATCCACAGAATTTGGATCGGCAGGATCGGCAAGGTGACACCCAGGACGATGGCCGCCAGGATTACCAGTCCTTGGCCCAGGTTGGTGGGCAGCGTCCAGGCGATCATCTTGGTCAGATTATCGAAGACCGTGCGCCCTTCCTCGATGGCGGCCGCAATGGTGGCGAAGTTGTCGTCGGTCAGGACCATGTCCGCGGCCTCTTTCGAGACATCGGTGCCGGTGATGCCCATCGCCACGCCGATGTTGGCCTGCTTGAGCGCGGGCGCATCGTTGACCCCGTCGCCGGTCATTGCGACTACGTGTCCGCGGGCCTGCAGCGCGTCCACCAGCCGCAGCTTCTGCTCCGGGCTGACGCGGGCGAACACGGATGTCTCGTCGGCCGCGGCGATCAACTGCTCATCGGACAGCTCGGCCAGCTCCTTGCCGGTGAGCACCCTCCCGGCCGCACCTGTGAGGCCGATTTGCCGCGCAATGGTCCCTGCGGTCAACGCGTGATCGCCGGTGATCATCTTGACGCGGATGCCCGCGGTCTGCGCGGCCGCAACAGCCTGGATCGCCTCCTGCCGCGGCGGATCAATCATCCCTTGCAGGCCCAGGAAGGTCAAATTGCAGCACAGGTCTTCATGCGAGAGGGCGACCTGGGCGAGCGAGAACTCGCGACGGGCGAACGCCAACACGCGCAGGCCATCCGCGGCCATCCGGTCGGCCGCAGCATGCACCGCGTCCCTGTCGAGCGCAACCGGCAGGCCCGCCGGGTCGAGGCTGACCCCGCTGCGCGCCAGGATCGCCTCGATCGAACCCTTGACGTAGAGCATGCGGCGGTCAGCGCCGAGATCATGGAGGGTCGCCATGTACTGGTGTTGCGACTCGAACGGGATTGCGTCGACGCGCGGGGCCTCGCGCTGAGCCAGCGTCAGACCGCCCTTCAGCGCGGCGGTGATCAGCGCGGCTTCGGTCGGATCACCCTGCGCGGTCCAGCGGCCTTCGCTCTCGGCCAACGCGCTGTCGTTGCACAGCAGCCCCGCGGTCAAGATCTCACGCAGCGCCATCGAGTCGCCCACGGGGCTGATCTCCCCCGTGGGCGCATAACCGGCGCCGCTGACGGTGTAGAACGTATCCCCTGCGTAAATCTCGGTCACGGTCATCTGGTTCTGCGTCAGCGTGCCAGTCTTGTCGGAGCAGATGACGGTGGTGCTGCCCAGCGTTTCCACGGCAGGCAGCTTGCGGATGATGGCGCGGCGCCGCGCCATACGACTGACCCCGATCGCCAGGGTGACGGTGAGCGCAGCGGGCAGGCCTTCGGGGATCATCGCGACCACCAGGGCAATGGCGGCGTAGAACGTCTCACCGGCTGGCTGGCCCCGCAGCACCCCAATGCCAAAGGTGGCCGCGGCCAGCACGAGGATCGCGTAGAGGACGATCTTGCTGAACCCTGCGATCTTGCGGGTGAGCGGAGTTTGCAGCTCCTGCGCTTCGGACAGCAGGCGGGAGATGCGGCCAACCTCCGTGTTATCACCGATGGCGGCGACGATGCCGGTGGCCTGTCCGTAGGTGACGAGCGTGGACGCGTAGGCCATGTTGCGCCGTTCGGCCAGGAGCGTGTCTGGCTCCAAGTGCGCGTCGGCCGCCTTCTCCACGGGCGCGGACTCGCCAGTGAGCGCAGCTTCGGCTACCTGGAGGTCGCGCGAGCGGATCAGCCGCAGATCGGCTGGCACCTTGGCGCCCGAAAGTAGCGTGACCAGGTCGCCAGGGACCAGCTCGGCCGCGTTGACGCGCAGCGTCTTGCCCCCGCGGATCACGGTTGCCTCGGTGGAGATCGTCTGTGCCAACGCCTCGATGGCCTGTTCGGCCCGCGCCTCTTGGGCGTAGCCGATCACGGCGTTGATGAAGACCACGCCGAAAATCACGGCGGCGTCCAAGGGGTCCTTCAGTACCGCGGTGATAACGCTCGACGCCAGCAGAATCAGGATCAGGGGGTTGTTGAACTGGCGTAGAAAGCGCACCAGCGGGCTGGCCCCCTTTTGCGGCGTCAGCACGTTCGGCCCAAACCGCTCCTGGCGATGCCGAACCTCGAAGGTGTCCAGCCCTTTCACCGGATCAGTTTCCAGAAGCAGCCGTACTTCGTCGGCCGGCAGATGATGCCAGTGGTGGCCCAATAGTGTTTGCATGGCAACTCCTCCTCCGGCCATTATTGAGGGATATACATGGCGGCGTTGTAAGGCTCCTGATGTGAAGATAGTTGCGTCCTATGGAATGAGAATTAAATAAGTGTCCGCTTTGGTGCTGTCTGTATGCTCAGAATTTGCTCGGAACTGGACAGTTAAAAAATTCTCATTCCTATGCGGACTTTGCTTTTCTTATGACCAACGCCCGCCAGGCGCCGGTGGTCCACAGCGCCCAGAGCACCAGCACCGGCTGGAAGAACAGGCGCGTGAAGCGGGCCTGTTCGGTGTTCAGCCCGAAGGCGTCAATCCGGTTGACGTACTGCGAGATGTTACCCGGGAAGATCAGCACGAAGAACGCCGCGGTGGCCAGGCCGACGAGCACACGCTGTTTGAACAGGGCGATCAGGGCTAACCCCAGCGTGATTTCTGCAATCCCGGACAGGATGACGACCAGATCGGCATTCACCGGCAGCCAGATCGGCACCTGGGCCAGGAACTCGGCCCGCGCCGTCGTGAGATGACTGGTCCCGGCAAAGACCAGGAATGCGCCCAACAGGATCCGCAAGACCGTCTGTACCGTCCGGGATGTCCCCTGTCCCAGACTGGGCTGTGCGGGCCGAAGGTTCTTGTTTTCTGTGTTCATCGGGTTCTCCATATTCTCTATATTCTCCACATTCTCCATGTTCTTCATGTGACGCATGCGATTTTATCGTAGACGATATGTACCAATAGCCTCATGTTGAACAACTCCTTACGAATTGCAACGTATCACAGAAGACCTCTCCGCTCACCGCAGGCCGCGGCTCCCCGCAGCGTTGCCTGTCGAACCCTGCTTTACAAACCGGCGAAACGATGTATAATTTTATTATACTGGATATTTGACTAAAGCAAAATGGCTCCCTGGGGTTTTAAGTGTTTGTTTGATGATTGACCCATGTCCACGCCCATCTTAGCCACTAAACTCTATATCCCCCCAGCTCGGCCTAAAGTCGTCCCCCGCCCCCGCCTGATCGAGCGGCTGAGCGATGGGTTCTCTGCGGGCCACAAGCTGACCCTCATCTCTGCCGCCGCCGGCTTTGGCAAGACCACGCTGGTCAGCGAATGGGTCGCCGCCCTCACTCCTTCCCCTCTCCCAGCGGGAGAGGGGCCAGGGGTGAGGGTCGCCTGGCTGTCGCTGGACGCCGGGGATAGCGACCCCACGCGTTTCCTGGCTTACCTCGTGGCGGCTTTGCAGACTCTCTTTGCCGGCATCGGCGCCGGGGTGATGGCCGCGCTCGATTCTCCGCAGCCGCCGCCCATCGAGCCGCTCCTGACGATCCTGCTCAACGAAATCGCCGCCATCCCGGCTGATCCTTCGCCTCCGCTCAGGACAGGCTTCATCCTCGTCCTGGACGACTACCATACGATTGACTCCAAACCGGTGGATCAGGCCCTCACCTTTTTGGTCGAGCGCCAGCCGCCGCAGATGCGCCTGGTCATCGCCACCCGTGAGGATCCGCAGCTTCCCCTGGCCCGCTTGCGCGCCCGGGGACAAATGACCGAGCTGCGCGCGGCCGACCTGCGCTTCACACCCGCTGAAGCCGCCGAGTTTCTCAATCGGGTGATGGGCCTCAGCCTCTCGGCCGGGGACATTGCTGCGCTGGAAACCCGCACCGAGGGCTGGATCGCCGGCCTGCAACTGGCCGCGCTCTCCATGCAAGGACAGCGGGACACCGCCAGCTTCATCAAATCTTTCACCGGCAGCCACCATTTCGTGCTGGACTACCTGGTTGAAGAAGTCCTGGGACAGCAGACCGCAAGCGTCCAGACTTTCCTGCTGCGCACTTCCATCCTCGATCGCCTGTGCGGCCCGCTGTGTGATGCTGTTTTGGGTTCGCCCTCCGCTTCCGGGCAGGAAACCCTGGAATATCTCGAACGCGCCAATCTGTTCCTCGTCCCCCTGGACAATGAGCGGCGTTGGTACCGCTATCACCATCTCTTCGGGGACTTGCTTCGTCAGCGCCTCGGGCAGAACCTGACACCTGGCGAGATAGCCGAGTCTCACATCCGCGCCAGTCAATGGTATGAAGACAATGGACTGGGGCTTGAAGCCTTTCGACATGCCACTGCCGCCAATGATGTCGAGCGCGCCGAGCGCCTGATGGAGGGAGGGGGGATCCCCCTGCATTTTCGCAGCGCAGTGAACGCGATCCTGGCGTGGCTGGCATCCCTGCCCAAATCGGCGCTGGATGCCAGACCCCTGTTGTGGGTGAGGTCAGCCACGATGGCGTTGACGGCCGGCCTGACAACCGGCGTGGAAGATAAACTACAAGCGGCCGAGGCAGCTTTAGCTGCCGCCCTGAAGAACGCCGAGCCTGATCCGCAGACCCGCGACCTGATTGGGCAAATTGCCTGCGCCAGAGCCACCTTGGCGATCACCCGCTACCAGCCGGAAGCGGTGGCCACCCAGGCGCGCCGCGCCCTGGAGTATCTGCTGCCCGGGAATCTGCGTTTCCGCTTTACGGCTAACTGGGCGCTGTCCGCTGCCTATCTGTTTCAGGGTGACCGCGCCGCGGCCGGCCGGGCTATAGCAGAGGCCTTATCAATCAGCCAGGCGTCTATGAGCATGTTTTCCACGATCCTGGCGACCAGCCACATGGGGCGGCTCCAGGAATTGGACAACCAGCTCCAGCGGGCGGCCGAGACCTACCGGCGTGTTCTGCAGCTGGCGGGCGATCAGCCTGGACCGAGCGCCAACGACGCGTGTCTGGGTCTGGCCCGCATCCACTACGAATGGAACGACCTGGACGCGGCCCAGCAGTACGCACAACAGAGCCTGCAACTGGCGCGGCTGTATGATCGCGTGATTGACCGCTTCATCATCAGCGAAGTATTCCTGGCCCGCCTGAGCCTGGCCCGGGGCGATGTGGCCGGCGCGGCCGCCATGTTGGCCCAGACTGAACAATCGGCGCGTCAGCAGAACTTCATCCTGCGGCTGCCGGAAATCGCGGCCGCCCAAGCGCTTGTCCTACTGCGCCAGGGCGATCTGGCGGCGGCCGCTCATCTCGTACAGACTCACAATCTCCCCATCAGCCAGGCGCGGGTATTTCTGGCTCACGGAGATGCAGCCAGCGCGCTGGCTTTGCTTGCGCCATTGCGCCAGCAGATGCAAGAAAAGGGCTGGCAGGATGAACGGCTGCGAGCGATGGTGCTGGAGGCGCTGGCGCTGGTCGCGCAGCGCGAAAAGGACATGGGCCTGCAACTGCTGGCCGAGGCCCTGGCGCTGGCCGAACCAGGCGGCTTCATCCGTCTTTTCGTGGATGAAGGCGAGCCGATGCGATTGCTGATTTCCGATTTTAGATTGTTGATTGAAAAGCAACTGCACGGCCAAGATCATGAACTGCTCGGTTACGCAGATAAACTCCTGGCTGCTTTTGAACAACCTGCGGACCTGCCGCAATCGCAAATCGCAAATCGCAAATCGCAAATGCTTGAGCCCTTGAGCCAGCGCGAGTTGGAAATCCTGGTGCTGATCACCCAGGGACTCTCGAACCGGGAGATCGGCGCGCGGCTTTTCCTGGCCCTGGACACGGTCAAAGGGCACAACCGCCGCATCTTCGACAAACTGCAGGTGCAAAGCCGCACCGAAGCCATCGCCCGCGCCCGCGAGCTGGGTTTGTTGTAAGAAGCTATCGGTGAGTCTGCTGGGGCCGGTCTCTGACCGTGCCCTGGCTGCACGTGTTCGTACTCCTCGACATTCTCCTCCTTCAGTCACCCAAAACAACACCTCCCACCAACACCAAAGTGTCTATACAACAACACCGCGGCGCCTGTATATTACCTGTGCCTTGAGCGAGCAGCTCAACCGGCGAACATCGGACACAACAGGTGCAAGGTCATGTCGAACGAACTCGAACCAACAACTGATCCGGGTCAGCCCGTGGTCTATCAGATCAGGCTCAAGGGCCATCTGGGCGCCGATTGGGCCGGGTGGTTTGGCGGCCTGACCATCACGCTGGCAGAGGACGGCGACACGCTCCTCACCGGCCCGGTGGCCGACCAGGCTGCGCTGCACGGTCTGCTCAAGAAAGTGCGTGATCTGGGCATACCTTTAGTCTCGGTCTGTCCCGTCAAACCCAAGCCCCCGACGACGTTCGGGTCAGGCCAGGCAGTCGTGCCAGATGTCAAATCGTAAGACTCATCCAGATCGTTCAATCAAGGAGAAAACAAGGAGAAAAAAATGAACACGATCAACAGGACCACCGAAAAGGAAGATGTGAAGATATCTGTGAAGATGAAGCTCTCCGCACTGTGGGCGGCTCTCATGTTCTTGTACATCTATGCTGACTACTTTTCGTTGTACAAGCCTGGTCAGATGGAGGAAGTGATGGCAGGACGAATGGGGCCTTTCCCGGTGACTCAGGCCTCGCTGCTGACAGCCGCGATCCTGATGCTGATCCCTGCCGTCATGGTCTTCCTGCCCCTGGCGCTGAAGCCCGGGGTGGGGCGCTGGGCGAACATCATCCTGGGGGCGCTCTACACGGCTGTCAATATCGGGAACCTGGTCGGGGAAACCTGGGCTTTCTATCTGCTCTTCGGCATAGTGGAGATGGCGCTCACGCTTCTGATCGTCGGGTATGCCTGGACGTGGCGCAACGCTGAAGCCTGACCGGATGGATCTGCGTCCAGCAGAAAGGTGTCAATGTGTCAGTAGAGGAGAACAAATCATGAACATCAAGCAGTCGGTCATCGAATTCATGACCGTGTTCGCGGTGGCGCTGGCGACTGGTGCGCTTGTGACACTTGCATGGAACTACTTCGGGCATGGCGAGATGGCCGTGGACTGGGAAACCGCTTTCAGTTTGGCGATCATGTTCGGCATCGTCTTGACTTGGACGAAGTCTCGAAAGGAGACCAGCGATGAATACGGTCAACGATAGTCCCCGTGGAACAGGCAGAAGGACCGCAACACTGGTGGGGTCAGCGTTCCTGTTTTCCAACGTCACCTTCATCCTCGGCGCCATCGTGCTGGTGGAAGCGATCTTGGGCGCGCCCGATTATCTCAGCCTGATCGCCGCTGGGCGTGCGCAGGTGGCGCTGGGCGTGCTTCTCTGCTTCGCCAACGGCCTGGCCTATGTCGGCATCGCCGTGCTCCTGTTCCCGATCCTGAAGCAGCGCTTTGCCAGCCTGGCGCTGGCGTATGTCGGGTTCCGGGTGGTTGAGTTCATCACCCAGATCCTGGCCGACGTCAGCCCGCTCGCGCTGTTGACGCTCGCTGGAGATCCGGGCCAGGCGGGAGCTGCGGCCTCTGATCTGCCGGCGCTGGGGGCCTTGCTGCTTGCCACGCGTTTCTGGGCGTTCCAGATGCTCAACCTCATCTTCAGCTTTAGCGCCGTGCTGCTGTACATCATGCTGCTCCGCACCCGGCTGATTCCTGGGTTCATCGCCATCTGGGGATTGATCGCGGCGGCCCTGGTGCTCATCAACACCGTACTCGGCTGGTTCATGCCGGATCTGGGCGCGGCGCTCGGCGTGATTACCGGGTTGCCGATGCTCTTGAACGAGTTGTTCCTGGGCGTCTGGCTGATCGTGAAAGGATTCAATCCATCTGCGGTTGCCGCCTTGTCCGCCACGCAGTCATAATTCAGATAGATTCAACAAAAGGAGAGAAACATGAAAACCTTGCAGAAATCTGGCGGTTTTGCCGCCCTGTACCTGGCAGTCGCCTACCTGATCGGAATGGCGCTCTTCATCGCCGTGCTGGACTATCCCAGCATCACCGACCCGGCCCAAAAGGTGGACCTGCTCGTTGAAATGCAGACGGTCGTCTTCTCGACCAACCTGCTCATGTACGTGTTTTTCGGCGTCGTCCTGATCGTCCTGGCGCTGGCGTTGTACGACCGGCTGCAGGCCGGCGCACCGGCGCTCATGCAGGTGGCAACCACGCTCGGGATCATCTGGGCCGGTTCGCTGATCGCCAGCGGCATGGTCGCGAATGCCGGGATCGCCCCTGTCGTCGCGCTCTATGCCACGGACCCGGGCCAGGCTGCGTTGACCTGGCAGGCCATCGAAACCGTGGCAGGCGGGCTGGGCAACGCCAACGGCGAGATCCTGGGCGGGCTGTGGGCGCTGCTGGTCAGCGTGGCCGCGCTGCGGTCTGGCGGGCTGCCCAGGGGCTTGAATATGCTCGGCTTGTTGGTGGGCGCGGTGGGCATCCTCTCGCTGATCCCAGGGTTGACCGACGCGCTGATCGGAGTTTTTGGCTTGAGTCAGATCATCTGGTACGTCTGGCTGGGGATCGTGCTGCTGCGCAGCAAGCCAGGCCGGACGGCGTAAAAGTGACAGGGTTGGCAACTGTTCGACAGTTGCCAACCCTCAGTGGTTCAGAGTGTTCTATACGTAGTGGGCAGCGGCCTATCGGGCTATGCCCTGTTCGGAGGAGGCAAGAAATGAATTCCGTCAATAAGTCCGCAAGAATGGCTGGATTGCTGTATCTGATTTACATGGTGTTTCACATCCTCGCAGATGTGATTGGGCGTTCCAGGCTGATTGTACTCGGAGATGCCGCGACAACCGCCAGGAATATCGCGGCGTCGGCAGGGCAATTCCGTATCGGCATCATGACCGATCTGGTTGCGGCCGTACTTTTTCTGCTGACAGCCTGGGCTTTGTACGTGCTGCTGAAGCGGGTCAACGAGAACATCGCCTTGCTGTTCCTGTTGTTGAACCTGACCGGTGTTGCCATCCAGTGTTTCAGCGATCTGTTCCTGCTTGCCAGCCAGCTGCTCTTGGGCGGCGCTGATTACCTGAAAGTATTCCCGGCCGAGCAACTGCCGGCGCTGGCTATGTTATCCCTGGTTCTGTACAAGAATGGGTTCATGATCGCCCAAATCTTCTATGGCGCCTGGCTCTTTCCGCTGGGTTACCTGGTTTTCAAGTCGGGCTTCCTGCCCAGGATTCTGGGCCTTGTGTTGATGTTGCATTGCGCTTTCTGGCTGATGACTGCTCTTCAGTTTTTCCTCTTCCCGGGCTTCGCGGCAATCACTTATATCAGTTGGCCGCTGGGCTTCATTGCGGAATTTGGGCTGACGTTGTGGCTGCTGATCAAGGGCGCCAAAGAGCAGAAACCGGCCGCAAACGAGGCCGGCTGATGTCCGGAGCAGGTCCTGGTGACCGCCAACCGAAAGGGATGAGACTCTTATGAAAACGATGGCAGGCACAACCTCCGAACCGCTGGAAGTTCTTCAACCCGAGGAGGGGGCCAGGCACAATGAAGCCTTTGCCGAGCTGGGGCGCGGCATGCAGGCGGCGCTGGAGACCTACTCCAACGTCCACCGCGGCAGCGGGCATAACTCGCTGACCTCCACGCACTTGTACGAGCAGGCCCGCGAGATTGTCCTGGATGATGTGGGGCTGGACAAGGCCCGTCACACCGTCGTCTTTTGTTCTCCCAGGCGGGCGGAGCTGCTCCAGGCGCAGCTCGGGCGGAGGGGTTGCCGCACCGTGTCCAGCCGGGACATCGGCCTGCCCCTGGGTCTGCGAGCATTGGCTGTCGCACGGAATGCGCTCCCCGCAGGCGCGCCCTTTCAGCCCGGCGGCGGGACGGCCCGGCTGGTCTTTCCCAACCGGGTCATCTGGGCCAGGGGGGCGGACAAATTCGAGGCCGGCACACCTGCCATCGTCAATGTCATTGTGTTTGCCAGGGCGCTGCAGTTGATCCGGCAGTTCGGCAAGGACGCATTTCTTGAAGCGGACGCCGAACAGCGGACGGCGGCTGACATCCTGTATCACGACGAGCTGGAAAAGTTCTCCGGGCGGGAGCTGCTGGCTGCACTCCGGCCGACCCTGATCGGCCAAAGGGTTCCCGTCCCGACGCTGGAAGGCGCCAAGCCCTTCATCAACCTGGACAATGGCGCCAGCACGCCCACCTTCGAACCCATCCGGGATGCGGTCTGCCAGGCCTGGCGCCAGCCGGAGCAGGTGCAGCGGGAGATCGTCCGGGAGGTCAAGTCCATCTGCGCCGGGGTGCTGGGCGCGCCCCCGGCAGACTACGACGTGATTTTTACATCCAACACCACCGAGGCCATCAACCTGGCCGCCGAAAGCCTGGGGGGTGAATCCCAAGACGGGATCAGGCCGGTCGTGGTGAACACGATCCTGGAACACAATTCGAACGAGCTGCCGTGGCGCAGGCTCCCCGGCGTTGCACTCATCCGGTTCCCGGTGAACGACGAAGGATTCCTGGATTTAGACGCGCTGGAAGCGCTCCTGCGCGCCTACAACCAGGAGGGTCAGCACGGCAACAAGCGCATCCGCCTGGTGGCAATGAGCGGCGCATCGAATGTCCTGGGGGTATTCAACGATCTGGCTGAGATCAGCCGCATCGTACACCGATACGGCGCGCGCCTGCTGGTGGACGCGGCCCAATTGGTCGCCCACCGGGAGGTCGAAATGGCAGCCTGCGGGATTGACTATCTCGCCTTCTCTGCCCACAAGGCCTACGCGCCTTTCGGCACGGGGGCGCTGGTGGTGAGAAAGGGGCTGCTGCAATTCTCCGCGGCTGAACTGGAGCGGATCCGTTCGTCCGGGGAGGAAAACGTCGGCGGGATTGCCGCGCTGGGCAAGGCGCTGGTGCTGCTGCAGCGGATCGGCCTGGATACGATCCAGCAGGAGGAACAGGCCCTCACCGAGCATGCGCTGCGCGGCCTGATGCAAATCCCCGGCCTGACGGTTTTCGGCATCACCCCGGATTCGCCCCGTTTCAGCCGCAAAGGTGGTGTGATCGTCTTCAGCCTGGGTAACAGGATGGCCAGCCGGGTGGCCCGGGAACTGGCCGAACAGGGCGGGATCGGCGTCCGCTCCGGCTGCCACTGCGCCCATCTGTTGATCAAGCACTTGCTTGATATTCCCCCACTGCTGCAGCAGTTCCAGGGGGTGATGCTGACTTTGTTCCCCCAGATGGCGCTGCCGGGGCTGACCCGCGTCAGCCTGGGCATCGAGAACACTGTCGAAGAGATCGATACATTGATTGACGTATTGGATAAGATCGCCCGACAACCCGCGGCGGAAGATAACCCCTTTGCATCGAAAACGACGGATATCCAGCGGAGGATGGACGATTTCGCCAGGGCCGCGGCCCAAAGAGTCTATGCGCAACTCTAGTGGGTCGATTGACACACCATCGGCCATTCCGACCGGTGATTGAAATCACCGTCTGGTATGCCAAGTGCGTTGAAACGCACTGTGCGAAGGGCGGCAACCCGTTTCAACGGGTTTGAACTGTGACAGACTACGGTTTCAACCGTAGGCGGCCTGGTTTGCGACGCTGTTTGAGTTTGGGGGGGCGTGTTGTATAATTGATCCATGTCCACGCCCATCTTAACCACCAAACTTTATTTCCCCCCACCTCGCCCTAAAGTGGTCCCCCGCCCCCGCCTGATCGAGCGGCTGAACGAGGGCCTGCACGGCAAGCTGACCCTCATCTCTGCCCCGGCCGGCTTTGGCAAAACCACGCTGGTCAGCGAATGGGTCGCCGCCCTCACTCCTTCCCCTCTCCCGCTGGGAGAGGGGAAAGGGGTGAGGGTCGCCTGGTTGTCGCTGGACGCCGGGGATAGCGACCCCACGCGCTTCCTGGCTTACTTCGTGGCGGCTTTGCAGACTCTCTTTGCCGGGATCGGCGCCGGGGCGATGGCCGCGCTCGATTCTCCGCAGCCGCCGCCCATCGAGCCGCTCCTGACGACCCTGCTCAATGAAATCACCGCCATCCCGGACCATTTCATCCTCGTCCTTGACGACTATCACCTGATCGAAGCAAAACCAGTGGATCAGGCGCTCGCCACCCTGCTCGAGCGCCAGCCGCCGCAGATGCACCTGGTCATCACCACCCGCGAGGATCCGAATCTGCCCCTGGCCCGCTTGCGCGTACGCAGCCAATTAACCGAACTGCGCGCCGCGGATTTGCGCTTTACTCCATCCGAAGCTGCCGAATTTCTCAAACAGGTGATGGATCTTAACCTCTCTGCTGAAGAGGTTGCTATATTGGAAGCCCGAACTGAAGGCTGGATTGCCGGTTTGCAGTTAGCTGCACTTTCGATGCAGGGTCACCAAGATGTTTCCGGATTCATCCAGGCATTCGCCGGAGATCACCGATATATCGTGGATTACCTGGTCGAAGAGGTCTTGCAACAGCAGTCCGAAAGTGTTCAGAACTTCCTGTTGTGCACATCCATCCTCAATCGCATGTGCGGTCCGCTTTGTGATGCTGTTTTGCTCAATACCTCTGCCTCAGGGCAAAAAACCCTCGAGTATATTGAACACACTAACCTCTTCATCATCCCCTTGGACAACGAACGACGTTGGTACCGTTATCATCACCTCTTTGGAAGCTTACTGCGCCAGCGGCTGGGACAAAGCAAGACACCCGAAGAGATAGCGCAAACCCATATGCGCGCCAGCGAATGGTTTGAAAAGAATGGCGATAGGGCTGAAGCGTTTCACCATGCCATCACGGCCAGAGATTTCAGCCGGGCAGCAGCGTTGGCTGAAACAACCTGGCAGGGTATGAATCAAAGTTCTCAATCTGCTGCCTGGCTGGGTTGGGTGAAGCAACTACCCGAGGAGTTGATCCGCTCTCGTCCTGTGCTATGTACACAGATTGCCTGGGGGTTTATGGAGGCTAGTGAAGTGGATGCCAGCGAATCCCGCCTGCGGGATGCAGAACGGTGTCTGGAAGGTCCATCGGATGAGATGGTTATCGTGGATGAAGAGCAATATCGTACACTGCCTGCCAGGATCGCATTTGCCCGCGCTTACAATGCTCAGTCTCAGTGTGATTACGTTTCCACGGTGAAGTATGCGGAACTGGTGTTCAAACTTACTCCCGAAAAAAACCATTTCCTACATGCCCAAGCCGCTGCAATTCTGGGGAGTACGTACTGGACAAATGGTGATTTGGACGCAGCTTGTAAGTCTATGAGCGACTGGATCGATAGTTCACAAGAAGTTGGCAATTTCATTTTTGCCATTGCTGGTGCCTCTGGAAAGGCGGACATCCTCACTGCGCAGGGGCATCTCCGCGAAGTGTTAACAACCTATCAGCAATCATTGCAGCTTGCTTCAGAGCATGAAAAGGAGGCACAGCGGATCACAGCGCATCATCATTTGGGGTTGGCGATGCTGTACCATGAGATGGGGGATGATGAAGCTGCCGCACAGTACTTTCAAAAAAGTCTTGTATTAGGTGAGCAGTCCACCTTGATGGACTGGCCCTATCGCAGGTGTCTTGCCCAAGCTCGACTGAAGGAGCATGACGGAGACTTGGACGCTGCTTTTCGGCTTCTGGATGAAGCCAAACGCCTGTATGTCAGGTCTCTGATTCCATATACTCGTCCCATCGAGGCGTTGAAGGCGAGAATTTATCTTAAGCAAGAACGATTGTCCAAAGCGAGGGAGTGGGCACGCGAACAAGGACTTTCGGTTGATGATGAACTTAGCTATTTGCGCGAATTCGAACATATTACCTTGGCACGTGTTCTGCTGGCCGAGCATCAGAACAATCGGGATGAACAAGTTATTCTTAAGGTGTTGAGCTTATTGGAACGCCTTTTGAAGGCAGCAGAAGATGGAAAGAGATTGGGTAGCGTGCTTGAGATATTGGTGACACAAGTGCTCGTTTATCAGGCGAAGGGAGACACATCCCTGGCTTTTGCATCGCTGGAACGCGCCTTGACTCTGGCACAACCAGAGGGCTATGTCCGCATATTTTTGGATGAAGGCGCAGACATGGTTCAACTACTTCGCGAAGCTGCTACACGAGGGATCATGCCCAACTATACAGGCAAGCTGCTGGGGGCATTCGAAGCGCAAAGACAGAGGAGTACAAGTGTATTTCCGATCCTTGCATCTCCCGCTTCTCAATCCCTGATCGAGCCGCTCAGCCAGCGTGAGTTGGAAGTTCTCCGCTTGTTCAAAACCGAACTTTCGGGACCGGAGATCGCCAATCAACTCGTGATCGCCTTAAGTACGATCCGCACACATACTGAGAGTATTTACAGAAAACTTGATGTTAATAATCGACGGGCGGCTGTCAAACGGGCAGCCGAACTGGGTTTGATATAGCCATCAAATAGCATTGCTCTTAACCCTGCCCAATAAACAGCGTTTCATCGCTCGTTGGGCAGGGTTTTTTGTTTCCCTGACATCCCCTTTCAACATATCCGTACATATATCCGCACATGTGGGGATGACAACTCCCCACATTCATTTGTATAGTGTATCTAGTTGAAGCCAAACAGACAGTTATGCTTGGTGCCAAACTTTGACACTTATCCGTATGGTTCAAAAAAGGAGATAGAGAAATGAATGTAAAAACAGAAAGTACATCTTCACCCAAGCGCCTCGCGAGAATTGCCGGCGTCTTCTACCTGCTCGTCGCCCTCTTCGGCGGTTTTGCCGAAGGCTTTGGAGACCCCAAGATGTACGTGGCCGGCAATGCGGCAGCCACAGCTGCGAACGTGCTCGCGGATCCCGGACTTGTCCGCATGATCGTCGTCGCCCACTTGGTGAATGCGGTCTTCTTCATCCTCACAGCTATGGCCTTCTACATCCTGCTTCAACACGTGAACAAAAGCGTGGCGATGGCGATGCTCATCTGCGTCGCTCTTTCGGCTGGCATCACTACCCTAAATGCGGTCTTCCAGTTTGAGGGCTTGCAGGTCGCAACCAACAGTTCCTACGTAGACGCCTTCGGTGCCGCTGGGTCGAATGCGCTCGTGTTGCTCCTGCTCGACATCCAGCACTACGGGACTCTCAGCGCGCAGGTTTTCTTCGGCCTGTGGCTGGCGCCGCTCGGGTATCTTGCCTACAAATCGGGACTGTTCCCCAAGGCGCTGGGCGTCACTCTCGTCGCGGCCACCGTCTGCTACCTGGTACACCTGATCACCGCGTTCCTAGTCCCCGACTTCCATAAGCAGATCCAACCGTTCATTCTCATCGTGATCATCGCGGAGGTCTGGCTGCTCGGATACCTGCTCATAGTTGGCGTGAGGAACGTGAAGCCAGGCAAGAACATCCTTGCCGCCGCAACGGTGTAAACGCTATTGCACACGGCGGCTCATGAGACGAGCCGCCGTGTTGTGCGGAGTGGTAAAGGAAAAATAGTCATCACTGTGGAATAGAAGAATGTCAAATAAACGCAATCCAATCATTGATCCAATTCAAACAATCGTCTATCAGATCAGACTCAAAGGTCATTTGAGTCATCAATGGACAGAATGGTTTGAGGGACTGACCATCACGCTGGAAGATGAAGGCAATACGCTCCTGACTGGCCCGGTGATAGATCAGGCTGCCTTGCATGGATTGCTAAAAAAAGTGCGTGATTTGGGAATGCCATTGATCTCGGTCAATCGCATTAAACCTGACCAGAAAAATGCGTCAGAGGACAAGCAGTAATAGAGACAAGCTACTTGGAATTGAACACATTCTAAAACGGAGAATCAAATGAAAGCAATTGTATACACAGAATACGGATCACCAGATGTTCTTCAACTCAAGGAGGTAGCCAAACCTACCCCCAAAGACAATGAAATTCTCATAAAAATATATGCAGTATCTGTAAATGCGGCTGACCTCCATCTTTTAAGAGCTGACCCTTTTCTGATCCGTCTATCCTCTGGACTTCTAAAACCAAAAAACGAGATACTCGGATCTGACATTGCGGGACGGGTCGAAGCAGTTGGTAGTAACGTAAAGCAGTTTAAGGTGGGTGATGAAGTATTCGGAGACATCTCCGCATGTGGTTGGGGTGGGTTTGCCGAGTATGCATGTGCTCGTGAAAATGCATTCGCGTTGAAACCAACCAATCTATCGTTCGAGGAAGCCGCGGCGGTACCCATGGCGGCAGTCACTGCACTGCAAGGTATTCGCTACGCCGGACAGATTCGACCCGGGCAAAAGGTTTTGATCAATGGCGCGTCTGGTGGTGTGGGTACATTTGCAGTACAACTTGCCAAATCGAGCGGGGCTGAAGTGACCGCCGTGTGCAGCACCAGAAATTTGGACATGGCGCGCTCGATCGGGGCAGATCATGTCATTGACTATACCAAAGAAGATTTCACCAAGACCGGACAGCTGTATGACCTGATCATTGCCGCTAACGGAGACCGCTCGATTTCAGATTATAGGCGTGCATTAAGTCCCAAGGGGATTTATGTTCAGACCGGAGGTTCGATGGCTCAAATGACCCAAGCTATGCTTCAGGGACCATGGATTTCAATGACTGGGAGCAAGAAAATGGGCAATATGGGAGTCGCGAAACCAAACCAAAACGATTTGGCTCTTATGAAAGAGCTGCTTGAAGCAGGCAAGGTAAAGCCTGTGATTGATAGATGTTACCCGTTGAGTGAGGTTCCTGACGCAATCCGCTATCTTGAAGAAGGGCACGCCAAAGGAAAAGTAGTCATAACTGTGGCACAGAGGAATGAAAAATAAAACACAACCCAAAAACTGACCCAAGTCAACCAATGGTCTATCAAATCAGGATCAAGGGACATCTGAGTCATCAATGGACGGACTGGTTTGAGGGACTGACCATCACGCTGGAAGAGGACGGCAATACGCTCCTGACTGGACCGGTGATCGATCAGGCCGCGTTGCATGGATTGCTAAAAAAGTGCGAGATTTGGGAATGCCATTGATCTCAGTCAATCGTGCCAATAATCCTAGCCAGGCAAATGCATCAATTGTCCAACAAAATTTCATATCGTCAAATCAAAACAACCCTGGAGGAATACTTTATGAAAGCAATTATGTGGACAAAATATGGCCCACCGGATGGTCTTCAGCTCAGAGAGAGCGATAAACCTGTTCCGAGGGATAATGAAGTTCTGATAAGAATCGCTGCGACAACCGTAACAACAGGAGACTGTGAGCTGCGAAGCCTAAAAATCCCTGTCTTATTTCGGCTTCCCGTGCGAATCTATAACGGTCTCTTAAAACCAAAGAGAATAACCATACTAGGACAGGAGCTGTCCGGGGAAATTGAAACAACCGGCAAAGATGTCAGGCTGTTCAAGAAAGGTGACCAAGTTTTCGCATCCACTGGGCTTAGTTTTGGCGGGTATGCCGAGTACATCTGTCTGCCCGAAGAAACGAAAATGGGGGTGCTGGCCAAAAAACCGGTGAATATGACTTATGAGGAAGCCGCTGCCGTTCCTACCGGGGGACTGGAAGCATTGCATTTTCTTCGAAAAGGAAATATCCAGCATGGACAAAAGGTTCTGATTATTGGCGCAGGTGGAAGTATCGGTACTTTCGCAGTACAACTGGCCAGGCACTTTGGGGCAGAAGTGACTGGCGTGGACAGCACGAAGAAATTGGACATGCTGCGCTCGATTGGTGCACTCCATGTTATTGATTACACCCGAGAGGATTTTACTAAAAATGGAGAGACCTATGATGTTATTTTTGACATAATGGGCAAGAGTTCCTTTTCAGGCAGCATAAAATCACTAAAGCAAAATGGCCGCTATCTCATTGGGAATCCCGGACTGACCCAGATCGTTCGAGGACGATGGATTTCAATGAGAAGTAGCAAGAAAGTGATCATTGGGGCCGCCATCCAAAAGGTCGAAGATTTAGCTTTCCTCAAAGAGCTTATTGAGGCGGGGGCGATAAAATCGGTGATTGATAGACGTTATCCATTGGAACAGACCGCTGAGGCTCACAGGTATGTTGACACAGGGCAAAAAAAGGGAAATGTCGTCATTACGATAGGCAAAAATACCAAAATCTAGAAATTTGACTACTGATAACAAGGAGAAAGAAAATGAACCCAATCCAAAAGACCCCGAGAATTGCAGGGAATGCCGCAACTGTGTTGTACGCTCTAACGATTATTCTGCAACTTTTACTTGCCTCTGGAATCCTACCGATCACAATGGCTTGGGGAGGGCGGGAGCCTGTTTTGACAACGAACTTGAGACTTGCCAGCCTGGCATCTGCGGCTCTCCTATTCTTCTTTATCTATGTCATCCGCCGCCGTGCGGGACTTGTTAGTGATGCGCCTATCACGCTACTTATCAAAGTTTTGTCCTGGCTGATCACTGCGTTTTCCGCCCTCAACTTCCTGGGCATTCTGGCTTCACTGAGCAGTGGAGAAAAGATGCTGTTTGGTCCAATTTCCTTCTTGCTGCTCGTGGCTTGTATTTTGGTTTCGCTTTCAAAATCAGAGCCGCAGTCTACCGCGCCCAGAACATAATACAAGCTAGGCAAACCATCCAACTTTAACAAGAGAACACTAATGCAACTTACCGTTCAGAATCTCGGCAAGCAATACAAACGTGATTTTTGGGGACTCAAGGATTTTTCTCTTGATATCAAACCTGGTATTTTGGGATTGCTCGGACCAAACGGCGCAGGCAAGTCCACTTTCATGCGCATGCTCGCCACGATCACAAAGCCTACAAATGGGACGATCACATGGAACGGCACTGATGTCGTCAAATCTCCTGATGTTTTGCGCAACGTGCTTGGCTATTTACCGCAGGATTTCGGTGTCTACCCGAATCTCAATGCAGTTGAATTTCTCGAATACATGGCTGCCATCAAAGGACTCGACGCTGCAACCGCAAAGAAACGTATTGACGAACTGCTTCAACTCACGAACCTGGTCGAAGCTGCGAAACGCCCGCTGGGCGGATATTCGGGCGGCATGAAACAGCGTGTGGGCATCGCTCAGGCTTTGCTCAACGATCCGCAATTGCTCATCGTGGACGAACCCACCGTCGGGCTGGACCCCGAAGAGAGAGTCAGGTTTAGGAATCTGCTCTCAGATCTATCGGGAGAAAGAATCGTGATCTTGTCCACGCACATTGTTTCAGATGTGGAAGCGACCGCCACACATATCGCACTCGTCAACAAAGGTCAACTCTTGCGCGAAGATGCGCCTGAAAAACTATTGAATGAACTTGAACATAAAGTTTGGGAGTGGACAGTGCACAGCGATGACCTGACCGCCCTCAAACAAAAGCATATTATCAGTGGAACCATCCGCCGCAGTGACGGCGTGCAGGTGCGCGTGGTCAGCGCGGACAAGCCTGATGCCAACGCGCAAAATGTTTCGCCAAATCTCGAAGACGCCTATCTGTTTTTCATCGGCGGCAAAAAATGAGATCCGTACACGTCATCTATTATTTAGCGCGCGCCGATTTTCTGGAACGCGTACGCCGTTATAGCTTTCTGGTCATGCTGGGATTGGCGGTATTCCTCGGCTACCAAACCGCCATTGGCAACATGGCGTTGCAACTTGGTTTGTATCGCGGCGAGTTTAATTCCGCGTGGGTCGGCGCCATGATGTCGCTGATCGCGACCTTTTTCATCGGCTGGTTCGGCTTTTATCTCGTCAAAGGCTCGGTGGCGCGCGACAGAGAGACCGGTGTTGGGCAGATCATGGCAACCACACCACTGACCCGTTCCCTTTATTTGATCGGCAAATGGTTAAGCAACTTCGCCGTCCTCATGTCAATGGTCACGGTGTTGGCGCTGGGCGCCATTGTCATTCAATTTTTGCAGGGCGAAAATACGCAGATCAATCTGTTCGCATTCCTGTCACCCTTCGTCTTCATCGTCATGCCGCTCATCGCGCTTGTTGCGGCATTTGCAGTATTATTTGAAGCAGTTTCTTTTTTACAGGGCGGCTTCGGAAACATCGTCTATTTCTTCGCTTTCATCCTCTTCCTGCCGCTTTTCATGGAAAACCCTACACTCAAACAATACCAGGCATTTGAACCAACAGGTCTGGGAATATTGGCAAGCGAAATGGGCAAAGCGGTCACCGCGATCTATCCCGAATACAACGGTGACTTTACCCTCGGCGGTGGATTTGTTTCTGCAACCAAAGTATTCACATGGAACGGCATCCATTGGACGACTGAATTAATCTTAGCCCGTTTCTCGTTGCTTGCTCTTTCCATTTTATTGATCTTTTTCGCCGCCCTTTTCTTTGATAGGTTTGATCCCTCGCGCAGAAAACCACGGCGGATTAAAGCGCAGCGCGCCGCATCAGACTCGGTGCCTGCACCTGCTTCAACATCCCAGGCATTATCTGCCGTTCATCTGACTCCTCTAAACAAAACCGCCAACCGATTCAGTTTCTTCAATGTCTTAATGGCTGAAATAAAACTTCTGCTCAAAGGACAGCGCTGGTGGTGGTATGTCGTCATGGCTGGGATCATCGTCGCCTGCCTGGTCAATCCATCCGCTACCGTGCGTGAGATTGTGCTTCCGATTGCATGGGTCTGGCCCATCCTGATCTGGTCAGCCATCGGCAACCGTGAGATTCATAATAACGTCCAGCAGATGGCATTCTCCTCCGCCTCCCCGCTGCTAAGGCAACTCCCCGCGCAATGGCTGGCTGGATTCATCGTCACCCTGCTGGTCAGCATCGGCGCGATCATCCGCCTTACAATGGACGGTGATACAACTGGCTTGCTGGCATTGTTTTCAGGTGCTTTTTTCATCCCATCTCTGGCATTAGCCTGCGGTGTGTGGAGCGGAACCAGCAAACTCTTTGAGATCCTGTATATGCTCATCTGGTATCTCGGCCCTTTGAACAAAATTTTGGAGCTGGATTACATTGGCTCTCATGGAAATGGACGTCCCGAATTCTTCATCCCATTTTCCATCGTGTTAATCGTCCTTGCATTGATAGGTCGCACGAGGCAAATCCGAACATAGCCTGGGGGGGATACTTTTTGAAGTTTGAGGGGCGTTGTATAATTGTTCCATGTCCACCGTATGGTATGAGGCCAATGGCCTGGAGACCGAAGCCTTCCACCATGCGGCTGCCGCCAATGACATCGAACGCGCCGAACGCCTGATCGAGGGAGGGCGCATACCCCTGCACTCACTCGGCGTGGTGACCGCCATTCTCGACTGGCTGGATTCGCTGCCCAAGACCGTATTGGATGTCAGGCCCAGGTTGTGGGTAAGGTCTGCCACGTCAACGCTCATGGCTGGACGGACAACCGGCGTCGAAGAGAAACTGCAAGCGGCTGAAAAAGCCATGCAAAATGCCGATCCCGATGACAAGACCCGCGACCTGATCGGACAAATTGCCGCGATCAGGGCCACGCTGGCGCTCCTCCGCTACCAGCCGGAGGAAACGATCGTTCAGGCGCGCCGCGCCCTGGAGACCCTGCACGCCGACAACCTGCCTTTCCGCAGCAGAGCGATCTGGACGCTGGGGTTTGCTCACCAGCTCCAGGGGGACCGCGCCGCGGCCCGTCAGGTCTATACCGAAGCCATATCCATCAGACAGGCGTCCGGGAATATCTACCTAACTATATTGGCTACAACAGGCCTGGGCCAAATACAGGAATCTGAAAACCAGCTTTGTCAAGCCGCCGAAACCTACCAACGCTCCGTGCAACTGCTTAGTGATCAGGGACCTCCAAATGCAAGCGAAGAGTTCCTTGGCCTGGCCCGCATCTACTACGAATGGAACGATCTCGATACCGCCGAGCAGTACGCACAGCAGAGTCTGCAGCTGGCGCGGCAGTATGATCGCGCGGTTGACAGATTCGTTATCTGTGAGGTGTTTCTTGCCCGCTTGAAACTGGCCCGGGGCGATGTGGCCGAGGCGGCCGCCATGTTGGCGGAGACCGAGCAGTCCGTGCGCCAAAGCAACTTCGTGCAGCGCATGCCCGAGGTTGCGGCCGCGCAAGTGCTGACGCTGCTGCGCCAGGGCGATGTGGCGGCAGCCGCTCGTCTCGTACAGACGCACGATCTCCCCATCAGCCGGGCGCGGGTGTTACTGGCCCAAGGGGATGCGGTCAAGGCGCTGGCGGCACTGGAGCCCTGGCGTCGGCAGACGGAAGAAAAGGGCTGGCAGGATGAACGGCTCAAGGCGATGGTTCTGCAGACGGTCGCGCTCCATGCGCATGGCGATGAGGACAAGGCGGCGCAACTGCTGGCCGAGGCCCTGGCGCTGGCCGAACCAGGCGGCTTCATCCGTCTGTTCATTGATGAAGGGCCGCCGATGGCGGAACTGTTGACAAGGATGAAGGATGAGGGCGGAACGCTTCGCGTGAAGGAGTATATCCACAAACTGCTCGCCGCCTTCGGTCATCAGGAAGAATTTCATCCTTCATCCCTCATCCTTCATCCTTCATTCGAGCCGCTGAGCGGTCGCGAGTTGGAAATCCTGGTGCTGATCACCCGGGGACTCTCGAACCGGGAGATCGGCGAACGGCTTTTCCTGGCCCTGGACACCGTCAAAGGGCACAACCGCCGCATCTTCGACAAACTCCAGGTGCAAAGCCGCACCGAAGCCATCGCCCGCGCCCGCGAGCTGGGCTTGTTGTAACCGCAAGTGTTCGTACCCCTCGACACTCTCCTCCTTCAGTCATCCAAAACAACACCTCCCACCAACACCAAAGTGTCTATACAACAACACCGCGGCGCCTGTATATTACCTGTGCCTTGAGCGAGCAGCTCAACCGGCGAACATCGGACACAACAGGTGCAAGGTCATGTCGAACGAACTCGAACCAACAACTGATCCGGGTCAGCCCGTGGTCTATCAGATCAGGCTCAAGGGCCATTTGGGCGCCGATTGGGCCGGGTGGTTTGGCGGCCTGACCATCACGCTGGCAGAGGACGGCGATACGCTCCTCACCGGCTCGGTGGTTGATCAGGCTGCGCTGCACGGCCTGCTCAAGAAAGTGCGTGATCTGGGCATACCTTTAGTCTCGGTCTGCCCCATCAAACCAAAGCCCCCGACTACGCTCGGGTCGGGCCAGGCCGACGTGCCAGATGTCAAGTCGTAAGACTCAACCAGATCGTTCAATCGCTACGGCCCGCCGGAAGTGCTGCGGTTGGCGGATGTTCCCAAACCGGCGCCGCGTGACCACACAGTGCTGGTCAAAATCCACTAAAGCCCAAATACACCACAAGGAGACAAAACGATGATCACTCAAGCGAAGAAAATCTCGGCGTTGGGAGCTGAGTTTCGATCTCAGCGCCAGTTCGGAAGAGATGGATCGCTTTCTGGCAAGCGCCGATTATGAATTTGAGTGCGCCAGCATCGTTGGGCGCAAGTTTGAGGATGTCGCCGACCACGCGCAGTATGTGCGTGAGGGCGGTTGCGCGAAGATCATCTCGGCATTGGCCGCTCGGGAAGCGCGACGGGAACGGCCCAGGCGGTGCTCGATTACGCCCAACCGGCCGCACGCCTGATCGGCGCTGGCGCACGCCGCCGCAGCCGGGCCGGATCATAGTCGCTAACGCACGGGAAGTATTCGATAGATGAATGCAATCAACGGTTCTCTCGATCTGGAGCGGGATCAACTCTCTTACCAGCGCGTCACGCGGCGTTCGGTGCCAGCCAGCAGGCGCTGGATGTTGGGGCGCAGCGACCACACGCAGGCCAGCGCGGTGAGGAAGCCGTAGATTAGATGCTCCCAATGGGCCAGGCGGGGAAAGGCCAGCAGGACGATCGTCAGCGCCGCGAGGCTGCCGACGGACGCGGTCAGTGTAGCCACGGACGCGTAGCGCGAGAAGTAGAAGACGATGATGGCAATGACCGCCATCGGAATGCCCACATAGAAGTTGAGCGCGATCAGCCCGGCGGCCGTAGACATGCCGCCGGCGCCGCCGCGGAACTTGAGAAAGACTGACCAATTGTGGCCGATGACGGCGGCCGCGCCGGCCAGCGCCGCGCCCAGTTCACCCGTCAGCAGGAGATGGCGCGCCAGGGCAATCGCCGCCACCGCCTTGAGCGCATCACCCAGCACCGTCAGCGCGGCCGGGCCAAAACCCAACGCCCGCAGCACATTCGTGCCGCCCGTGCGTCCACTGCCGTGCTGCAGGATGTTCACCCCGTGCGCCTTGGCCACCAGGAATCCGATCGGAATTGCCCCGATCAAATAGCCAGCCAGTACCGCCACCACTACGTTTGTCCAGTTCATCTCCGACACCCTCCACATGACATGCAACCTGAGCGTTGGGCTGCCAACGCAGCCTGTGTGACATACAAAAACCCCGCGCATGGCATTTCGATGCGCCGGAGGGCGGAGACGGGAGACCGGAGACCGGAGATCGGCCATCGAAAATCGAATATCATCGCTGATTGCGTGTGGCGCTACTTGACAAGAACGCTACTTGCGCATAGATTAGCGCATGTTATTGCAACAAGCGCAATCAGGCCCCTCAAACCGGAGGTGTTCGATGTCCTGGAAGTTCACGCGTCGTTTCTTTCTCGTTTTGTTCTGTCTTCAACTGGCCGCACCGGTCAGCCTGGCAGCCCCTGCCCGGCCCGCGGCACCACAGGTGCCATCCATCGCCCCCGGCATTGCGGTCACTGAATCTACCGAAGCCGACCTCGTGCTCGATCTTCACTTCGACCAGCCAATTTTGACCATCGTGCAGCAAGGCAGCACGACCTACACTGATATTTCCATGGGCGACGAGTTTGGCGCCACCGGCCAGCCGGGGTACCCGCAACTTCCGCTGACCGCGCGCATGGTGGCCTTGCCGCCTGGCGCCACGGCCACACTCACCCTGAGCGCTGCCGTGTGGCAGACCCAGTCCGTCTCCCAGCCCCTGCTGCCGGCTCCACGCTTTGACTTTGCCGACCAAACCCGTGTGGAAGAGGGCGCGGCGGTCGTCCCGCTGGTCGCCCGCGACCCGGTCGCTTACGCCGAGGATGCCTGGCAGCCGGCCGCGCCCGTGCGTTTGGGTGAACCAGCCCGCCTGCGCGACCAGGACATGCTCACGGTCGAATTCTACCCCGTGCGCTACAACCCAGCGCGCGGCGAAATCGCCTGGTTGACCCAGGCTCATGTCGTCATCCACTTTGCCGGCGGCCAACCGGCCCCGGCAGCCCGCCCCGACCCCTACTTCGAGTCAACCCTGGCTGCTACGGTCTTGAATTATGATACCGCGCGCGCCTGGCGCACCGCCTCCGCACCGGTCACTCTGCCTGACTTCGTACCGGCCACCGGCGATGTGCGCATGGTCGTGCGCGAGAACGGCCTCAATCGCGTCACCTACGATGACCTGATCAACCTGGGCCATGATGACATCAGTCAGTGGCCGACGATCTTCTTCACCATCTCGAACAAGCGCGGCGAAGTAGCCCGCGACATCACCGATTCGAACAGCAACGGCCGCCTCGATCCGGGCGACGCCATCTACTTCTACGGGCAGGAGCCTGATCTGACCTACTACACCCTCGACAACATCTACTGGCTGCGCGTCAACAATGAAGCCCCCGGCCTGGCGATGACCAGCCGTTCCGCGCCGCCCGACGGGGCGCCGGCGCCCTCCTACTTCAAGACGACCCTGCGCACCAAACAGGAAAACTGGCGCTGGTCACAGCACATGGTGCCCTGGCAGGCCTGGTGGTGGGATCAATTCCAGCTCGGCTATCCCGGCGCCTACCGCGACTACACCTTCAATCTGCCCGAGGTAGCCACCGTGCCGCTGAGCGCCACCGTTTCTGTGCGCATTGGCGGTCGCTACTCCTGGCCGGAATACAACCCGGACCATCACAACAAGGTCTACATCAACGGCAGCGTCACGCCGGTCATCAATAGCTTCTGGGACGGCCGTACCCTGATTGACCTGGCGGGCAACCTGGATCAGGCGAACCTGGTCAGCGGGAACAATACGTTGCGTCTGGAAACCATCGTGTCAGAT
Organism: Candidatus Amarolinea dominans; assembly: GCA_016719785.1. NCBI lineage: Bacteria > Bacillati > Chloroflexota > Caldilineae > Caldilineales > Candidatus Amarolineaceae > Candidatus Amarolinea > Candidatus Amarolinea dominans. The sequence goes on from JADJYJ010000008.1 coordinate 59,830, forward strand.
GTGGGACGGCCCGCCAACGCCCAGGTTGACTGGACCTACTTCAAGTGGGTAGATGTCACCTACTATCGCCACTACGCGGCCGTCAACCAGGAGTTGGAGTTCAGCCAGGAAACGCCTGGCACCTGGCGCTTCGTGCTGACCGGTTTGACCAACCCAGGCGTCCGGGTTTTCGACATTACCAATCCGCAAACACCGGTGCGGATGACCAATGGCGCGGCCGGGCCTGGCACCTTCTCGCTTCAGGACACCACCACGCCTGACCAGCGCTTCCTGGCCGTGGGCGCCAGCGCGGTGCGCACGCCGGCGGCCATGTCGCTCTACATCGCTTACTCAACCAACCTGCGCGATACGACGCGCCAGGCCGACTACATCTTCATCACCCATCCCAATTTCGCCAGTACCCTGCAGCCGTTGATCACGCATCGCCAATCGCAGGGGTACGACGTCGTTGTTGCTGACATCAACGCCGTGTACGACCAGTTCAACGCTGGCATCGTGGACGCCGAAGCCATCCGCACGTTTTTCGATTATGCCTACCATTCATGGGCCGCGCCGGCGCCGGCCTATGCCTTGCTCGTCGGCGGCTCCAACTTCAACCCGCACGGCCACAACACCGCCTACTACGGCCCCCAGCAACCCGTTTACGTCCCCACCATTGACCTGATGATTGATCCCTACCAGGGCGAATCGGCCGCCGATTCCTACTTTGCTGCCATCAGCGGCAATGACCCCCTGCCCGACATCTATCTCGGTCGCCTGCCGGTCATGTCCACAACCGACTTGACCACCGTGGTCAACAAGATTATCGCCTACGAGCAGAACCCCACACGCGGCGCCTGGCAGAATGACATCCTCTTCGTTGCCGACAACACAGATGACGCGGGCAACTTCGAAGCGGTGAGCGAAGCCATCATCGCCACGTACCTGACTTCGCCCGGTTGGGACTTGCGCAAGGTTTACTACAACCCGGGCATGGTCAATCCGCCTGATCCCTACTACAACACAGTGGATCTGGCGCGCGGGGCCATCCGCACCAAATGGAGCCAGGGCGTTGCGCTCGCCAATTACGTTGGTCACGCGTTTCTCGACTACTGGGGCTCGACAGTGACCGATCAACAGTGGCACAACAACGACACCCCTACCCTGTATAACGGCGCCAAGCTGCCGTTCCTGATCTCGCTGGACTGCCTGGATGGCTACTTCGACTATCCCAACCGTCCCAGCATGGCGGAGAAATTCCTGACCCACAACAACGGTGGGACGGTTGCACACTTCGCACCGTCGGGCCTGGGCATCGCCACCGGGCATGACTATCTGCATCGCGGCTTCTACAACGCCATTGTGAACAACCATGTGCTTCAGACCGGCCCGGTGGTCATGGCGGCCAAGATCAATTTGCACACTAATGTCCCGAACTACTTCCAGGATCTGCTCTACACCTTCGGCTTGATTGGCGATCCGGCCATGTCTCTCGTGCCCCTGTGCCGCACCACCGACATCAACTGCGACAACCGCGTCAACATCGTGGATATCCAGAAGGTGTCTGCCCACTGGAACACCAGCAGCGGCCAAACTGGCTACGTCGGTCGCTACGACGTGACCAACGACGGCTCGATCTCGATCGCCGACATCATCGCCACCGCCACCGACTACGGTTGGAGCCAGTAACCGCCGCGACGGGGGCGTGAGAACCACCGGCGGACTACAGAGGACACAGAGAAAAAATAACTCTGTGTCCTCTGTATTGCCACGTACTCATCACTTTGGACACAGCTCGACACCGATTCACACCGATCGTTTTTTATTATCCGTGTTGATCCGTGTACCAATTGATTGACAAGCCTTTGAGACTGTGATATAGTTGCGGCGTAAGTTCTGGGGAGGACTTGGGGAGGACGCCGCCAGCATTGCCCTTTGGAGGCATCCAACCATGAAATTATTCTCGCTTGTTGTTCTGATCACTTCGCTGCTCTTGCCCACCCTCAGCAGCGCAGCCCCGCAAACATCCGCCCTGTCTGCAACGATTCGACGCAGCGCTGACACAGCCGATCATGCGCCAACGTCTGTGCGCGTCCTCAGCGCAGACGATACTGGCCTGGTGTTGGCCCTGGACACACCGGACTACCAGGTGACCCGCGTCGAAACCGCGCAGGGCGCCTTCGACGCCATCCAGGTGGCCGGGTATGCCAGCAGCCAGGAACCTGGTCAACCCCAACTTCCCATGCAGGGCGCTCTGCTTGCCATTCCACCGGGCGCCCAGGTCACGGCAGAGGTTATTTCCAGCGACGGCCAACTCCTGCCGCAGCGCCTCAACCTGCTGCCAACCCCGCGCCAGGTAGTTTCTACGATGGATCCGGCTGCCCAGGCTGCAGCCGATGCCAGCGGAATGCCTTCCAAACCTGTTCCCGTTTACGAACGCAGCCGCACCACAGCCAGCGGCGTTGATCTCTTTCCCGCGCAGCTCGTGCATGTCGGTGAGGTCGCCTTCGTGCGCGATCAGCGCGTCGTGCCGGTGCAACTCTATCCATTCCAGACGAACCTGACCACCGGCGCCGTGACCTACCACAAGCATCTACAGGTGATACTGCATTTCAGCTATCCTGACGGCGCGGTCGCAGCCCAGGCGCCGGCCGCGGCCGAATCACCGTATGTCGAATCTATGCTGCGCAGCGCCGTGCTCAACTACGACAGCGCAACCGCCTGGCGCGAACGCCCGCCGGCCGCAGCGCGCCCCGGCGTCGTGCCGCCGGCTACGGGCGAATTCCGGCTGAGCGTCAACGCCGACGGCCTCTATCGCGTCACCTACGCCGACCTGGTGGCTGCCGGCCTCGATCCGAACAGCGTCAACCCGCAGCAGTTTGCCATGAGCAATCAAGGCGCCGCAATTGCCATTGTCGTGGCCGGCGAAACGGACGGCCGTTTCGACCCCAATGACACGATCGAGTTCTACGGTCAGGGCTGGAACAGCTATTACACCAAAACCAATGTCTATTGGCTGGATGTGGATGGCCCGGCCGGTCCGCGCATGGGGACGCGCGATGTCACCCCTGGCAATGCCCCCATACCGACCAGTTTCCGCACCACGTCTCACCAGGAAGAGCAGGTGTGGCGCTGGACGCAGCACCTGCAGAACAACAAGACCTGGTGGTGGCAGAAATACACCCTGTATGATAATCCTAACGCCACCCAAGTGACGGCCACCCTGCCTCTCGTCCTGCCTGGCGTGGCGGTGCAGAGCCAGCCGGTTGGCGTGCGCGTGGCCATGGCGTCGAATACCGATTATCCGCAATTTCCCGATCATCACGTGCGCGCCTATTTCAACGACACCTCAACGCCGGTGGATGAACACCAGTGGAACGGCCGCGATCCCATCGAGTTGGCCGGGACAGCCACCGGCAGCCTGCTCGCCGGGACCAACACGCTCTCGCTGCGCGCCGTCTTCGACATGGGAACGCCCTACGCCTACGACATCTACTACCTGGACTGGGTCGAGATTACCTACGACCGCCTGTATGCCGCGCAGAATGGCGAGCTCTATTTTAGCGCCGACGCCGCCAACACCTGGCGTTTCAGCCTGGACGGCTTCACGACCCTGGCCCGCGCCTTCGACGTGAGCAATCCCAACAGCCCGGTGCGCCTGCTCAACAGCCAGATGAACGGCGGACAGCTGACCCTCCAGGACAACGCCGGCCCCAGCACCCGTCTGTACGCCGTGGGTGACAACGCATTGCGCACACCGGCTGCCATCCAGCGCTACACGGCCCCTGCGCTCGATCTGCACGCCACGAGTCAGCGCGCCGACTACTTGCTCATCACCCACGCCGATTTCATGCAGGCGGTGCAGCCACTGGCGCAGTTCCGCACCGGCCAGGGCATGATCGTCGAAGTGATTGACGTGGCCTGGCTGTACGATCAGTTCAATGCAGGCGTCCTTGACCCCCAGGCCATCAAGAATTTCATTGACTATGCCTATCATCAGTGGGCCGGGCCAGCGCCCAGCTTCGTGCTTCTCGTTGGTGACGCCAACTTCAATCCCATGGGCTACAACCCCACCTACTACGGACCGTGGGAGCCAACCTATCTGCCTACGTTCAACCTGGTCATTGACCCCTACACCGGCGAAGTAGCCGTTGACAATGAATTCGCCACGGTGAGCGGCAGCGACATCCTGCCGGACCTCTACATCGGACGTATGCCGGCGCAGACAGCGGCCGCCGCCAGCGCGATGGTGAACAAGACGATCGAATACGAACGCATCACGCGGCCGGCCGACTGGCGCCAGCACACGCTGTTCGTGGCCGACAACTACTTGAGCGCCACCGGCGTGCCTGACCCGGCCGGTAACTTCGAAGAGGTCATCCAGGGCGTCATCGCCGAAACCATCCCCGACTGGTACACGATTGACCGCGTCTACTACGACCCCAACCCCAACCGGCCACCCGACGCCTGGCGCTATCCAACTACCAACCAGGCCCGCGACGCCGTGGCCGCGGCCATCAATAACGGCGCCCTCTTCACCAACTACGTCGGCCATGCCACCATTGACAAATGGGCCGAAAACGTCTGGACCACCGGCGATATTCCCCTGCTCAATAACCTCGATCGGCCCACGATTGCCGTCTCCATGGACTGCCTGGATGGCTACTTCGACTGGCCCAACCGCCCGAGCCTGGCCGAGACCATGCTGGCATACGCCAACGGCGGCACCGTGGCCCATTGGGCGCCGACCGGCCTGGGCGTTGCCACCGGCCATGACGTGCTGCACAAAGGATTCTACAAGGCCATCAATGGCGATGGTGTTGATTTCTTTGGCGGCGCCGTCACCGCCGGCCGCTTGAGTCTGGCCGCCCGCGGCGCCTTCCCCGACCTGGTGCAAACCTTCATGATGTTTGGCGACCCGGCCGTGCGCTTTGTCACGCCAGCCTCGCCGCAAGAACTGGCCGTCAACCTGAACAGCACGCCGGGCGGTGTCGTTGGTTTGGGCAGCACCGTCACTTACCGAATTCGCTATGCCAACAACGGCAGCGCCGTCGCCGCCGACGCCACCCTCAACTTCCCACTGCCTCCCGGCCTCGTGAACGCCAGCTACACCTCCAGCGGGCCAACCATCACGCCGCTGAGTGGCGCCACCTATGCCTGGAACATCGCTTCCATCCCGATTGGCGCGACCGGCATCATCACCGTGCAGGCGCAGGTCAACCCGGCGCTGACCGCTGCCCAGGCGCCCATCATCACCACGGCTACCTTGCGCAATCGCTGGATCGAGCCAGACATCAGCAACAACAGCGCTCGCCTCAGCCTGGATGTGCTCCTGGCCGATCGCTATGAAGCCGATGACACGCTGGCAACCGCCCATGCCATTCCCGGCATCGGCTTGCCCATGCGTCACACCCTGCACGCCAACGCCGATGCAGACTGGGCCTGGTTCGATGCCCAGGCCAACCAGCGCTTCTTCCTGCACACCGGCTCGTTGACCGGCAATGGTGACACCGTGCTCTCCCTTTTCGCGGCCAATGGCAGCCAACTGGGGCAGAACAATGACTTCACGGCCGGCGTACTGTGGTCCGGCCTGCAGTGGACAGCTCCGGCCGACGGGCGCTATTACGTGCGCGTGAGCAGCCAGGGCACGCCCGGCCCCTTCGCGTACGACTTAACGGTAGATTGGCAAAAACGGGTCTTCTTGCCCTGGGCACGAAAGTAACCCGGAAAGCGAACGGCGAATCACGTATGATGTCAGATTCCACACGCACCCGTGCCCTGGCGCTCGATCTGCTGCGCGATCATCTCGCGCATGATGGTCAACTGCGCTTCGAGGTGGTAGGCGCCTGTATGGCGCCCCTGATCGAGATCGGAGATGAGGTAGAATTGCAGGCGGCCAGGCCGGCCGACCTGCATGTGGGCGACATTCTCCTGTTCGACGAGAGCGGTCAGTTCTACACACACCGGCTGCTGGCCGCGCCGGCTCCAGATGTGGAAACCTGGCGACTGCAGACACGGGGCGACCGCTCACCGCTGCGCGATCATCCGTGGGACGCCAGCCAACTCGTCGGCCGCGTCATTGCGGTGTATAAGCCCAATGGACACCAGGTGAGCCTGACCACCGGCTATTGGCCCCTGTTCAATCGGATGGTCGGGCATTTGTCGCATCTGGAGATTGGCCTTCTTGCCCGCGCGGGAATGCTGCGTCAGCGCCTGCTTGGCACCCGCACGACCCCCTTTGGCGCGTGGCTGCGCCGCTTCCTGGCCGCCCCAGGGCGGATTGTCGTGCATTTATTAGCACGAAGGTCGTAAACATCTTTGTCGAGGTCTAATCTACCGTTATGAATTATCGCCTTCTCTGGTCCGGAACAAACCAACGCACGCCAACGGTTTTCTGGCTGTTGCTCATGCTGCTCTTGGTCGTCATCGCCACTGGCACAGGCTCAGCCGCCGCAGCCGAGCCAACCAGCGTGACCCTGTCCTCCTTCACTGCCGAAACGCAGGGCAACACCATCTTCGTGCGTTGGGTCACAGAGACCGAACTCGATGTCTACAACTTCATTCTGTACCGCGGCACGTCCCCCCAACCCGTCGAACCGTTCGTCACCGTCTGCACGCAGTCCCCACAGGGCAGCGGCATTAGCGGCGCAACCTATACCTGCACCGATGACAAGCCGGGCCTGACAGCCGGCCACGCGTACTACTATTGGCTTTATGAATACAACGCCAACGGCCAACCCACCGTCTACCCGGCCGGTACTAATCCGACCTATTTCCAGGGTACACCGACGGCCACCCCCACCGTGCCGGCGGATGCAACGAACACACCCACGCCGACGGTGACGCCCACTTCGGAGTTTACGCTCACGCCCACACCCACGGCCAGTGTGACCGCGACACCCATCCCGACCCAGGCGGTGACCAACACGCCGACCAGTGTCGGGGCGACGAATACGCCAACGTCCCCCGCGGCGACCAATACACCGACGACCCCGCCCACCAACACCCCGATCGTGCCGCCTACGAACACGCCGACTCTCGTGCCGGGCGCGACCAACACACCGGTCGCCAATGCCACCGCGACGACGCCGGCTACAGCAACCGCAGCCGTCACCCTGACGCCGCCTGTGCAAGGCACCGCAACCCCCACGGCTCCGCTGCCGGCTGATGGCGCCACCGCCACGCCAACCCTGGACATAAGCCCCACCGACGCGGTTTCCGCCACGGTCACTCTGACCAGTACACCGCCGACGCCAGGCCCTACGGATGATGCAGCCCTAACCCCGCCAGTTGGCGCCGCCACGCGCCTGCCGTCCCGCGTGCGTCCCGACGCGACCGTCACGCCAGCCTCCGCGGGCGTGGCGCGCAACACGGCCGCCACCGGCCTGCTGCTTTGCCTGGGCGGCGGCGCCATCGTGGGGGCGGGCCTTCTGGCCGTCGTCGGCTTTGTCCTCTGGCGTCGCCAGCCCGGCGGCAAGAACGATCCATCGTCATGACAGTTCACACACCGTTCAGAAGATACTCGCTCAGCCTGATGCTGGCGCTGACGGCTGCGCTTCTCCTTGCGGCCTGCAACCAGCCGTCACCGCCAGCGGTGAGCACCGGCGTCTATAAGATCCAGGTTGCACAGGACGGCGCTTACCGCCTGACCCGCGCCCAACTCCCCGGCCTGACCACCGAGGAGTTTGCAGCCGATCGCCTGTCTCTCACCCGCAACGGCACGCCGGCGCCATTCACCATGCTGGACGAGGGGAGCGACAAGGCGCTCTATTTCTACGGGCAAACGCTGGCGGATGACTATGCGGCTTATGAGGTCTACTGGCTGCGCGTGCTGCCGGCTGAGTCTGAACGGCCCAGCGGGCCGCAGCTGACCTCACGCGAGGTGCAAGCAATGGCCGCGACGCCCGTCACCGCGACGATTGCCACGGTGCGCGCCGAAGAGGATTTGATTTACGTGCCCAAAGGTCCGCCGGCCGGCGAGCATTGGCAGTGGCAACAACTGCGCGCACCGCTCACCACCACCGTCACCATCAACCTCGCCCAACTCGTTGACATCTCCAGTACGCTGCGCGTGGCGCTGTGGGCCAGCACGCAGACACCCACCAACCCCGACCACCACATGCGCCTGCTCGTCAACGAGCAACAGGTCGCGGATGAGGCCTGGGACGGCGCCGGTCGCCACGTCATCAGCACGACCATCCCCTCCGGCCTGCTGCGTGAAGGCGCCAATACCGTCACCATCGCGGTGCCGGGCGACACCGGCGCGGTGGTAGACAGCTCTGTCCTCGACTGGGTTGAAATCAGCTATCTGCGCAGCTTGAAGGTGCAAGCTGATCGAGTGACCTGGCAGGCGGAGGCCGAGCAGGCAGACTTCAAGCTGACCGGTTTCAGCACGGACCGCCTGCTGCTGTGGGATGTCAGCGAACCGCTGACGCCCACGCTGCTGACAGGGTTCACCACCGCGCCGAATGAGGACGGTTTTGCGCTGCGCTTTCATGATGACGACGCGACCGGCCGGCGCTACCTGGCCCTGGCGCCTGCGCAGGCGCTGACGCCCGCGGCCATCGTCCCCTGGCAAGGTACCGATCTGCGCCAGGCAACGGACGGCGCCGACTACATCATCATCACACCGGCCGAGTTTGCCGCCGCGATCCAACCCCTGGCTGAACAACGGCAGGCCACTGGCCTGCGCGTGCTGGTTGTCAACCGCGACGATGTCTTCGACAGCTTCAGCAACGGGCGGCCCAGCCCGTTCGGGATCCGTGATTTCCTGAGTCATGCCTTCGACAACTGGCCGGCGCCGGCCCCGCGCTTCGTCCTTCTGGTGGGCGATGCCAGCTACGACTATCGCGACCGGCTCAAGGGCAAGTTCAAGAACCATCTGCCCACGTTCCTGCTCGATACCACCTATGTGGGCGAGACCGCCAGCGACAACTGGTTCGTCAGCTTTGGGGGCGAGACTGATTACCGCCCCAGCATGGCGATTGGCCGTTTGCCCGCGCAGAACGTGGAGCAGTTGCGGGCGATGGTGAAGAAGACCCTGGCCTACGAAACCGCACCGCCCAGCGGTGAATGGCGTCGCCGCGTGATGCTGGTCGCCGACGATGATGACGCCGCGTTCACGCAGATGTCGGACACGCTGGCGACCGACTATCTGTCCAAGACCTATACGATTGACAAGGTGTACATCGGACAGACGCCCAACGCCAACGCCGACGTACTGAAGACCTTCGACGAAGGCGTCAGCATGGTCAACTACGTGGGGCATGGCAGCCTGGATGTGTGGGGCGCGGAAAAGGCGCTGCAGAGCGCGGACCTGGCGAAGATGAGCAGCAACGGCGGGCGCCTGCCGCTGCTCGTCACCATGACCTGCCTGACCGGGTTTTTCCATCATCCTACGGCCGACTCGTTAGGCGAAGTGCTGCTGCGTGCGGCCGACAAAGGCATCGTCGCGGCCCTGGTGCCCACCAGCGAGTCAGTAACCTCCCAGCAAGAACCCCTGGCAGATGCCTTCTACCGCGAGCTGCTGACCGTAGAGGGCGCCACCGTGGGTGAAGCCATGATGCGGGCCAAACAGTCCATGCCGGACAACGGCAGGGCCTATCGCGACGTGATGGAGACCTTCAACCTGCTTGGAGATCCGGCCCTGCGCCTCGTCAAGCCGGCCGCAGAGACCGCGTCCCCGTGAAGCGGACACCTGCTGCCGGAGACATTTCAATTTTGGAGTCCAGTCCACGCAGGTGGACTTCGCAATCGTAGCCGCGACTTACAGTCGCCGGATTAATCAGCAGTTCCAAATGTAGCCTGGTTTTTAACCACAGAGATCACAAAGAACGCAGAGAGGTTGCCGATTTGCGTCTGATCTGCCGTTTCTTTGTGTTCTCTGTGCTCTTTGTGGTTGAATGTGTGCTACATTTGGAACTGCTGCGGATTAATAGTGCGCCAGGCTGCCGTCAATCTTGGCCCAGCGCACCGCCTGTTTGAAGGTGAATAGACTGAACGGAACCAGGATCAGGCAGAAGACGATCAGGGCGCCGATGTCGGGCAGCAGGACCGACCAGGACGCATCAGTGAGCAGCGCGTTGCGCATCGCGCGCAGCGCATAGGTGACCGGGATCAGCGCGGCAAAAAATTGCAGCCATGACGGCAGCAGTTCGACCGGATAGTAGACGCCGCCCAGCAGCAGCCCCACCCCACCGACAATGGTTGTCACCGGGTCTCCCCGCTTCGTCACCATGATGAAACTGGCGGCCATGATACCCAAGCCACTGAAGGCCACGATGGTCAATACCAGCACCACGAGCGCGCCCAGGTAGTTGGCGTTGCCCAAATCGGCGCCAAACACGAGCGTGCCCAAGAGAAGATAGATGAACACGCGCAAGGTGGTGAAGAGATAGTCCCACAAACAAGATGAAATGATGATCGTCGGCAGGTCCGTGGGGGTGAGCAGCATCGCCTCCAGGGTGCCGGTGATCTGCGCATCGCGCAAATTTTTGGCGAAACCGGAGATGGCAATCGTGAAATAGAGGCTGAACGCCACGCCGATCAGCACAAAGGCGAAATAATCGCCGTTGTACGCGTCCAGGGAGGGCTGGCGTTCGCCGTCCACCAGGCGGGCCAGAAAATAAAACATGAAGACGTTGAGAAAGATACCGACCAATTGCAGCAGGAATGACAGTTTGTAACTCAGTTCGATGATGAAGTCGCGGCGCAAGAACCAGCCGGCTTTGCCCAAACGCTGAACAAGGGGGGATGGCAGACGCACAGTCCAGTTATTCATGGCTTTGTTCCTGTGTCAGCGTGACGAAAAGCTCTTCGAGAGAGACCTCTTCGTGCCGCACGGTCTGGATACAACCGCTGGCGGTGACAATGCCGGTGATGGCATCGGACAGCAAATGATCGTCGGCGACGGTGAGCACGAGATGCACGGCGCCGTTGGCGGCCGCTTCCTGGTGCAACGTTGGAATCTGCTGGCAAAGCCGATCTACCTGCGCCGGTGTCAGGCCCTCCACCGTCAAGTGATAGCGATGGCGTGCTTGCAGCGCCTGGCGCAGGTCGGCCAGGGTGCCCACGGCTTGCAGGCGTCCCTTGTGCATGATCCCCACCCGCGCACACAGCTTGGCCGCTTCGTCCAGGCGGTGTGTGGTGAGAAAGATGGTCATGCCCTCGCGGGCCAGCAGTTCATCCTGGATCAGGCTGTGCAGTTGGCGCGTGGAGTTTGGATCGAGGCTGCGGGTGGGTTCATCCAGGAAAAGGATACGCGGGCGGTGCAGAATCGCCCGTGCAATGCTCAGGCGCTGGCGCATGCCGCTGGAATAGGTCTGAAAACCCGCATCGCCCACCGCGCTCAGCCCCAACTGGCTCAGCACTTCATTGACCCGTGGCGCAATGTGCTGCTTGGGCAGATTGCACAGTGCGGCAAAGAACTCCAGATTCTGGCGGCCGCTCAGGCGCCAGTAAAAGCTACGTTCATCGCCGGTGGACATGCCTATCTGGTCGCGCACGTGGTCAGACTGCGTCACCAGGTCGAAATCGCCCACGCGGGCGCTGCCAGCGGTGGGCAGAATCAGCGTACAGAGCAGCTTCACCAGGGTGGTCTTACCGGCGCCGTTGGGGCCGAGCAGGCCAAACAACTCGCCCGCCTGGACGCTCAGCGTGATATGGCTCACCGCTTCCGGTGTCGAATCGGTGTGCTGGCGCAGCCAGCGCCGCACGCCGTTGGTTGGGGGATAACGTTTGCTCAGATCATGCGTCTCAATCGCCAGTGTCAAACGATACGCTCCCGTTGTGTTGAGTGCTATGCATGGCCCAAGTATACTGGTATCGGGGAGCCTGTCAAAGCCCTCCCACTCCGTTGCTGTATCTTTGGGCGAATGTGCAAGTTGTGTTAAACTCTGACCCAATCAGTGCGCGAGCGCACACTCAACCTACGAACACGACGAGATTTCTACACGATGAATATCGGCATCATTGGTTTACCGAGTAGTGGCAAGACCACCATTTTCAACGCGTTGACGCATGGACAGGCCGAAACAGGCACCTACCATGCTGGCACCTTCAGTGTCAACATGGGCGCCGTCAACGTCCCTGACTTGCGTGTTGATAAACTGAGCGCCATGTACAAACCACGCAAGACGGTCTATGCACAGGTGCAGTTCAAAGATGTGGCCGGCATCGAAGGCGGCAGCAGCAAGGGCAGCTCATTGGGCGGTCGGCTGCTCAATGAATTGGGCGCCAACGACGCCCTGCTGCACGTGGTGCGTGCCTTCACCAACCTGGCGGTGCCGCACCCCAATGGCAGCGTCAACCCGCGGCGTGACTACGAGGCGATGGAAACCGAGCTTATTTTGTCGGACATGGCGGTGATCGAGAAACGCCTGGAGCGCCTGCAAAAAGAACGCACACGCAGCGAACAACCCCTGGAGCTTCCGCTCATGCAGCGCCTGATCGCACACCTGGAAGCGCAGAAACCGCTGCGCAGTATTGATCTGACCGCGGAGGAAGAGAGACTGCTGCGCAGCTACAGCCTGCTCAGCTTGAAGCCGATGGTCATCGTGCTCAACGTCAATGACGATGCCGATGCCAACGAAGCCGAGCAGCAACTGGGCGCGCTCCTGGGCAGGGAGATCTTGCTGCAACTGCGTGGCAAGTTAGAGATGGAATTGGCGCAGATGGATACCGCGGACGCGGCCATGTTCCTGGAGGAATTCGGACTGAGCGAGCCGGGGTTGGATCGTGTCATCCGCGCGGGCTACGACCTGCTGGGCGTGCAGTCGTTCTTCACCGTGGGCGAAGATGAAGTCCGGGCCTGGACCGTCAGGCGGGGCGCGCCTGCCGTCGAAGCGGCCGGGGTCATTCACTCAGACCTGGCCAAGGGTTTCATCCGGGCTGAGGTGGTGTCCTACCAGGACTTGATTACCACCGGTTCCATTCCGGAGGCGCGCCGGGTGGGCAAATTCCGCCTGGAAGGTCGGGATTACATCGTCAAAGATGGGGATATTTTGCACGTGCGCTTCAATCTGTAAGATTGAGTAGGGGCGCACCCTTGCGGTCGCCCCCGCGGGCAGGCTTGTTGGCTACGGCGCCATGATGGCCTCAAACCCCGGCAGGTTGGCGTCACGCACCTGGTCGAGAAGGTCCTGCAGCAGCGCCGGCTTGCCTTCCACGTGTTGGATCAGGCGTTGAATACGCTGCGTCTGGCTCATGGCAGGGACAAACTGGCTGAAGACCGCACGATAATGGTCGTAGCAGAAAATCTCGAATTCATCTGCCGTAAAGGCGCCTTCCAACAAGCGACGCAGTTGCGTCGAGTTCAACAAGGCCGGCGCTGGGCTGGCGGGCGCCGGGAACGGCGCCGGATCTGCATCCCGCCGGGCGATCTCTGATTCCAGTTCGGTGATGTGCCTGCGAATGGAGCGCAACTGATTGCGTAGTTCAAGGCTGGCGAACTCTTCGCCGCCAAAAAGGATAGCCGTGTGTACCTGGAAGGCTAGATTTTCTTGCTGCTGTTGCAATAGAAGACGCAGCGTGGTCAGATCGAAATGGCGCAGGTCTGATTCAGGCATGAAAAATCCTCTCAGTGATCGTCAATGACATGGCAAGTGATGCAGAAAAGCTGTATGGCAACCCTATTGTAACCCACCTGCTAGACAACGTCAACCAAGTCCTTTATGACGGACAGAGCGGCGTTCGTCCGCCATCCAGCGCACGAGTCTGTCTCTGTGCCATGATGTATGTAAGCGGCTTGCTCAGCGGTCGCGCAGCGATGTACTGGTCAGATCGGTTAAACCGGAGGTAATGCTTTTATGAAAGCCGTTGTCATGGCGGGAGGAGAAGGCTCCCGTCTGCGGCCCTTGACGATCGGACGCCCAAAACCGATGGTGCCGATAGTCAATAAGCCGGTCATGCAACACATCCTGGAATTGCTCAAACGTCACGGCTTCACCGACATCGTGGTGACGTTGCAGTACATGGCCGACTACATTCAAGACTACTTTGGCAATGGTCAGACCTACGGCGTGAAACTTCAATATGCCATCGAAGAGGCGCCCCTCGGTACGGCCGGCAGTGTGCGCAACGCCAGTGCCTATTTGGATGGCACCGACCCCATCCTGGTCATTAGCGGCGACGCGTTGACCGACTTCGATCTGCCACGTATCGTGCAGTGGCACCGCCAGCGTCAGGCGTTGGCGACGATGGTGCTCTACCGTGTCCCGAATCCATTGGAGTATGGCGTCATTGTGACCGATGACGAAGGCCGCGTCACCCGTCTGCATGAGAAACCGAGCTGGGGCGAGGTCATGTCTGACACGGTCAATACCGGCATCTATATTTTCGATCCGGCCATCCTCGACGTGATCGAACCAGGGCACAACGCGGACTGGAGCAAAGACATCTTCCCGCGGCTGCTCGAAAAGGGTGCGCCCCTCTACGGATATGTCGCCGAAGGCTACTGGTGTGATATCGGCAATCTCACCAAATACCGGCGTGCTGCCGCCGATGTCCTTTCCGGCCGCGTACGGCTTGGCCCGTTGGGTCAGAATCGCGGGGGCGATGTGTGGACCGGAGAAAACGTTGAGATTGCCCCTGACGCCCAACTCATCGGCCCCATCTACCTGGGCAATGAGGTCAAGATCAAGGGCGGCGCTGTCGTTCACGGCCCCACCTTCATTCGCGATTACACCATCGTAGACAACCGCGCCCAGGTAGATCGCAGCCTGGTCTGGCGCAACTGCTACATCGGCGAAGGCGCTGAGCTGCGAGGCACCATCGTCTGCCGGCAATCCACCATGAAAGCCAAGAGCGTGCTCTACGAAGGCAGCGTCATTGGCGATGGTTGCGTCATCGGCCAGGGCGCGGTCATCCATAGCAATGTGAAACTATGGCCGAGCAAAGAGGTGGAAGCAGGCGCCACTGTCAAATCCTCCATCATCTGGGGCAGCCAGGGTCGTCGCGTGCTCTTCGGTCGCTTCGGCGTGACCGGTGTCGTCAACGTGGACCTGACCCCTGATTTTTGCGCCCGGCTGGGATCAGCCTTCGGCGCCACGCTGCCCAAAGGCGCTTACGTCACCATCAACCGCGACCCGCACCGCAGCCCGCGCATGTTGAAACGCGCCATCATTTCAGGCGTGCCCTCATCAGGCGTCAACGTGTGGGACCTGGGCAACGTGCCGGTGCCGGTCGCGCTACTTCACCCGCGTGACCGAGGCCCTGGGCGGCGTGCATGTACGCTTGTCGCCACACGACCAGCGCGTGGTGGATATTCGGTTCATGGATGCCGACGGGCTGAATCTTAGCAAAGAGCGCGAACGTAACATCGAACGCACCTTCTTCCGCGAGGACTTTCGCCGCGCGTACATGGACGACATTGGCACGATCGAATACCCTGGCCTGGTCATCGAACGCTACGCGACCGGCTTCATGAAGGCGCTGAACGTGGAAGCCATCCGCAGTGCGCGCTTCAAGATCGTGATTGACTATGCCCATTCGCCAAACTCCGATGTCTTACCTCCTCTGCTGGCCAACCTCAATGTGGATGTGGTTCCGCTCAACGCCCGTGTGGATGCGCTGAAGATCGCCGTGCAGCAAGAGGACTTCGAGGCCAACCTGCGCCAGCTTGCCATCATTGCCGGCGCGCTCAACACCAACCTGGGGCTGCAGTTGGATGTGGCCGGCGAAAAAATCTTCCTGGTTGACAACCACGGCCACATGCTGGCGGACACGACGGCCGCCATGCTGATGGCAACCCTGGCCTTGCAGAGCAAAGGCGCTGGCACCATCGTCGTGCCGATTGACGCCTCGCACGCCTTCGAGTGCCTGGCCGATCGTTACGGGGGCAAAGTGGTGCGCACGCGTGCTGACCTGCATGCCCTGATGATCGCCGCGCAAGAGCCAGACGTGATCCTGGCGACAGATGGCGCCGGCAACTTCATCTTTCCCGAGTTTCAGCCGGTCACTGACGGCTTGATGGCCACGGCCAAACTGCTCGAATTCCTGGCTACACAGCAGGAGCCGCTGTCGGACCTGGTGAACGGTCTGCCGGAAATCTACATGGAGAGCAGCCGCGTGGCCTGTCCGTGGGAAATCAAGGGCAGCGTCATGCGCCGCCTGACCGAGATTCACCATACCGGCGAGATCCAGGAAGGTATCAAGCTAACTTATGGCGAGCGTGAGTGGGTGCTGATCCGACCGGACCCCGACTATCCCCACATCATGATCACAGCTGAGTCAACCACCTCAGAAAAGCTGACGCGTCTCCAGGAAAGATTTCAGCTTGAGGTGCGACGCCTGCGCGACTTGACGGAATAGCGGGCGTTGCCGCCCTTACTTGTCATCGGGCCTTTGCACATCGCCTGGTACAGCTTGGCGATGACTGGCGGCTTATGCGCGGCGCTGGCCTGGCTGGCTTGGGCCGATATCGAACGCCAGCGCCTGGCCGCTGAGCGGCCTCATTCTCATCATCACCACGTACCCGGCAATCGCACCCTTCATGACCGTTTTTTGCGCCTGGCGCCTGGCTGGCCGGCAGCCCTGCGTCGCGCCGTGGATGATGCCCTCCCGCTGTTCCTGATCGGGCTGGCCTGTGGGCGGGTGGTTTTTGTGCTGGCGCAGTGGCCGTACTTCGGCGAGCATCCCCTGCAAGCCCTGCGCCCCTGGGAGGGCGGCCTCTCGGCCCACGGCGCGTTGGCCGGCGGCTTGGGCTTGCTGGCCTGGCGGGCGCAGCGCCGGCCAGGCGGATGGGCCATTGCCGATCGCTACACGCCTCCTCTGCTTTGGCTCCAAACTGCCGCCTGGCTCAGTTGCTGGTGCGCCGGCTGTGCCTTTGGGCGTCCGGTGGACATTGTGCGCTGGCCGGGGCTGGCCGTGTTCGATTGGCCTGACATTTATGGCGTCTTGTTGCCCCGCGTGCCGGTGCAAGGTCTGGGGGTCATCATCAGCCTCGCGTTGCTGGCGGGCGCGTGGTGGTTTAATCAACGACAGGGCGCGCCGGGCGCGCCGGGCGCGCTGGCGGGCGCCGTCCTGTTCCTGGGCGCCCTGGCAGACGCCGGGTTACAACTTCTACGCGCGGATGAAACCTGGCTTTGGTTCGGTCAACGGGCCGCGTTGGCGGCCGATCTGCTTTTCATGGCGCTCGGTGCGGCCTGCTTCGTTCTGGCCTGGCGCAGGCGCTTTGCCCAAAAGCAGCTTTCATGCTAAACTTGCCTGGGCGCGGGTCATCGAGACCCCACGAATCGTCTGCCCTCGTAGCTCAGGGGATAGAGCGTCGGTTTCCTAAACCGTGTGTCGCAGGTTCGAGTCCTGCCGGGGGCGCTAAAACACAAAGCCGGGTCATTCGCCCGGCTTTGTGTTTTCGTGAAACTTCCTTGCTTTGTAACTGCTCAGGCTGCGTGCCGTCGCGGAGCGATTGAAATCGCGCCGGCGGCGGCGCCAATTTTCGCTTTACTGCGGAGGGTTGGCCGCCCCGCCCTTCAGTTGATCCAGGTTGACCAGGAAGGGGCTGCCTGACGGCAGAAGCATCACCGTGATGTTGGGCGCCAGCTTTTCGATGTAGCGATAAACCAGCAGGTTGTCGTTCGTGCCGATCTGCTCGTTGACCAGGCGCAGCGCCTCTGCTTCGCCCTGTGCGCGCAAAATGGCAGATGTCTTGACGCCTTCGGCCTCGATCCGTTTGCGTTCAGCCTCCTGCTGTTCACGCTGCAGGGTGAACTGCATTTGCTCGGCCTGCTGCTGCGCGATCTGCTTCTGCTCGATGGACGTGGCGTAGTCATCGGTGAAGTTGACATTACGAATGTCGAAGGCCAGCAAGAGCAAGCCCTCTTTTTCGAAGCGCTCGCGAATCATTTTCTCGATCTCAACCTGAATCGCGGCCCGTTTCGTGCCGTAGACATCGGTCACCTTGTTCTGCGACACCATCAAGCGCACAATCGAGCGAATCGTGGGGCGTACCAGGATGTTTTCGTAGTCGCGCAGGTTGTTGTGGATGTCCGCGGCCCGCGCCGGGTTGAGCTTGAAGCGCGTGGACGAGTCAATACCCACCTGCAGGCCTTCGGACGTTGGCGACCACAACGAGTCGTCGCCTTGCACCTGGCCCTCATTGGCCACCTTAGTCATGGTGTAGACCTGTTCCAGGGTGCTGTAACGATAAACAGTTTCCACGTAGGGCACAATGAAGTTGATGCCCGGATACTGCGGCAGATTGCGGGTGCCGCTGATAGCATTGAAGACGACACCGACTTCGCCGGCATCAATCACCACCACGCCCGCGCCCAGGGTCATCACAATGAGGGAGATGACCAGCCATCCGACCAGCAACGGCGGGGAGAGACGGGCTGACGTCGTGCCGCGGCTGCGGCCAATGACCACGTTGATGACATACGCGAAGAAAGCCAACAACAACAGCCA
Organism: Candidatus Amarolinea dominans; assembly: GCA_016719785.1. Classification (NCBI taxonomy): domain Bacteria; kingdom Bacillati; phylum Chloroflexota; class Caldilineae; order Caldilineales; family Candidatus Amarolineaceae; genus Candidatus Amarolinea; species Candidatus Amarolinea dominans. The sequence goes on from JADJYJ010000008.1 coordinate 78,211, forward strand.
GCCAAACATGCTTAGTGCTCGTGCAATTAACATAGAGACTCCTTGAATTTCGATCGGGCCATAGACGAGATCAACGATGCCTCATCTTGGCCGCGCAGCTTACGCTTTTTACATGATTTGGGAGAGATCGCCAGCAAACAAGCATCATTGTACCACATCTCGCACGAAAAGGCTGTCCATGGGCTGTCAAACAACCGCTAATTCCCTGGCGCGCTGACCTCGAAACTTGCGCCAGATTCATTCGTATTCATGAACGCGTGCAAAGCAAAGTGCGCACAAGGCTGCAGACGATGCCCATGTCCAAGTTGGCGGGCAAGGTCGCGCAGTTCATGCCGCAGGTGGGTGGTCGCGGCAGCAGCGGGGGGACGAACATCAACCTGGGTAACCTGCTGGGCGGGAACTAATCATCCTGGCGGCGGACGCCTGTGATCGCTTTGTCGCCGTTGGCGGGCGGACTCGAAGCAAAAAACGGCCGCGGCCACGGCAGCGTTTAGCGACTCAGCTTGCGCGATCGGAATCGTCACCGTACCCACGGCCAGGCGCCGTGCGTCGGCACTGGCGCCCGCTCCTTCATTGCCAATGATCAGCGCGGTGGGCAGGCGCCAATCCACGGCATCATACAGCGTGTCGCCGTGTGCATCCGCCAGCCAAACCTGGCGACCGGTGACCGCGGCGGCCATATCCGCCCACGTCTCCACGCTGCGCACCGGCAGGTACAGATGCGCGCCCATGGCCGCGCGCACCACCTTCGGGTTGTAGATATCCACCGAGCCAGGCGCCAGCAGCACGCCGGCACAGCCCGCGGCCAGGGCCGTGCGCAGGATTGTGCCCAGGTTACCCGGATCACTGAGCGCGTCCAGCACCAGCAGCAGGCCGGCGGCCGGAAATGGCCGGACTTGCGGCCAGGACGCCACCGCCATGATGCCCGGCGAGGTGGTCGTGCCGCTGATGGCATCCAGCACCTGCGTGTGGGTCTCTTCGCACACGACCTGTTGGGCACGCAGCCGTGTGAGCAGCGCCGCGGCGCGTGGATTGGTCAGACGGGCGGGTGCGTAGAGAACAAACTGTAGGGGCAGATGGGCGTCCAGGGCTTCTTCGAGCAGGCGCACGCCTTCCAGGCACCACTGCTGCGCCTCCTCGCGTGACCTGCGCTCCTGCAGCAAGGCCCGTATCAGCTTCACGCGCGCATTACTCGAACTGGTGATCACCATACGAAGCTTTCTCAGGCCTCCGACCGGGGGCGTGAACCGCGGGGGGCAGGCGCCTGCTGCAAAAACACCGCGCCAGGTATTGCACTGGCGCGGTGTTGACTTGAAGATGGGAAACAGATGTTAGAGAGACTGTTTGGCAACATCAACCAGGCGAGCAAAGACGCTTGCATCGCGGACGGCCAGCTCGGCCATCATCTTGCGGTCAATGTCCACCCCGGCCTTTTGCAGACCGTAGACAAAGCGACTGTAGGACAAACCGTTTTGGCGGGCAGCCGCGTTGATGCGTGTGATCCACAAGGCGCGGAATTGACGCTTACGGTTGCGGCGGTCGCGTGTGGCATAGAACAACGACTTGAGCATTGCCTCATTGGCGCGACGGAAAAGGCGATGACGTGTGCCAAACTGGCCTTTCATCATCTTCAGAATCTTCTTGTGTCGCTGCCTGGCCGGGACGCCTCGTTTTACTCGTGACATTACTTTCTCCTCGGATGGCGGCTATGGCCTGGGGTCACATAGCACTTCGTACTGGCCACCCCATATCATGATTTAGGTGTTACTTATGACCTGTCAAGAAACAACTTTCTATTCTTGTGTCCGTGTTCTGCCGGGACAGAAGCGGGAATCTGTTTTTGACAAGCCCTTATTTGTGTTGCAGGTATGGAGCCAACTTCTTGACCCGCTTGATGAAAGCAGTCGCTTTGACCGTGACGGTGTCGCCGTAATCACTCTTCAGGCTCGGCGACTTCTTGCGCTTGAGGTGCCCTTGCCCCTGAATGCGACGCAAGAGCTTGCCGCTTCCCGAAAAACGGAAACGCTTGGCTGTTGATTTATGCGTCTTCAACTTTGGCATACGAACTCTCCCTTAATCTCTCTTCGTTTCATCTTCCCATTTGCACACACAAGCAGAGCGGTGTCAGGTCAGCCCTGTGTGACCCGTCTTGCTCTGCTTGTGATCAGCGGCTGTTGCATCCGCGGCCACTTTTGCCGGCCGGGCGGTTTAACTTTCCCTGGGCATCAGAATCATCAGCAGGCTGGTTCCTTCCATTGACGGTGCTTGTTCAATGGCGGCAATGTCGCCCAGCTCCTGCGCTACGCGATCGAGCATTTCTCTGGCCACTTCTGGATGAGTAATCTCACGTCCACGGAAACGAATACGAATCTTGACCTTATTGCCCTCACTGATAAAGCGGCGGGCATCACGGATCTTGAAGGCCACATCGTGTTCGCCGGTCTTAGGACGCAAGCGTAGCTCTTTGACCTCGATCTGCTTTTGGGATTTGCGGGCATCACGTTCTTTCTTGGCTCGTTCGTACTGATACTTGCCAAAATCCATCAAGCGGCAGACCGGCGGTATAGAATTAGGAGCGACCTCCACCAGATCCAGGCCCTTTTGCCGAGCCAGGATCAAGGCGTCGCGTACCTGCAAAACACCCAGTTGCTTACCTTCATCATCTACAACCCGCACTTCGCGGGTGCGAATCATCTCGTTGACACGTAGCTGCAGTTTACTGCTAATTGCGCCCTCCTCAGAAATATGTAACTCAATTCTTGAACGAACCGATGTTTAGCCAAGCGACTATAGCATAATCAAGCAGGTGTGTCAAATCCTTTTTTTGAGCCTGTCTGCCGGCATTTGTCAATTTTCAGGAAAATCATACTACTGGCCCTGCGCCAAATCATTTACAACGGTTGTCTCATCTGTTATAAATGCACACGATGTAAGATAGAGTTTATTCACCATAAATAATCTACGTGGGCGTCATTGCGAGCCGTACTTTGGCAAAGCGATCTCCCGTTTTTGTGGGTCATAAACTTTGATGTTGTCGGTTTGTCGCCGCATCACTTGTGGTTTTGCACCGAGACAAGGGAGGAACGCACCGGTGAACGAGATGAGAATTGGTACAAACAAGCCGCTTGCCGCGCTCAGTCTGCTCAGAGACGAGTCGCTTGTCACTCTCGGACGCGCGCCGGACAGAACCGGACGCGAGACCGGCGTCGAGACAGAAGAACTCGACGCCGACGAGCAGATGATGTACGAACTATCGCTGGCACCCATGCGCAGGCGCCCCTCCTCACACAAGGCGCTTGACGACAATGACATGGATGACAACGACCTGCCCGGTCTATCACACTCCGAAACCGAAGATTCCATCAGCCTCTATCTCAAGGAAATTGGGCGCGTGCGACTCCTCACCGCCGAAGAGGAAGTTGATTATGCCCAGCGCATCGAACAAGGATACCTGGCCCGTTGCGAATATGGCATCAGCCCATGTGAATCGGTGCGCCGTGAAGAGCTGATGCACCTCATGTTTGACGGCGTGCGAGCCCAGGATTGCCTGATCAAGGCGAACTCGCGGCTCGTCGTCAGCGTCGCGAAAAAATATGTCGGGCGCGGTGTGCCGTTCCTGGACTTGATTCAAGAGGGCAACATCGGCCTCATTCGTGCCGTCAAGAAGTTCGACCACCACCTCGGCTACAAATTCTCTACCTATGCCACCTGGTGGATTCGGCAGGCGGTGACTCGCGCCATTGCCGACCAGGGGCGCACCATCCGCGTCCCTGTCCACATGTATGAACAGATCAACCGCGTCACCCGCACCGCTCATGATCTGACGCAGCAACTGGGCCATGATCCGTCCCCGGAGGAGATTGGAGCCGAGTTGGACATGGCGCCCACCAAGGTGAAACAGGTGATGCAGGTGGCCGAGCGCCCGTTGAGCCTGGAGATGACCATTCACGAAGAGGACGATGCGTCGCTCACCGATTTTATCGAAGACGAAGAAGTGGCCTCGCCCGCGTTCACAGCCTCACGCCAACAACTGCGTGATGTTCTCAATGAGGTTTTGGATACCCTGACGCCGCGCGAGGTGCGCATCCTGCAACTGCGCTTTGGCCTGGTAGACGGCTATAACTACACCCTGGAAGAGGTGGGGCGCAAGTTCGGCGTGACGCGCGAACGCGTCCGTCAGATTGAATCGCAAGCCCTGGGGCGGCTACGTCATCCCAGCCGCAGCCGCAAGCTGCGCGACTATCTGTGACCGTCCAACCTTAGCATATGCAGACAACTTGATTTTTTGCGTCGTATCGTGTAAACTATGTTGACCATCTGGTACTTCTGTAAAATAAGGTCCGGATTGAACGTTGGCTGGTATTGTCAACGTCTAAACAATCTGTGACAAGCGACAACCGACGCAAAGCGCTGGACACAGCTATCTCCAGCCTGACAAAACGCCAGGCGCAGGTCTTTGCCGGACAACCTGCCTGGCCGCGTGACACCACAGCCTATTCGCCAGCCGCCGATGACCGTCGCAACGGGGCTGGCTGGTTCGTCAATTTTGCATGCTTTCGTCCGTATTCAGGGACTTTGTGACCCGTTTCTTTCGCTTTTTGGATCAACGCCCTACAGGACATGATGCAACCATGGTCTGCACCATGATCGTTCGTTGTTGGGAAAGCCAGTAGTCCCTGTTGCTTGAGTGCGTTCGAAAATACAAGCGGCCTTGTGTACCGATGCGTTGGCCATACGCGTATGGCCGGCAGAGGCCATTTCGTTTTTATCCGCCTCAAGATGAGAGATGCCGATCGGCGTAGCCATAGCTGTGGATGAGCCACAGCTATTTTTGTTGGCGCAGAGGTTCGAAGACCGTGAAAGCAAAGACGATTACGGCCCTGGTGTTCCAGAAAACAGCGCATGACCGTGTCAATGTCTTTCTGGATGGGGCATATGCGTTTGCGTTGACCGCCATCCTGGCAGCACCGTTGCAGATTGGGCAAACCCTGCATGAGCAGGAAATTGACGCGTTGCGCGCAGCCGATGCGCAAGAACACGCATGGGATCTGACCCTGAAGTTCCTGAGTTATCGCCCGCGCAGCGAGGCCGAGGTTCGCCGCTACCTGGCAGGCAAGGGGCTGGACGCCACGGCCACCGATCAACTGATCGAGCGTTTGTATCGGCTGGGTTACCTGAACGACGAGTCCTTTGCCCGTGCCTGGGTTAGCAGCCGCCATACGCTGCGTCCCAAAGGCGCACGCGCGCTCCAGTATGAGCTGCGCAGCAAAGGCGTGTCCCCGGAGATCATTGCAGACGCCCTCGCCGGCCTGGCCGCCGATGAGGACGCCTACGCTGCCGTGAGCAAACCCGCGGCGCGCTGGCGCACATTGGACGATAGGGCGTTTCGCCAGAAGGTGCAAGCCTTCCTGGCGCGTCGCGGATTTGATTATGATATTATTCAGAAGACGGTTAATCGCCTGCTGCATGAGGTTGACGGCGCAGGTACCGTTGAGCCACTTGAGGAAGAAAACGAATAGTGCGATCGGCCCTTATCAGGCGATCGAACAGGCTAGAAAGGACAAATCTGTATGGAACCCGGAGTAGTCATCCTGTTAGGGATCGTACTCCTGATAATGGGTGTCGGTATTGGTTATTTCGTCGGCTTCGATCAGCACAAGAAAAAGACCGAAGCAACCATTCAATCGGCGGAAATACGCGCCACCCAGATTGTCAGCGAGGCAGAGGCCCACGGCAAGGAGCTTGTTCTCAAAGGGAAAGACGAGGTCATCCAGCTACGTGAGGAAACGGAACGGGATTTGGAGCGCCGGCGCCGCGATCTGCAGCGCCTGGAAGAACGCGTCGATAAGCGGCAAGAACAGTTGGACCGGCGCAACGAACAGGTTGAGCTGCGTGAAAAACGCCTGAACCAGCGCCAGAGCACGGTTGACAAGCGCGTCAAAGACCTGGAGAAAATGGAAGGCCAGCATGTGGCCGAGTTGGAACGCATCTCCGCCCTGACGCAGGAAGAAGCCAAGCAGCTCCTGCTCAAAAGCGTCGAAGAAGACACGCGTCAGGATATGGCGAAAGTCATCCGGGCCGTGGAGGCCGAAGCCACCGACGAGGCCGAGCGCCGCGCCCGCCGTGTGATCATCATGGCGATGGAGCGCCTGGCCTCAGATCAGGTTTCGGAATCCACCGTGTCGTCCGTGGCGCTGCCCACCGACGAGATGAAGGGACGCATCATTGGCCGCCAGGGGCGCAATATCCGCGCCATCGAAGCCGCCACCGGCGTTGACCTGGTGGTGGATGATACGCCGGAAGCCATCATCATCTCCAGCTTCGATCCGGTGCGCCGTGAAGTGGCCCGCCTGGCGTTGACCAAACTGGTGCAAGATGGGCGCATCCATCCCACCCGCATCGAGAAGGAAGTCGAAAAGGCACGCGAAGAGGTGGAGCGCGCCATGCGCGAAGCGGGCGATCAAGCTGCCATCGAAACCGGGCTGCAAGGGCTGCACCCGGAGATTCTCAAGCTGGTGGGGCGCCTCAAGTTCCGCACGAGCTACGGTCAGAATCAGTATTACCATGCCATCGAAACGTCACACCTGGCCGGTATGATTGCCACTGAACTGGGCGCGGATGTCAAGACCGCCAAGATGGGCGGTCTGCTGCATGACCTGGGCAAAGCGGTCAGCCACGAGGTGGAAGGCCCGCACGCGCAGGTGGGCGCAGAGATTGCCAAGCGCTACGGCGTGCCGCCAAAGGCGGTCAACTGCATCGCGGCCCACCACCATGAGGTGGATGCCGAAAACCTGGAAACGATCATCGTGGCTACCGCCGACGCCATTTCCGGCGCTCGCCCCGGTGCCCGCCGTGAAGCTCTCGAAACTTATGTCAAACGCCTGACCGCCCTGGAGGATATCGCCAATTCCTTCGGCGGCGTTTCCGAATCGTTTGCCATCCAGGCCGGTCGCGAAATTCGCGTGGTCGTGCGCCCCGATGCGACGGACGACATGGCCGCCATCAAACTATCACGCGACATTGCCAAGAAGGTCGAAGACAACCTGGAATACCCCGGCCAGATCAAGATTACTGTCATCCGCGAGATGCGTGCTATAGACTACGCCAAGTAATATCGAACCTCAGACTTCCGAAGTCTTCGAGACTTCGGAAGTCTTTCTTTTGCCCACTCCAAACTGCCGCCACGACAAGCGCATCCTTGCGTACCACCCTGCGTCATGAACTAAGCATCTCGGCACGGGGCGCCGCAGCCCTCTCATGCACGATCTCGCTGATCGTGGTGATGCTTGCCCCTGCCAGATGTCGCATCAATACATCATCGAAGGGTTTGAGTATGCACGGAGGTAACGCGACCATGGACATCATCAAAGTTTCAGCGCAATCCCGCTCCCCAGCGGTGGCCGGGGCAATCGCCGGCGTGGTTCGAGACGCAAGTCGTGCCGAGGTACAAGCCGTCGGCGCCAGTGCCGTGAATCAGGCCATCAAGGCCATTGCCATCGCCAAGGGTTACCTGGCCCAGGATGGAATTGACATCATCTGTATTCCGTCGTTCACCGAAATCGAAATCCAGGGGCAGGAGCGCACCGCCATGCGACTCACTGTCGAGCCAAGAGGAGGATGTTAGGGGTTCGCAAAAGAATTTAACTCCTGTATTTTGCCGGGAAAACGCTGAGAAACACGGGAAGTTATATTTTTGCGAACCCAAAGGAAGCGGGAGAGAGGACTGTCCTCTCTCCCGCTTTTTTTCTGGCAGTCACAAAAAGCCGTCGTTCCTAAGTCAGCATCTCCAGTTCGCGGACATCTTCGTCGTCCAGGGCATCCGACGCGTGCCCTGCAGAAGTTGCCTTACGCTTGACTGAGCAGCCGCCGCAGGTGCCACAGGTGCGTGATTGTTCCTTGCCTCGATTTTCCAGAATGTCATCCACGGTCACTTCAACCAGCGATTCGTCCTCCATCTGCACGAACATGGTGCGCTGCAACGGGTTGAGTTTGCGCACCTTGCCCACACCCTGTTTACTCAGGATGGTGCTCCCCACCTTGGGCAGCTCGGCCCGCGCCTCCTCATAAAGGTCATTTTCATAGGACAGGCAGCACAGCAAGCGCCCGCAAACGCCGGAAATCTCCGTCGGGTTCAACGGCAGATTTTGCGATTTCGCCATCTTGATCGAAACCGGCGCGAACTCACGCAGCCAGGATGAACAGCACAAGCGCCGACCGCATTTGCCCACACCATCCAGGAATTTGGCCTGGTCACGCACGCCAATCTGCCGCATCTCGATACGACAGCGGAAGACACGCGCCAGGTCGCGCACTAGGGCACGGAAATCCACCCGCTTGTCCGCTGTGAAGTAGATGACCAGGCGCCCGCCGTCGAAGTTATATTCGGTGCGCACCACCTTGATCGGCAGGCGGTGCTCGGTGGCCTGCTGCCGCGCACGCGTCAGCGCCTCGGCCTCACGCTGGCGGTAAAGCTCTCGCTCCACCATGTCCCAGGCTGTGGCCCGGCGTACCACCTGCTTCAAGCCCCCGCTCACCTCACTGGCCGGCATATCACCCGGGGGCAGGCTCACACAGCCAACCTCACGGCCCCGTGCCGTGTCTACCACCACATATTCACCTGGCCGTAAGTCCAGAAAACGCGCAGGGTCGAAGTAGTAGACTTTGGTCACCGGCCGAAAACTGACACCAACGATCGTTGGCATAGAAACCTCTCCCTATGATGGATACCCTGACCCAGCCTGCAAGTCTCGCGACCGGGTCATCTAATGGATTAGCAGACGTGGCAGGCGCAGCAGCAAGACATCAAGCGCCAGGCGCACGTTGACATTACTGTCCAGCAATTGTGCGGTGCGACGCACCATCTGCAGGCTGGCGCGCGTCTGCGCAGCCGACAGGCGCTGCGCCTGTGCGGTCAACAACGCCGTTCGATCCACGTTGATGGCATGCGCGGCGGCGCCGTGCTGACAAAGCCACACATCGCGCCACCAACTTTGCCAAGTGTGCAGCGTCGCGGCCACCAGGTCCGCATGGCCGGCCAGGTTGGCCGCGTAGGTCAGGCGGTCCACGCGGCTGGCCGTCAACAGGCCAGCCAGGTCATCGAGCTGCTGGCGGCGCTGCTCCCACGCCGCACGATCAGCCGCCATCTGTTTGGCATACCCCAGGCGCCCGTTGCTCAAACGTGCCAGCAGGGTTGCCTCCGCGGCCGTCAGATCATGGTGCGTGCGCAAATGCTGCTCGATCAATGCCTGGGGCGCCGGTCGCAAACTGACCACCTGGCAGCGCGAAACGAGGGTGGGCAGGAGCGCGTCGCCCCGATCACTCAACAGGATGATGACCACCGCGGCGGGCGGTTCTTCCAACGTTTTGAGCAGCGCATTGGCAGCAGCCGTTGTGGCCAGGTGCATCTGTGCGATGATGAACACCTTGCGTTGGCCTACGAGCGGCGACAAGGCCGCCTCACGCACCACGCTCTCGCGCATCATCTCCACGCTGAGCGCGCTGGCATCGGCCGGGGGCGCGATCACGCGCAGATCGGGATGAAAACCGCCGGCCGTCTTGTGGCACGCGGCACAGGCCTCGCACGGTCGCCTCGCAGGGTCCGCGGCTGTGCAGAGTAGGGCGCGGCCAAACCCGAGCGCCAGCGTCATCTTGCCGACGTTGGCCGGGCCGGTGATACAGTAGGCATGTCGCACCTGGTCGTTGACCAACGTCTCGCGCAACCATTGTACAGCCCAGTCATGTCCAATCACGTTGTGCATGGTAGGTCACGGTCCGTTTATAAGTTGGTGGTTTGACTCATCCAAGCACCCGGTTATCCACCGATGTTGTTTGTGGACAGTGACTGAATGGGTCAAAGTAACTTATATTTTATTGCAACGTTAAGATACCACAGTCAACACTGGATGTCAAGCATTTTGCCGCCAGGCTCAGCAACGGCCCGCGTAAAACCAACGCTACTGTGACCCCAGCATAGCCTTTGACAAAAAATTTAGGCGGTGGTATGCTGACTACAGGTTACGATATTTCACGCGATGTTGCGTTTTGCAGGAGGTTTTCCTCGTATGTCTGATCTTTCCGCGCTGGAGCGCCTGACCCCCTGGGTTGAGCTTCCAGACCCACGCTATGCCCTGGCCGCAACTGATCCAGTCATCTATGCCGCCATTGAAAAAGAACGCGCGCGACAGACGGCCGGCATCGAACTGATTGCCTCAGAAAACTATGTCAGCCCTGCCGTCCTGGCCGCCATGGGTTCGGTGCTGACCAACAAATACGCTGAAGGCTATCCTGGCCGGCGTTATTACGGCGGCTGTGAATTTGTGGATGTCGTCGAACAACTCGCCATGGATCGCGCCAAAGAGCTGTTTGGCGCCGAACATGCCAATGTGCAGCCTCACTCCGGCGCACAGGCCAATGCCGCAGCCTACATGGCGTTGCTCGAACTGGGCGACGTGGTGCTGGGTCTGAAACTTGACCACGGCGGGCACCTGACCCACGGTTTTCATCTGAATCAATCAGGCAAGCTCTACAACTTCAAGCATTACGGGGTGCATCAGCAAACGGAGCGCCTTGATTACGACGAGTTGGAAGCGCTGGCTCATGAGCATCACCCCAAGCTGATCGTTGTCGGCGCCAGCGCCTATCCGCGCCATTTTGACTTTCCCCGCCTGCGCGCCATTGCCGATGCGGTGGGCGCCCGCCTGATGATGGACATGGCGCACGTGGCCGGCCTGATTGCCGCTGACCTGCACCCTGATCCGGTGCCTTACTGCGATGTCGTCACCAGTACCACACACAAGACCCTGCGCGGCCCACGCGCCGGGTTGATCCTGTGCAGGGAAGAATGGGCCAAAGCCATTGACAAAGCGGTCTTTCCTGGCATCCAGGGTGGCCCGCTGATGCACATCATCGCGGCCAAAGCGGTGGCCTTCCACGAAGCGACACAGCCCGACTTCAAGGCCTATCAGCAGCGCACCCTGGACAATGCGCAGGCGCTGGCCGCGGAACTGGTGCGCCAGGGCCTGCGCCTGGTCAGCGGCGGCACCGACAATCACCTGATGCTGGTGGACATGACGCCGGCCGGCGTTACCGGTAAGGCCGCGGAAAAGGCGCTGGACGCGGCTGGCATTCATACCAACAAGAACATGATCCCCTTCGACCCCAAGCCGCCTCTGACGGCCAGCGGCATCCGCCTGGGCACACCGGCCGCCACCACTCGCGGCTTTGGGCCAGATGATATGCACCAGGTTGGGCGTTGGATCGGCGAAATCGTCCATCACGTCGAAGACCCGGCCGTGATCGAGCGCGTGCATCGGGACGTGATCGAATTCGCCTGCCGCTTTCCCGTGCCCGCGTAAACCAGCCCTGAATTTGCCAAGTCGGTGTAGTTGCTTATAATTACACCGGTACGGGCGGTTAGCTCAGTTGGTTAGAGCGCGTCGTTGACATCGACGAGGTCGGAGGTTCGAGCCCTCTATCGCCCACACGAAGCCGTGGCTGCAAAGCCACGGCTTCTTCTTTCTCCAATCTCCAATCTCCAATCTCCAATCTCCAACTACTGCAGCCGCGCCGCCAAACCCGTATAGCGTTCGGCGATCTTGTTGTTGTTGACGGCGATGGCAATAGCCCGCGGCATGCCGACCAAAACCACCAGGCGTCGCGCACGGGTGACCGCGGTGTAGAGCAGATTGCGCTGCAACATCATGTAGTGTTGCGTCAGCAAGGGCAGCACTACCGCCGGGTATTCGGACCCCTGCGCCTTATGCACACTGATGGCGTAGGCATGAGTCAGCTCATCCAGTTCCAGAAAACTGTAGTCAATCTCCCGGCCCTCGCTGCGCACCGTCAGCACCTGCTCGATCCCATCCAGGCGCACGATCTCGCCCAGGTCGCCGTTGAAGACATCCTTGTTGTAGTTGTTGCGCGTCTGCATCACCCGGTCGCCGACGCGGAAAATGTGCCCGCCCAGGCGCCGTTCGGGCTTGGCAGCGTCTGGTGGATTCAGCCGTGCTTGCAACAGCAGGTTCAGGTTGGCTACCCCCGCCACCCCGCGGTGCATCGGAGTGAGCACTTGCACATCGGCGGCTGGCACGCCAAAACGCCGCGGGATGCGCTCGGCCACGATCTCCACCACCAGGTTGGCTGCCTGTTCGGCATCGTCCACCTTGAACAGAAAAAAGTCCTGCGACTGAGCCGGCTGCCACTCCGGCATCTGTCCGCGGTTGATGCGGTGTGCGTTCTCCACGATGAAGCTGCCGGCTGCCTGGCGGAAGATCGTCTGCAGGCGCACCACCGTCGCCGTTCCCGATTCGATGATGTCTTTGAGCACACTGCCGGCGCCGACGCTGGGCAGTTGATCCACATCACCCACCAGCAGCAGATGCGCACCCGGCGGCACGGCCTTGAGCAGGTGATTCATCAGAAGCAGGTCGAGCATGGACGCTTCATCTACAACCAAGATATCAACCTCAAGCGGGTTGTTTTCGTTGATCTGAAACGTCACCCCCCCGCTCGGCTTGAATTCCAGCAGGCGGTGGATGGTCTTGGCCGGCCGGCCGGTGGTTTCACTCAGCCGCTTGGCCGCGCGCCCCGTGGGTGAGGCCAGGGCGTAGGTGTGGCCGGAGGCCTCCAGCAGGCGGATGATCGTCTGCACGGTGAAGGTCTTGCCGGTGCCCGGCCCGCCGGTCAGTACCACCAACGGTTGCGTCAGGCTGGCCTGCACGGCCTCGCGCTGCGCCGGCGCCAGCGCCAACCCGGTCTCCTGCTGCACGGCCGCAAAGGCCGCATCCCAATCGAAGCGCTGGAAGAGCGCCAGGCAGTCGCTTCGCCCGTCGCACAAGCGCCGCAAACGGCCAGCCACGCCAATCTCACCGCGATAGAAGGGCACCAGGTAGACGGCGCGTTCCTCGGCCAGTAGGGCGGGCGCCGTCAGCTCAGCCTCAGGGACGGAGGCCGCCGCGGGGTCAGCGCTGGCGGTGACCACTTCATACACGAGCGCCGGCGAGGCGGGAGGGCGGCGCTCAGAGGCCGGCGCCATGAGGATGCGCTCGACATGAACCGCTTCCTCCTGGCGCAACTGCTCGATCGCGTTGACCACCAGGGTGCTCGGCACGGCCAGCATCTCGGCCGCCTGCATCACCAGGATCGTTTGGGGAACATAGACATGGCCATCATCAGCCTGCTCGCCCAGGACATGGGCCACACCGGCCGCTACCCGTTCGGGCGCATCGAGAGCCAGCCCCAGGGCTTGCGCGATCTTGTCGGCCGTGATGAAGCCGATGCCGTGGATGTCGCGGGCCAGCCGGTAGGGGTCATTCCGCACGATGCCTACGGCACCGTCCCCGTACTGCTTGTAGATCTTGACCGCCAGGCCGGTGCTGACGCTGTGCTCCTGCAAGAAGAACATGACCTCGCGAATGGCGCGCTGTTGGCGCCAGGCATCCTGGATCAGGCTGGCACGTTTGGGGCCAACGCCGAGAACGGTGCGCAGGCGCTGCGGCTCCTCATCAATCACCTGCAGGCTTTGCGCACCAAACAGGCGCACGATGCGTTTGGCGGTCACCGGCCCCACGCCTTTGATCAGCCCCGAACCGAGGTATTTTTCGATGCCAACCGCCGTGGCCGGCAGCTTGAGCTTGAAGCTATCGGCCTTGAACTGGCGCCCATACTGCGGATGCGCCGTCCACTGGCCGCGCAGTTCAACGTATTCACCCACGTTGATGCCGAGCATGTTGCCCACTACCGGCACGGTGTAGTCCTTGCCCTCCGGCGCCAACTGCGCGACGGTGTAGCCGTTCTCTTCATTGTGGTAGGTGACTCGTTCGATTGTGCCGGTCAATGCGTCCATGCTGGCAGCTCCTCGCTGCAGTCAACACTAACACGCATGACCGATTTAGGCAAGTGGGCAAGATGAGCAGGATGAGACAAAAACAGAAGCGACGCACCGGGGGGGTGCGTCGCTTCGAGTGCTATCTCATCATCTCATCATCTCATCGAGTCATCGAGGAGTGTTTTACCGTTGCTGCCAGCGGCCCATGCGGCCTCCTGCGCGTCCGCCCATGCGACCGGCGGCCGGCGTTCCGTCGAGGTTGTCACACGCGCCGTCGCCGTCGGCATCGGTCCAACCGGCGCCATTACCTGCGCCTCGCGGCGCGAACGGCTGGTTGAACATGGACTGCACCTGGGCACGCATCGTCACCAACATCTGGTCGGCCTGCGCCTGCGTGATCGTGCCTGCCGTCACCAGGTCAGCCAGGTGCTCGGCGCGGGGCGCCAGAACGGCGTCCACAATCGTATCGAGCGCCACATTGTGCGCTGCGGCCACCTGCGCCACACTCTTGGGGCCATCTTGCAGTTCAGCAATCAGATCGGTGCGTTCCATGTCAAGGACATCTGCCACCACGACCAGGGCAGAGTTGTCAGGCCCGCCCCAGGCGCCGCGCATTCCCGCGCCGCCCATCATGCCGCCCATGCGGCCCACACCGTAGCCGTTGCCGGCGCCCGGCGCCGGCGGGGTTACTGTTTGTGCCATCGCCGCCCCGGCTACAACCAGGGTTGCCATCACCGCCACCAGGGCGGCCACGACGAAAAGTCGTTTGGTATTCATCGTAATTCGTGTCTCCATTTCTGTGTTAGTCTGCTACCTTGATGCTCCGAGACCTGGATGCCGGTCCGATGCTCTGCATTTCCTTGCTGCCTGACCGGTCTGTCTCTCGTCTCATCTGGTCTCATGATAACCCGCAGATGTGGAGATGTTGTGAAGGAGATATGCGAAGGCGATGAATCCCTCTCGGTTCAATCGGGGGGATGAACGGCATCTGTCAGGCGCGCCGCCTGCTGGAAGTCGCGCTCGATCTGCGCCGGGTCGAAATGCTCCGGCAGACCTGGGATTGCCTCACCCGTGGAGATGAAAATCAAGATAGCAAAGGCCGCCAGGGCTTCGTCGCCCGTGAAATTGCAGTGTCCATAGCGAAAGATGGGCATCTGCACCAACTGTCCCCGCCCACTGGTTTGTACCTTGTCGCGGTACAAGAACTGATGCCAGAAGGGGATCACTTCATCGCCCGTGGTGTGCAACGTCACCATCGGCACTGTCAAGCGACCGGTGGTTTGATACGCATTCAACGCCGCCAACGCAACCGGGGCGGCGCGGAAGCGCTGCACGCGCTGATTGAGCAGTGGGTCGTTCAAGGAGCCGCGGTAGAGGCGCGTGCGGTTGCCAAACGGATTGCCGCCCAACTTATCGCGCGCGTCATTGGTGGCAAAGGCGTTGTACCACAGCACGTTGACCGTGGTTGAGATCATCGAACTCATGCTGAACAACTGGGTGGCCGCGCGCGAGGTGCTCATCAATTGCAGGGCCAGGCGTGGATTGGCCCGCACCTGCTGCGTAATCGCTGGCACGTAGGTGGTCTGCCAGTTGTCAATGACGGCTGGCGGAATAGCGATAGGCGAGGGGGGCAGCACAGCGGGAAAGAAATAGTCGAACAGGACACGAAAATCGCCCAGGTAGTCGGTCTGTTTCTTGAAGTCGCCAATGGGGCCGCAGGCTGACAGCGCGCCGGTGAGCAGCTCAGGATGCCGTTCGGCCATCAGCGCGGTGACGATGCCGCCCTCCGAGGCGCCGCTCATGTAGGTGTGGGTCGGCGCCTGGCCGGCCACTCCCGGAAAAGCCGCAATCAGCTCGACCACGTCATCCACGCCGCTGACAATGGCCAGGCCATTGGTGCGATAGCTGGTGGTGGCAAAGGCGTAACCCAGGCTCTGCACCAGGTCGGGCAGGTAAGTCTCGCCCAGGTACAGATTGTAGAAGGCCAGCGGTTCATTGAACGCCACGTAGCCATGCGCCCAGATCAACAGGTCGCCGTTCCAGCCCGTGGTGGGCACGCAGATCAACGATAGGGCGCCGCCGGGCAGCACGCCTTCCTGGCAGCCGTGCGGCAGGGTCGGGGCGACCCGCACATCGGCAAAGTCAGGCTGGGACAGGGCGCTGGCGGGGTGCGTGGCTGCCGCGGGCAGCACGCCTGCGGTCACCAGCACAAGGGCGAGGGTGACGATTAAGCTGAATCTACGCATGCAAGAACCTCCTGAACGGGTTGAATGACGGGGGTGTCTTTTTTGCCGACGACGTCGTCACGCCGGAGGCGTGACCTACGGGGTGGGGACCTCTTTTCAGCGGGACACCGATGGCAGATAGACGCGCCCACTGCCGCCGTAGTTGATCGGCAGGTCGGCGCCCTGCACGATGTTGAACGGGGTGTAGCCGGTATAGCCGGGAAAGACCTGCCCCAGGTTCGGGTTGGCCAGGCGGCGCACCAGGATTTCGCTCAACACCCGGCGGTAATCGGTCGTGATCGCCAGGTCGGTGCCCTGGTCGAGCGCGCCTGGCTCCAGGCCTGGCCAGGGGTTGGCGTAGACTGTGCCGCCGTTGACGTGTCCGCCCAACACCAGCATGACGTTGCCATGGCCATGATCGGTGCCATGATCGGCGTTTTCACGCAGGCGGCGGCCAAATTCGCTCATGACCACCACGGTCAGCCGATTGGTGAAATTGGTGAGATCAGTATACAACGCATACAGCCCACGCGCCAATGAGTCTACCATGGTCGCGAAGTAACCTTGCCCCTCATCGCCCTGGCTCTCGTGCGTATCCCAACCGCCCAGGTCAGCCGTAGCTACCTGCAGACCCAGGCCCAGTTTGACCATCTGGGCGACGGTCATCAGCGCATCGCCAAAGTCGTTCTGCGGATAGACGGCGCCGAATTCCGGTTCATAGTCGCCGGGATTTGCCGATTCCACTACATCCAGCGCGTTCAGGGTTTGCATACCGGCCTCGTGCAGCCAGGTGTCGCCGTTGTAGGCGTGGCGCAGCGCGCGGCGCTGACTGTCCAGGTAGTACCAGTGGCCGGGCAGGCCAAAGCGTCGCGGATCGGGGATGGCAACGGCCAGCGGGCTGGCGAGCAGCGAGCCTGGGATCAACGACGCCACCGCAATGACCGGCAAGGGGCCGCTGCTGTTGGTGCTCAGCAGGTGGCGCGTGAGCCAGCCGCTGTTCGTGTTTCTGGCGCCCGGGGTGCCGCGCTCCATGTAGTCCATCGCGTCGAAGTGCGAACGGGTATCGCTGGTCAGCCCGGCCGCGTGAACCACGGCCAGGTGCTGCTGTTGAAAGAGCTCGGCCAGCGGCGCGGCCGTCGGGTGCAGGCCAAACTGCCCATCCAGGTCCAGGGCGGCATTCGGTCCGCTGCCGGGCGCGGCCAGGCGTATGTTGGGTCGCAGATCGTTGTAGTTGGCATCGCCATAAGGCGCCACCAGGCTCAAGCCATCTACGCCGCCGCGCAAGAAGATCGCTACCAGAATTTCGTCGCTGGACGTCGAACCTGGCCGGGCAAACGCCAACTGGGTCAGGCGACCGCCTGCCAGGGACGCCACGGCCGCGGAGCAGCCGGTGAGAAACTGTCGTCGCGAAAGTGCCATGATGTGCTCCTTGTGTGAGAAGCCAGGAGTTCAAGCCGCGAAGTCCTGGCGCGCTACGCTCAACGCCACTGGAAATCGGGGAACATGATGATCAACTCGACGAGGCGCGGCACGCGTTCGTCAATCAGCTCCTGCGAAAGGTCGTATTCGGGATTGCGACCCTGCGCCACGAACTCGATCAGCTCCTGGCGGTCGTCAGTACCCATGGCGCGACCCAGCAGGCGTGCAATCCAAAAGTCGCAGATGGCGATCGGTGTGCGGATGTTGCCCGGCATCTGGCTCAACAGGTCGGCGGAGATGTCGTCGAGCCAGCCTTCCAGGCAGTAGGTCAGGATCGTCCAGCGTCCGAGCATGACATTGGTGCCGGTCCAGGCTTCGTGCCGGTCGGGATAGCCATTGGGCGGCGGCCACTCGAAGAGCGCTTGCCCCAGTTGTGCAAAGGTCCATTGAAAGCCATCGCTCCAGGCCCACTCGGCATCCACGGCGCGCAGCGCGGACGCGACGAACTCGAAGGGCCGTTTGACCTTTTCGCCCCAGGTGTTGGCAAATTCGTTGGAAGTGAGAATGGTCTGCAGCACGCGCTTGATCTGATCCGGCGCCTGCTGGTTGGCGGTCCAAACGGCGACCGCGGCATCTATTACGGCCTGCGGCGGGTTGTCTGCGATGAAGCGCCGACAGAGCTTGGTGCAGAGGTAACGCGCGGTGGCCGGGTGGCCGGCGACGGCGTCGAGCACGGCGCGGCCATCCTCCAGCGCGGGCCGGTCGTTGCGTAGATGGAGACCGAGCACTGTCTTTTGGAAACGATCGTGCCAGGGCGTGTAGGTGAAGAACTCGCCTGTGTTACCCACCTCGGGGTCATAGTCGTCATCGCGCACCCGCCAGCCGGTGAAGGCGCGGGCGGCTTCGTACACGTCATTATCAACGTAGGCCGTGGGATTGCCAGTGCTGTAACCGGGCACCGCGGACTGGTCCAAGGGGCCGAGGTAGTTCTCGGCGCCCAGGGTGTGCAGTTCGAACAGTTCACGCGCCCAGTTTTCATTGGGGCCGTCATCCGAGCTGAACGCATTGTCGAGGTAGTAGAGCATGGCCGGGCTGGTCGCTACGGCTTCGAGCATCTGACGGAAGTTGCCCAGTGCATTGGCACGGATCACATCGCGATCATAATGCACGAAAACGGAGACCACGCCATCATGCCAGCCAAACAGGTTGAAGTGATTGTGCCAGAAGTCAGCCAGGACCTCGAAGAACTGACGTTTGCTGTAGAGCGCCCGAATCCAGGTGGCCTGAACGGTCTCCCGATACGGTAGGGAGAATGTGTCGTAGTCATCGGCCAGGGTGTGATCGGCCCACAGTTGAGTGAGCGGCTTGGCGAGGGTGACGAAGTTCTGCGCAGCCAGGCGCTGGTCGCAGTCGCCATCGGCAATGGCGGCCGGGTTCAACTGCTGCGCCAGGTACGCGCTGAAGCGCGCGGCCGGCGTGCTGCCCAGTGCATTGTAGGCGGCCCAGTCGGGGGGCCGCGCGCCGAAGCCGAGACGGTTGAGCACGATGACATTGAGCGGCGCCAGCTCTGGCGCGGTGTCGGTGCGCAGCGGCAGATCGGGGCGCTCGGCCATGCGCTGCACGCGGGGGAAGGGAGGTGTCTTCCCAACCCAGGGCGCAGGCGCTACGCCGGCCAGCAGGCTGCCGGCGACGACGAGGGAACCATCCTGCAAGAATTGGCGGCGTGTCACGTTCACGGCATTTCCTCCTACGGTGTCATTGTCCAGCGATCAGCCATAATTTGCAGATCCGCGACGGTCATCTGGCCGTCGTTGTTCAGGTCATAGGTTGCACAGGCGCCGCTGACATCGCCATTGGCAAAGCAGTTGACCGCGTTCTGCATCTGCTCCACGTGGGTTGGCCCAAAGTTGATCGGCAGATCCGGGCCTTGCACGACACCGAGGGGGGTGTAGTTCAGGTAGCCGGGGAAAATCTCGCCCAGGTTGGGATTGCCCATGCGGCGCACCAGTATCTCGCTCAGAATGCGGCGATAATCGGTGGTGATGGCAAGATCGGTGCCGTTGTCCAGGTTGGCCGGATCCAGACCGGGCCAGGGCGCGGCGTAGACCTGTCCGCCGTTGACATGACCGCCGAGCAGAAGCATGACGTTGCCATGCCCATGATCGGTGCCCCGGTTGCCATTTTCACGCAGGCGCCGGCCAAATTCGCTCATCACTGCGATGGTCACCCGCTGCGTGTAGTTGGTCAGATCGGTGTACAACGCGGCCATGCCGTTGGCGAGCGTCTGTATCTGCCCGGCGAAGTAGCCGGCGCCGGCATCGCCCTGGTACTCATGCGTGTCCCAGCCGCCGTAGTCCGCGGCGGCCACGGTGAGACCCACGTCCAGTTTGATCATCTGGGCGATCGTCATCAGCGCGGTGCCAAAGCTGTTGGTGGGATAGACGGCGCCGAACTCCGGCACATAATCGCCCGGATTCGCCACTTCGACGATATCGAGCGCGTTGAGCGCCTGTTCGCCGGCCTGATGCAGCCATGAATCGCCGTTGTAGAGGTGACGCATGGCCAGGCGCTGGCCGTCCGTCCAGCGCCAGTGACCATCCAGGCCGAAATCGTCAGGGTCGGTCATCGCGACGGCCTGCGTACTGCTCAGGAACGATGCGGGCAGCAACGAGCTGGCAGCAATGGCCGGCAGCGCACCGCTGGCGCCGCCAGAGACCAGGTGCCGGGTCAACCAGCCGGAGGCCACGCTGCGCGAGCCGGGCGTGCCGCGCTCCATGTAATCCATGGCATCGAAGTGCGAGCGCGTGTCGCTGGTCAATCCACAGGCGTGAACTACCGCCAGTTTCTGCTGCTGATACAGATCGCGCAGCGGCGCGGCCAGGGCATGGCAGCCGAACTGTCCGTCCAGGTCGAGCGCCGCGTTGGCGCCGCTGCCGGGCGCGGGCAGGCGGATGTTGGGGCGCAGGTCGTTGTAGTTCTGGTCGTTGTAGGGCGCCACCAGGCTGAGCCCGTCCATGCCGCCGCGCAGGAAGATGACTACCAGAACCTCATCGGTCAGTTGGCGGTACGGGTTGGCAAACGCCATCTTGGTCAAACGTCCGCCGGCCAGGGCCGCAATGGCGGCCGAGCAGCCGGCCAGGAAATTTCGTCGTGTGAGTGCCATGTTTGCTCCTATCGCCATTGAAAGTCAGGCGTTCTCATGATGAGTTCCACGAGCCGCGGGGTGCGCTCGGTGATCTCTTCGGCGGACAGGGGCAGGTCGGGGTTGCGCCCCTGGCTGATGAAATCCACCAGGCGGGAACGGTCTTCGGCATCCAGCGGACGACCGAGGATGCGCTGAATCCAGAAGTCGGTGATGGCGTTCGAGGTAACCGTGCCGGGCGGCATCTGCCCCAAGATGTCAATCGTGGTGCTGTCCACGTTGCCGGCTACCAGGTGGTAGGCGATGTTCCAGCGGTAGACCATGACGTTGGTGCCGGTCCAGATGTCATGCACGTCCGGGTAGCCGTTGGGCGGGGTCCATTCGAACAATTTTTGCCCCATCAGCCCGTAGGTCCAGAAGAAGTCATCGTTGGGCACGAACTCGGCCGCGGTGGCGCGCAGCATGGAAGCGGTCAGCTCGAACGGTCGTTTGACCTTCTGTCCCCAGGCATCGGCAAACTCCGGGGAGAGAACGATGGTTTCGACCACCCGCTTGAGTTGATCGGGTGCCTGTTGATGGGTGGTCCAGGTTGCCACCGCGGCGTCTATGACCGCCTGGGGCGGGTCGTCGGCAATCAAGCGGCGGCACAGTTTGGTGCAGACATGGCGTGCGGTGCCGGGATGCGCGGCCGCGGCATCGAGCACTGCGCGGCCATCTTCCAGCGCCGGGCGATCGTTGAGCAGGTGGCGGCCCAGTACAGTCTTTTGGAAGCGGTCGTGCCAGGGTTGGTAGGTGAAGAACTCGCCGGTGTTGCCGAAACTGGAGCTGTTGCGCACAGTCCAGCCGGTGAAGGCCCGCGCGGACTCGTACACGTCGTTGTCCACGTAGCCGATGGGGTTGTTGGGGTAGCCGGGCACCTGCGTCTGCTGCATGGAGCCGAGATAGTTCTCCGCGCCCAGGGTGTGCAGCTCGAACAGCTCGCGCGCCCAGTTTTCATTCGGTCCGGCGTTGCTGCTGTAGACGTTGTCCAGGTAGTAGAGCATGGCCGTGCTGGTCGCGACCGATTCCAGGAAGGTGCGGAAATTGCCCAGCACATTGGCGCGGATGACATCCCGGTCATAGTGAATCCAGACCGGCAGGACATCGTAGTGCCAGCCGTAGATGTTGAAATGATTGTGCCAGAAGTCGGTCAGCACCTCGAACAACTGGCGTTTGCTGTAGACGGCCTTGAGCCAGGTGACGCGACGCCCCTCGTTGAAGGGCTGGCTGCGCACGGTGTAGTTGGCTGCGTTGACGCGGTGATCGAGCCACAGTTGTTGTAGCGTCTTGTTGAGCGTGGTGAAGCCCTGCGCGGCGATGCGGGCCTCGCAGGCGCTGTCGTCCAGGCTGCCGGGGTTGAGCTGTTGGGCGACGAAATTCGTCAGGCGTTCGGTGGGTGTGCTGCCCAGCGCCTCGAACGCGGCCCAATCCGTGGGGTGAGGGCCGAACATCAGGCGGTTGAGAGCAATCACATTGAGAGGCGGCAAGTCGGGTGTGGTGCCGATGCGACGCGGCAGGTCCACATGTTGGTGCATCGCGCGCACCCGTGGGTAGGGTGGCGCATCGGCCAGGGCTGGCGATAACTCGGCCAGGGCAGCGCCGGTCACGGCTAACGCCCCGGTCTTCAGGAAGGTACGACGTGAGATGTCCATAGGCAACCTCGAATCACAGGCAAGAACAGAATTAGGAATGATGGGATGCGTGGGCGCCGCGTTTGCTGGGGTCATGATGCCACGCGCCAGAACGCCAAATCTCAGCGGGGGGCGATCATCGCCGGTGAGTCTGCGCTTGCACCAGGGTGGCGCTGCGTCAGACCTGCGAATCGGGTGTTCTGTTGTCGCGAAGTTGGCGTACGGTGGCAATAGGCCCAGTGTACCGCGAACGGGCACTTTGCGCCAATCGGCCCTTTGGCCCTCGTGGGCGCGTTTGGTTCACCCTGACAGACATGGTACAATGCAATGCAATGTAGTGCAATGCACTGCAATGTTGCAATGTTGCAATGTAGCAATGTAGCAATGTAGCAATGTAGCAATGTAGCACAGTGCAGCGCATTGCTGATGCAGCATGGCAAAATATACTGCAAGCGGGAATAGATTTCACTTTTCTGCCGAAGGAAACAGGCGCAATTCGTGCCCGCTTGCAGTATAGTTGATCGGCCACCTGTTCCAGGTTTCTGAGCGAAGACGGACATGACCTCCAACCAAGACAACATCATCACGACCTTGCGTGACCGCCGGAGCATCGAGGCCGAGATACGCCTGCTCACCCAGGCGCACGGTGAACTGGATCTGCGTACCCGCGCCCGCCACATCGCCCGCCAGGGCAACCAGGTGCTGCCCACCCTGCTGACCATGCTCGGCACCAATGACCCGCAGATGCGGGGCGGCCTGGGGCAGGTGGCGGCCGCGCTGCAGGCTGACGGTGCGCCGGTCGTCGAGGCCCTGGCCGCGTTGGCCCAGGATACGCGCCAGCCTGACCAGGTGCGCATCACCGCGATCACCATCCTGGAACGCTTTCTGGGGCAGAAGCCTGACGAAACCCTGTACGCCACCCTCTCCGACCCGCGGGCCATCATGCTCAGCTCCGTGCGCGAAATGTTGATCGCCGCGCAGCAGTCGGAGTATGTCTACATCGAGTATGTGCAGCAGCTCGAAACCCAACCGCTGGAGGTGGTGCTCGACCTCATCAACAGCCTTGACGCCATGGAACCGGAGGAGCGTCTGGTGCTCTTGCGCCTGCTGGCGCAAGATAGTCGCGATGTCGTGGCGGCGCAGGCCGTGCATGCCCTGAGCCGCATCCGCCGGCCGGCAGCCATCACGACCCTGCGCCACCTGCTGCCCACGGTATCGGTGGCCTCGCGCGCCCTGGTGGAACGCAGTCTGCGCAAGCTGACGCTGGCCGGCGTCAGCGCCGAACCTGCACCGTCCCCCGGCCGCGGCTGGCGTGCGCTTGTCAGCGGCATTGACGGCGATGGCTATCGGGCCGTCTGGTTTGTTGCGCCGGCGCCCGCGCCGGTCATCAGTCTGTACAAACCTGGCGAAGTGACCTTCCTGGGCGCGCTGCTTAGTGATGCCAACGGCGTGCGTTTGTCCTTTGCCAACGCCAGCATGCCTGCGGTGCGCATCCCCGCGCCGCACTTGGCCGGTACCTTCTGCGAACTACTCATTCCGCGTAGTGAACAGCCCCTGCGCCTGCTCGAAGCCCCCTTCGATTATGGCCGCAGCCTGGTAGCTGCCGCTGTGCAGGCCAATTACGAACAGCAGACGCCGATCCCGCATGAGTTTCGGCTGCTCAACCCACTGATCTGGCAGTTTGGCGAACCCGGGTCGCCGCCGCCTGATCTGCCGCCCCTGGCCGCCGATCTCGCCATTGCCAACTTGCGCCAGCAGTCGCGGGCACTGCTCGATCATCGGGCCTTCAGCTCCTGGTTTACGCACAGCGAGGCCGCCTATGACCTGGCTGAACGCCTGCTCGATAATCGCCGCCCAGCCTTTCCCACGGTTGACATGCTGCTGCAAGAACTGGTGACGCGCGAATTCAGCGCGACCAGCTTCATCGTCTACCGCCGTCGCTTGCTGGGCATGGTGCCCTGGTTGGCCCTGGCCGGTGACCTGGCCGCGGCCGCGCTGGCACGCCACCTGGCCGCCAGCCTGCAACCGCCAGCCGATTTGACCCACGCGTTCCTGCTGGAGCTGGCGCGGGCCGGCGTGGAACGCGCCATGAGCAACCTGCGCGCGGGCTTTGATCTGCGCAGTGTCGCATTTTAGCTGCGCAGGAGCGTGCGCTGTCTTCTCGGTTTTGATGAAAAGGAGTATCATATCATCTGTAGCCTCACCCGTGTCTCATTTCGATCAGTCGGAATCAACTTGCACAAGGAGGATGTAAATGCCATTCGTTAGACGTGCGTTCCATTGGGCGTGGCGAGCGCTGTTCCTTGAACAGGACGTATACGAGGACATGCGCGACGACGACAATCCGTTCGTCGAGGGATTGTTCATTGTCGTTGTCATCAGTGTCGCCATCGCATTATTCAGCCTGGTCGGCACGGCGCTGGCCAGAGCAGCCACGCCAGACCTGCAAGCCATGAAACAAACCGTGTTGAACGGCTTGCGCAGTATGCCGTGGTTCGATCAGATGCTCCAGGCTGGCGGACAGCAGGCGCTGGACATGTTCAACCAGTTCTATGACCTCGGCTGGCAGATTTTCCCGCGCCTGGCCGGCTACCCCGACATCGGCAATGCCGCGCTCAATCTCGTGCTCCTGCCTGTCACCATGATTCTGCTGTGGCTCCTGTGGGGCGTCGTCGCTCATGTCGTGGCACGGCTGTTGGGCGGCAAGGGCACGCTGAGTCAAACCCTGGGCGCCACAGCGTTGGCCGAAGCGCCGCAGCTCCTGAGCCTGGTCACCGTGATTCCCTTCGTCGTGGTCGGCGGTGTCATCGGCACCTGGCGCATGCTCTGTCGCTACACGGCGCTCAAAACCGTGCATGGCTTGAGTTGGCCGCGTGCTGTCGCGGCCACGCTTCTGCCAGGCATCCTGTTCGGTATTCTCATCGCCGTGCTTGGCTTCATCTTCAGCACACTGCTTATGGGCCTCGTGGCCGGAGGGATAGCACAATGACAACCGATATGAACAGCGCCGTTGACCGCGGCTTTGGTCGTGTCAAGTGGCTCAAGTTGCTGGGCGACATCCTGACGCTCAAGACCGACGCCTTTGTGCGCTTCCGTGATCATGTGGATGGCATGCGCTATGCCATTGGTCTCCTCATCGTCGTCAGCCTGATTGCCGGCAGCCTCAGCTTTCTGTGGCAAGCGGTCCGCAATCCGGCGGCTGACATGCAGAGCGTGCGCGACACCTTCGATCAGGTGCTCGCACAGATGCAGAACGCTGGCGGCATCCCAGCAGGGGGTTTGTCCCTGGTGCGCGAGCAGTTCGAAAGCGTCATGGGCATTGTCGAAGGGATCGTGGGGTTGCCCACTCCACTGCCGCAGCCGATCAGTCATTTCCTGGAGGCCCTGGGCCAATGGTTATCATCGCCGTTTGCGCGACTTGGCGCCTGGCTGAGCTATGGCATCTGGGTTTTGCTCCTGGCGCGGCTGCTGTTGGGCGCCAAAGGCAGTCTGCGCGATTTTCTCGCCACCACGCCGCTCTACAGCGTGCCGCAGTTGTTCACCATCCTGGCGCTGGTACCCTGCTTGGGCAGCCTGCTCGGTATCGTTGCCACCGTCTGGGGCTGGCTCATCTACACCAAGGCGACGGCTGTCAGCCTGGGCTGGGTGCAACAGCGCGTGGGCGCCGACGGCCTGGTCATTGGCGAAGAAACCCAGTGGGGACGCGCGCTCGTCGCCGTTTTCCTGCCGGCGATCTTGCTCTTCGTCCTGATCTTCCTGGCGGCCCTGGTCATCATCGTGCTGACCGCCTTGTCCAGCAACGGCGGTCGTTAGCGAATCAGAAACCCGGCGAGAAACCGGGCTTCTGTCAGAAACCGGGTTTCTCGTAGAAACCCGGTTTCTGATCGGATCCCCAGCGCGAAAAAATCATGCCTGAACTATTCAACGTGCAGACGCCGGCCGCTGCCTGGCGGCTTTTCCTTCGACATCTCCCGATCCGGATCACGACCGCAACCATCGAAGTGGCCGCGGCGTTGGATCGCGTGCTGGCCGAAACCGTCATTGCGCCGCACGATCTGCCCAGTTTCGCCCGCTCCACGGTGGACGGCTACGCGGTGTTGGCCGCGGACACCTTTGGCGCCTCGGCCAGCCTCCCCGCCTATCTCAGCGTCATCGGTGAAACCGCCATGGGGCAAGCGGCCAGCCTGGCGATTGATTCCGGCGCCTGCACCATCGTACACACCGGCGGCATGATCCCGCCAGGCGCCGACGCGGTCGTGATGGTTGAGCATACCGAGAGGGTGCAGCCGCCACGCGCGCTGGCCGTCGCGGCCGACAACCCATCTTCCATCTCACCGCACTCACCGCACTTCCCGCACACCATCGAAGTCCTGCGCCCGCTGGCGCCCGGTCAAAATGTCATTCAGGTCGGCGAAGATGTGCGCCAGGGCGAGATCGTGCTGGCCGCTGGCCGGCGCCTGCGCCCGGCCGACCTGGGCGGACTGCTGGCGGTCGGCATCACGCAGGTGACGGTGGCGCAACCGCCGCGCGTGGCCATCCTCTCGCAGGGCGATGAAGTGGTGCCGCCCACGCAGACCCCAGGACCTGGTCAGATTCGGGACATCAACAGCTACACCCTGGCCGCGCTGACTCATCGCGCCGGCGCCGAGCCGATCCTGATGGGCATTGCGCCCGATCAACTTGGAGCCTTGAGCGCCCTGGCCCGCCAGGCGTTTGCCCTGGCCGATGTGGTCGTTATCTCGGCTGGCAGCTCGGTCAGCGTGCGCGACATGACCGCGGAAGTGATAGCAGCCCTGGGACAGCCCGGCATCCTGGTGCATGGCCTCAGCGTGCGCCCTGGCAAGCCCACCATCCTGGCAGTTTGCGACGGCAAGCCGGTTTTTGGACTGCCCGGCAACCCGGTCAGCGCGATGGTGATTTTCGACCTGGTGGTCGCGCCGACCCTGCGCCTGCTGCAGGGCGAAGAAGGACCGCCGCGGCGTATCGTCATGGCGCGCCTGGCCCGCCCCATCGCTTCGGTGACAGGACGCGAGGATTACGTGCCGGTACGCCTGGAGCAGCGAGGCAACGAGCGCTGGGCGGCGCCGGTGTTTGGCAAATCAAACCTCATCTACACGCTGCTGCAGGCCGATGGCGCCGTGCGCGTGGCGCTGGACAGCAACGGCATCGGCGAGGCCGAGTGGGTCGAGGTCCTGCAATGACTGAACTGCCGGACACGTTGGAAGCACCGCGTTTTGTCATGCCGTTCAGCGGGCAGCCGCTGCCCATGTTCGACATGCCACGCGGGCAGCGCCGCCTGCAGCGGCTGCTCGACGCGTGCGACAATAGCCAGCGGCTCGTCATCCTGACCCACAACGACCCCGACCCCGATGCGCTGGCCAGCGCCTGGGCCTTACAGACCGTGCTGAGCGCCCGACTCCACATCACCCCTGGCATCGTCTACGGCGGCATGATCGGCCGCGCAGAAAACCGCGCCCTGGTTGCCAACCTGGAGATGCACCTGACCCAGGTGGACAAGATCAACTGGGATGATGTTGACGCCATTGCCCTGATTGACACCCAGGTTGGCGCTTCCAATCATGTACGGCCAGCGAATTTGCCGGTCGTCGCCGTGTTCGACCATCACCCCTTGCGCCGGGGTAAGCGCCAGGCGCGCTACCGCGATGTACGGCCGTGCTACGGCGCCACCTCTACCATTCTGACCGAGTACCTGGTGGCGGCCGAGATTCGACCCCACAGCCAGTTGGCGACGGCGCTCTTCTACGGCATCAAAACCGACACGCGTGGCCTGGCCCGCGACGCCTGCGATTGTGACGCCTGGGCCTACATGGTGCTCCTCCCCCTGATTGACCCCAAGTTGCTGGCGAAGATCGAGCAGGCACGCGTGCCGCGCAGCTACTTCAAGGCGTTCAATGACACCCTGGCGCGGACCGTGTTGTATGACCGCGTGGCGCTGGCCAGCCTGGGGCCGATGGAGCGCCCAGACATGGCCGCGGAGATGGCCGACATTCTGGCCCGACTGGAGGGCACCGATTGGGTCATTTGTTGGGGGCGCTACCAAAACCAGGTGGTGATGGCGGTACGCACCCAGTTGGCGGAGGCCAATGCGGCGCGCATGGTGCGCCAGGTCGTGGGTGAGATGGGCGGCACGGGCGGCCACGCGCACATGGCCGGCGGGCGCATTCCGTATGGCAATGATCCGGAGCGCGTGGAAGAAGAATTGCGCAAGCGCTTCCTGCGGGAACTCAATGTCGCCACGGCCACCGCGCAGCCGCTCATCACCTGACCCGATCACCTTACACGGCGCTGGCCAGCTACACCTATGATGCGGACGGCAACACGGCGGGCGGACTTTTGCCACGAATTACACGAATTGACACGAAAGCAGAAGTTCGATTCGTGCAAATTAGTGAAATTCGTGGCAGAGAAAACGGGGCGGATGATATTAGGAGCGTCGCCAGAATGACCAGGCGACGCCGCGCTGTGGGGCAAAGAGGAAGATCAGGATGAAGATAATGGTGGCGGTCAGGATGATGGCGGCGCCGGAGGCCACGTTCAGGTAGTAGCTGAGATACAGCCCGGCCAGGCTGGAGAAGGCGCCGATCACAGCCGAGACGATCATCATCATACGCAGGCGCCGAGTCAGCAGGTAGGCCGAGGCGGCCGGCGTAACCAGCATGGCTGCTACCAGTCCCACGCCAACCGTCTGCATCGAAACCACGACCGTGAGCGCCAGCAGGATCAACATGGCATAGCGCAGGAGTTCAGCGGGGAGGCGCAGCGTCGCGGCCAACACCGGGTCGAAGGAGATGACCAGGAAGGGACGATAGAGCACCACCACCGTGCCGAGGATGAGTGCGGTCAGGCCGGCTGTCAGCCAGAGGTCGGCCGGGCTGACACCGAGCACATTGCCGAACAGGATGTGAGTCAGATCCACGGCGTAGGTCTTGATGGAACTGATGAGCATGACGCCCAACGACAGCGCGGCCGCAAACATGATGCCGATCGCCGTATCTTCCTTGATCGTGCCCTGACGCGAGAAAGCGCCGATGCCAAGTGCCACCAGCACCGCAGCCACCAGCGCACCTACGGTCAAGTTACCATCGAGGAGATACGCCACAGCGACGCCAGGCAGAATGGCATGCGCCATGGCATCGCCCAGGAAAGCCATGGAGCGCAAGACCACGTAACAGCCGATCACCGCGCATAGGATGCCCACCATCACCGCAGCCAGCAAGCCCCGCTGCATGAATCCATAGGCCAGCGGCGTCAAGAGCCATTCGATCATCTCAGTTCTCGATTTCGGCGCGGCGCCGCGTTGCCTGACTGGCCGGCAGATTGCCGTGGCGCAGGCGCCGTGGTGGATTTTGGGGGCGCCACCATGACCGTTTCGTCCTCCGGGCAGCAGTGGTCTACCACGGCCACCCCCTCTGGCAACATGAGCACCTGGCCGCCGAAGGCTTCGGCCAGGCGCTGCGTGGTGAACACCTGCGCCGGCGGGCCAAAGGCGATTAGACGCTGGTTGAGGAGCAGCACCATCTCGAAACGGCTGGCGGCCAGGGCCAGGTCGTGCGTGGAAATCAACACCGTCACCTGCTGGGCGCGCAGACGATTGAGCAGAGCCAGGGTAGATTCCTGCGTCGCCATGTCAACGCCGGTGAACGGCTCATCCATGAGCAGGATGTGCGGCTCCTGGGCCAGGGCGCGTGCCAGGAAGGCACGCTGCTGTTGACCGCCTGAAAGCTCGCCAATGGCACGGCCGGCCAGCGCTGCAATGCCCATCGCGTCCAGGGCACGCGTCACCGCGGCGCGATCGGCGGCGTTGGGGCGGCGCAGCCAGCCCTGACGGCCATAGCGGCCCATCATCACCACGTCGGCCACGGTGACAGGAAAGCGCCAGTCAACCTCTTCGCGCTGCGGCACATAGGCGACGCAGTCCTGATGCACGCCCAGCGGCTGGCCGTGGATCAAGATGCGGCCATTGCGCAGGGGCAGCAGGCCCACCAATGCCTTGAACAGGGTTGACTTGCCCGCCCCGTTTGGCCCCACCACGGCCACCTGCGCGCCGTGGGGCACCTGGAAGGAGAGGTCACGCAAGGCCGGCCGGCCGTCGAAGCCGACCGTGATGCCGTCTACATCCAGGCGTGCCGGTGCGTCAGGGCGGGGTATGGCGGTCTCAAGTGCGGGGGGCATACTCAGGGTATCAATCACGTCGGGCCTCGCTTCTTTCAACGCGGTCATCGGTGGCTATCAAGAGAGTCTTATTTCAATGCTGCCACGATGGTACGCGTATTGTGCTTCATCATCTCGATGTAGGTAGCGCCTTCTCCGCCAGGGGCGCTGAGCGAATGGCTGAGCAGGCCGGTGACGACGCTGGCGCCGGTTTCGGCCGCAACCTGTTCGGCCAGTTGGGGGTTGGCGCCGGTTTCCAGAAAAATGGCGCGCGCGCCCGTTGCCTTGATCTGGTCAACTAACGCGGCCAGTTGCTGCGCCGAAGGTGAGGCCCCACTGCTGACACTGGGAACGATGGCGCCAATGATCTGAAACCCGTAGCGGTCGGCAAAATAGCCCAGACTCTCGTGGTTGGTCACCAACTGCCGCTGTGCGATGGGCACCTGGTTGGTTTGCTCACGGATCCAGGCGTCCAGGGCCTGTAACTGGGTCACATACGCGGCCGCGTTGGCGGCATAGAGCAGGGCGCCGTCCGGGTCCACCTGGCTCAGGCCATCGCGGATATTTTCGACGTAGCGCATAACCAGGATGGGGTCGAGCCAGAAATGAGGGTCGCCTTCCTCATGCTCTGGCTCTGCGCTGTCATGGGCTTCTTCGGTTGCGGTTGGCGTGCGCGGGGTCAGGCCGTTAGCGGCTTCGATCACCACGCGCTTGCCATCCGCGTTCTGCAGCAGTTTGTCCAGGAAAGCCTCCAGCCCGACGCCGTTGGTGACCAGCACCGTGCTGGCGCTGACTTTCGCCACGTCGGCGGGCGTCGGCTCGAAGCTGTGCGGGTCCACGCCGAGCGGCATCAGGGTGTCAACCGTCAGACGGTCGCCGGCGACCTGGCGGGTGATGTCGGCCAGGAAGGTCTCCACCACCAGGACGTTGGGAGCCGCCGGCGTAGAGGAGCGAGGAGAAAGCGCCGGGCTGGGGGCACAGGCAGTGAGCAGCAGCAACGCCCACACGAGAATCAGGGGCGTTCGTTTGCTGAAGCCATCAAATTGAGACATAGTGTTCCTTGATCTCATGAAGTTAGAGAAGATGCGGACGAATATGAATCAGCGCAAAAGCACTGTATTCGGCGCTGGGCTCGTACGACTAAGCCCATCGCCTCATCGCTTGACATGGCATTGTCAAGACTGCCTGCTCATTTTGGAGTTGCAGGCAGTTTTCATGTTCTTTAGTCTAATTCATGACTGACCGGCTGTCAAATGATCGGTTTGGCGTGGGTGCATGGCGGTCTGGGGGCAGATCGGGCGACTGCAAGTCGCTGCAACGAGGTCAAAGTCCAGACCGGTGTTATACCGGGTTTGTTGTCGCCAGAAAAATATGCTATACTCCTGGAACTCACGAACGAGAGGTAGACCTAAGGAAACAGGCGCAATTCGTGCCCGCTTGCAGTACACATCCACCAGACGTGAGGAGATTATCCATGATTCATGTACGCGTCAGACTATTTGCCTCGCTGCGCGAGCGGCTTGGCCAGTCCTCCCTGACCCTGGAGTTGAACGAAGGCGCGACCGCGGCGGCTGTCCTGGCGACGCTGGCCGCGGTCGCGCCTTCGTTGGGCGAGACGAGCAATCTGGCCCTGG
This sequence comes from Candidatus Amarolinea dominans, assembly GCA_016719785.1. Taxonomy (NCBI): domain Bacteria; kingdom Bacillati; phylum Chloroflexota; class Caldilineae; order Caldilineales; family Candidatus Amarolineaceae; genus Candidatus Amarolinea; species Candidatus Amarolinea dominans. The sequence continues at coordinate 110,298 of JADJYJ010000008.1, forward strand.
CTGTCAATCAACGTTATGCCACGGATGCCACACCGCTGGCCGATGGTGACGAGGTCGCGCTGCTGCCGCCTGTCAGCGGCGGTAGCGCCGCGCCGTGCTTCGAAATCACCACGGCGCCGATCTCGCTGGATGAGGTGGCGCAGCGCGTCAACGTGCCCACGCATGGCGCCATTATTCTATTTGCGGGAATCGTGCGCGGAGACTCAGACAGCGGGCAAACAGACTACCTGGAGTATGAGGCCTACACGGATATGGCCGTGGCGTGCTTTCAGCAGATTGCCGATGAGGTGGTTGCGCGCTGGCCGGCCGTGACCGGGGTAGTCATCGTTCACCGCTGTGGGCGCCTGGAGGTGGGTGAGACGAGCGTTGCCATCGCAATTGCTGCTGCGCACCGGCAGGGCGCCTTCGAGGCGTGCAGCTATGCGATCGAACGCCTCAAGACGATTGCCCCGATCTGGAAGAAGGAAGTCGGCCCTGATGGCACCTACTGGGTGGAGGGGCCGCGGGGCGGTTGAGTAGCCTGCTGCTACGCGGTCCAGCGAGCCAACATGTTGGGGACGCGGGCGGCTGGCGGCGCTGCGGGCGAGACGTCCGCGCTGCCAGCCCGTGACGCTGTCCGGCTCGCTTTTTGACGATGGTTCGGGGGCATGGTATAATTTGGCCCGGCAAGCGCCTTAACAAACAAGAGATTGGTCAACCGTCGCTGGGGTGCGTAAGCGCCTCAGAGGAACTTCCCGACTCCCCCTGCGGTTATCCGCAGAAGGTTGCCCCACGAAACAGCAAGTGGGGGCGCCCGGCCGCAAGCCGGGTGACTACAACCGCAACAGAAAACATTCCCGCCAGTGCTTGGCTTGCGCCGGCACGGGTCAGGGCTGAAACGGTGGGGTAAGAGCCTACCGGCGAGGGCAGCAATGTCCTCGGCCAGGCGAGCGTGCAACCGGGAGCAAGGTGAGTGGGCCAGGCCAGCCGTCAGGCGGCTTGGTCTCATCGCAGCGGTGACGGCGATACCAGGTAACACCTGGCAAGCCAGGAACTGCCACGGAGACACTCTGCATAAGGGTGTTCTCGGTGAGAAAGATGACGGTAAACAGAATCGGGGGTATGTACCACTCTTTTGTTTTGTGAGTGCAGGCACGGTTGATTCCGTTGTCAGGTCAACGGTCTTGTGGCGCCCGTTGCTGCAAGCGGGCGTCAGCCAAGCCGACGTGGCGGAATGGCAGACGCGACAGACTTAGGATCTGTTGCCCTACGGGGTGTGGAGGTTCGAGTCCTCTCGTCGGCACAGCCAGTTTTTGATGATGGTTGCACGCACAAGGCGTGTCCAACGTCTCAAATCAGTCGGGCCCGTGGCCTAGCGGGAAGGCACCTCCTTTGCAAGGAGGGGAGCGTCGGTTCGAATCCGACCGGGTCCACCTTAAAATAGCCGGCGGCTGTGGGCAGCAGACAGGCCAAAGGCTCTTACATGAACATGCGGGCGTGGCTCAGTGGTAGAGCATCTCCTTGCCAAGGAGAGAGTCGTGGGTTCGAATCCCATCGCCCGCTCTGTGGTCGTGCATGTTATGCGGGCGTGGCTCAGTGGTAGAGCATCTCCTTGCCAAGGAGAGAGTCGTGGGTTCGAATCCCATCGCCCGCTCTGCGCGATCATCGGCAAGCGTCCGGGCTTGCCGCTCAGCCGAGGTAGCTCAGTTGGTAGAGCACGTCACTGAAAATGACGGAGTCCCCAGTTCAAGTCTGGGTCTCGGCACTCAGTTTACCCATCGTGAGATCGGGGATCGTCTAATGGCAGGACAAGGGACTTTGAATCCCTGTATCGAGGTTCGAGTCCTCGTCCCCGAACCTGCAAGCGCCAGGAACCGGTGAGCCAGGTACATGGCTGGCCTCACCCGTGTCCTGGCTGTCACGATGAACGGTAAGCTTGACGTGTGCATGGTGGCCATAGCTCAATTGGCGGAGCACCTGGTTGTGGCCCAGGAGGCTGTGGGTTCAAGCCCCACTGGTCACCCACCTGAGTGGTTGAAAGCCCAGATTCGTGAAGTTATACGAATCGCGGGCTTTTTTGTTTAGTCATTTTCGTTTCACAGGGGGATGCGAGGGGAGACGAGGCGAGGTGCGACCATGGGTAACGTTCTGGTCCTTAATGCCAGCTATGAACCACTGAGTGTGGTGTCGGTAAGACGCGCCATTGTTCTGTTGCTCAAGGAAAAAGCCGAATTGGTGGAGGCGGCCGAAGCCTATCTGCGCGCCGAACAGCAGGCGTTTCGGGTGCCGCTGGTCATTCGGCTGGTCTGCTACGTGCGCATTCCCATGCATCTGTCACTGCCGCTGTCGCGACGCACCGTCATCTCCCGCGACCACTACACCTGTCAATACTGTGGCTGCCAGTTTGGCCGCAGTGATCTGACGCTCGACCACGTGGTGCCGCGCAGCCGCGGGGGCGCAACGGCCTGGGAAAATGTGGTGGCGGCCTGCCGCGGCTGCAATCAGCGCAAGGGTAATCGCACCCCCGATGAGGCCGGCTACGCGCTACTCTCCGTGCCCCGGCGTCCACGCTACATTGCGCTGACCCTGCTCAACGAGTACAGCCCTGGTCATCATAGCTCCTGGCAGAAGTATTTGTATTGAACGGCAGTCACAGAGGGTTGGCGGACGTGTGTCTCTAAAAGCGAAAGGCTCTCCGGTGAAGGAGAGCCTTTCTTTTTGGCACCGTAGCGTCTACAGGTTACCCCGAGGCGATGCTACGGTGCCGCGTGTACTACGATCACTCATGAAGCATCACCTCCTCGGAATGGGATAGCAGAAGGTTGAAACTGGCTTGGCTGCCAGCGTGCGGACATTATCGCACAGAGTTGACGATCTGTCAAGAAGTCATTTTAGCGCGGGCGCCGGACTGGTTGTCTCCAGGTCGTCACGGCTGTCGAACCGCTGCACAGTCCACACGAAGGCTGCCAACGAGGGGCTTTGCCGGCGCAGTTGCTGCAACTGCAGCCCGATGGGGTCCACCGCGCCGACGCCGGTCGCATAGCTGCCGTGGAAGGCGAAGTAGGCCTGATTGAGCTTGCGCAGGTTGTAGCCCGCGGCCACAAACCGTTGCCGCCGCGCCTCCATGAAGGCCTCAGCCGCGGCGACGCGTCCGCTGGCCAGCAAGGCATCTACCGCCAGGCGCGTGCTGCGCATCTCAGCCCCAAAATTGAATGGCGCGGGCGTTGGCGCGGCGGGTGGCGGACGGCGCGGGTGGCGAGGGGCCAGACGCGGACGGCGGCTCAGCATAGAAGCGCGCCAGCACCTGCGCGCCGATTTCGTCGCCCGCAATCGAGGCAACCGTTTCATTGATCGTGGTCAGGTCGCCATTGTCGAAGTAATGCCAACCCAACGGATGGAACACCAGGTAGGTATGCATCCACTCGTGCGCTACGGTGCTGAGCACCCAGTCCAGCGGCGCATCATTGAGCACCATCGTCGGCCAGGTGGAGAATCCGCCAATGCCCTCAACCAGTGCAGCCACCTCGCCCTGGCGCTCGACCTCATCTTCCAGACTGCTCCAGGTGGTCAGCGGTGTGTCTGGCTGCAAATAGGCGCCATAGCGGCGGCTGATCTGGTTGCGCGGCGAGACGACCAGATAGAGCGGCGGTTCAGTGAAGCTGAAGCGCACCGGCGGCCACAGCGTGTCGGCGGTCAGCAACTGTTCGGTGCTCAAGACGGCAGCCACCTGCTGCTCGATCGCGGCCTCGGCGATGGGCCGCCAGTAGGCCTGCTGGCGGCGCAGGCTGGCGATTTCCGCGTTGAGCGCCTGCACGTCAGCGCCAGGCGGTTCATTCTGGCTGAGCGCGGCCGTTATCGTGCGCTCCAGGTCGCGGATACGCTGGTTGTTGCTGAAATAGGCGCGCACGAGCGACGCCTGGTCTGCATCGTCCATGCCGGCCAGCGGCGAACGCACGGTGTCGCGTACCTTGGCCATCAGCGTGTCCACTTCCCAGCGCGCCAGGGCAAAGGCGTGCGGCGCGGCGATGCCGTCGGCGACCAGGTCGAACGCCCAATCGCTGCGTACAAAACTGGCCCGTAGGGTGAGCAGGCTGAGGCCGAGGAAAAACAGGGCACGCAGGCGCGCGCCACGTGTGCCTGCCGATTTTCTGTGTTGACGACTCATGATGAAAGAATAAGCACGACCGGCCGCAGGTGTCGGTGTCACCCTGGTGATGCGGCCGGTCGTGCCAGCTAACTTGGGTTGAGGTTGCACAGCATCGGTACAGGCGCCAGGCGCCCGCGTCCGTCTGCGGCTGTGCGTCCGGCTGTTTAGCTCTTGCTCAGGCTAATGTTGATCTCGCGCGGGCTTTCCATGTCCGCAGTGACCTCGATGCCGTCATCTGTCACCGGCCGATAGTTCTTGGCCAGGATCGCCATGCTGTACGTCTGCTCACGCGGCAGCGGCTTGTCGAGTTGATAGTTACCGCTGGTATCCGCCGTTCCCGTGGCGTAGATTTTGTCCTGGGCAAAGTCCTTCGACCAATCCGCAATGGTGACACCTGGTTTCAACACAACGAAGATGGCGCCGGCAATCCCGCGCCCGGTATCCGCGTCGGCAATCATGCCGAAGATCTGCACCCCTTCATCGGTGACCACAGGCGCAGTCACACTGCCCTCACCAACGGCGAAGCTGCCGTTCTGCAGCAGGGTATCGCCCAGGTAGAGCTCCAGTTTGTAGGTGCCATCGGGCAGGGCGGACTCGCTGTAGATGCTCACCCACGTGCTGCCTTTGGCGCCCTGGCTCCAACTGTCCGATTCGCGCAGCACTTCCTGGTCATCCAGGTACCAGACGCGTGTCCATTCTGCGCCATCGGGTGTGCCGTTGAAATCCCAGAAGGCGTAGGCTTCCTGGATGCCGCTGGCGAACTGCGTGCCCGGCTTCGCCGGCTTGTTGCTCTTGTCCAAGCCCTGGGCAAAGGTAATGGCGCTCCAGGTGGTGGCGCCGGTGGGAGATGGACTGGCCGCCCCGCCAATGACAAATGAGCCGCGGAACTGCTCTTTGCCATCCACCTGCATGGTCAGGTCATATTTGCCATCGGGCAGCGGCTTGGAGTTGTTCGCCACGCTCAACCAGTCGTCGCCAGAACCGGCGCTCTTCGCCACGATCGTGTCTTCGACAACCTTCTTGCCATCCAGGGACCAGGCATAGACCAACTGCGTGCCCTTGCGGAAGTCGGCAAAGCTGAACGTGGCGTAGACCGCGGTGGCGCCGGAACTAAAGCGGCTGCCAGGGCTGACCGGGGTACCGTTGCGATCAATGGCTGTGGCAAATCTGACGTTGCTGACGCGGGCGCCGGACGCAGGCGGGGCAGTGGTGCCGTTGCCGGAGCCGCCCACATCCTTCAGCGCTGCCTGAATCAGCGGCAGCGCCAGCTTGACCGGTCGAATCAAGCTGATTTTGCCAATGTCTTCGCGGTCGGAATAGCCGGCCGTCGGGATGCCGATCATTTCACCGGCGTCGTTGACGGCCAGGCCACCGGAGTTGCCGTGGTTGACTTCGGCATCGGTCTTGAACCATTCGCTTTCGCCGTCCTGATCTTCGTCCAGGAAGCCGGAAATGCGCCCCTGGGTGAAGGTGACGGTGTCGCCGCCGATACCGGGAAAGCCTAACACGCTGACCTCGTCGCCGATCTGGACATCGTCCGAGTTGCCGATCGGCACCACGGTCAGGCCCAGGTTGGCGGGCAGGGCGGCTTTTTCGTTATCCACCAGGCCAACTATTTTGAGAATGGCCACGTCGAGCTTGGGGTCGGACTGCACCACGCGTGCGGTGTAGATCCAGGTGGGCATGCCGCGCAGATTGGTTTGATTGATAGCCAGCGCGGCCACGCGTTGGGAATTGTAGAAGCGGCCCGTCTTGGTGTCGCCCACGACATGGAAATTGGTGACCACATAGCCTTTGTCCGACACGACAGTGCCAGAGCCGGTTGAGTAGCCATTCTTGCCATCCAGGGCCACCGCGACGCGCACCGTTCCCAGTAGGGCGCGCTGCAGCTCGTTGCGTCCAACCGCCTGGGCCGTCCGTGGCTGCGTAGCCGTAACCAGGGTGCCGGTCAGCAGGACGACCAGGGCGAGCGCAAGGCGTAAAATGATCTTCATCTTCTGCTTCATCATCTGCTTCATCTTCTGCTTCGTCATCGTCTGAGTCCTCCGTGTCTCGCGCTAGAACTTCAGCGCCGCCAGCGCCCGTTCGTACGTGGCCAGGTCATCGTTATAGACCGTGGCGTCCGCCTCGTAGCGCAACACATAGAGCTGGCCGTTCACCAGCATCAAGGTGTCTATTGCTTGTACAACAACCGGCAGTTGCGAGCGGCTGCTGCCCCCCACATCGGCCACATACGCGTAGCTGATCTTGACGCCGTCCGTTCCCGCCGCGCTCATCGTTTGCGATGAAAGGTTGCGGAAATGCTCGCGGCTGCTGCTCAGATCCAACGTCCACTGGATGGCCGCGTCGGACAGGGTGTTGTCGGCGGCCAGGGGCGCGCTGACAAGCGCCATGTGTGAGGGGAAGGTGGAGCCAGAGCGTGGATTGGACACGCTGAACAGGTTTTCACCGGTCGTTGTATCGGCAACCCAGTTGGTCGGATAGACGATATTGGCCGCGCCGGGAATGGTGTACGTGCTGGTTTGCGTGGTGATGACCACGCGCAGGACAAGTCCGACCAGCAGCGCGATAAGCGCGGTGATGGCCAGCGCCCAATCGTTGCGAGCGAATTCGGCTGGCGTTGGCCCAGCCATCATCTTGACATCGGTAGACATGAATGACCTCCTTCAGGCTGCCGCTGAACTGGCGCCGAGCAGCGTTTGCGTCTCGCGGTTGGCGCGGCGAATCAGGAAGAAGACGATGCCCAGGGTGACAACGGCAACCGCAGCCGCCAAAATTAGTCCGTTGACCGGTGTGTAGACCAGGCCGTTGGTGGTGACGCGATCGAGCGCAAAAAAGAAAAGCCCGTTGAACGTGGCCGCCAGCAGGAGACCCAGCGGCAGGTAGTAAACCGGCGTGCGTTCGAAGCGTGCCTGGCCCAGGAAGTAGCCCATGATACCGGCAAAGCTGGCATGGGCGAGGGTGGTCTCGACGATGCGAATGGCGCCGACACCCAGATCAACACCGCCGTTGCTCAGAATGTAGTTGAAGTTGAGCATCGTGGCGAAACCAAGCCCGGCCGCAGTGGCGTAGATGATGCCGTCGGTGCGCTCATCGAACTCGGCGGCGCGGTAGACGGAGTAGCGTACGGCCAGGTATTTACAGAATTCCTGGATGATGCCGATGACCAGGATAGAACCCACGATCTGCACCGTCGTGTTGGTGTAGAGCCAGTCCTGTACACGGAACAGCCGTTCCAGCAACGGGGTCGCCACGGCATTAGCCACCAGGACCCCGAGCAGAAAGACAGCGATGATATAGCGTTTCGGTTCTGGCTCGACTTGGTCCTGCTGGTAGAAGAAAATCATCCAGATGACAGCCGGCACGGCCGCCATGATGAGGCCGATAGTGATGAGGGTGCTGCCCTGGAGTCCGCTCGCCGGCATCAGGCGCGCGACGAGCGCCATGATGCCCACAAAGACCAGCAAGCCGATGACCTCAAGGACGCTCGCAACCCATAGGCCGCGTCGTTCATGGGTCAGCTTGGACAGTAGCGATTCGGTCATGTCTACTCCTCCTTCGTTCGAATGTTCTGCATTCCAATGTCCTTCTCAAAAAAACCTGCTCGCATCGGGCAAACAACCATAGCAACCGGCGGGCGCAGATGCCGCCTTTGGGCACACACCGGGGGTTTCCCTCTGAATTGGAGCTGAGCAGGTGAATCTGGCGCAGATGGACAGCCAAGTATAGCGCAAAGTATGCTAGTTGTCTATTTTGGCGATAGCTTGCCAGTAGGTAAAGCAGCGCTGGCGGATAGCGGCAATGCCGCCCAGGGTGACATCGGGGAACGATTGCCCGGCGCTGGCCAGGGCAGCCCGCAGCCGCCCTTCCAGCCGTTTGAGGCCGGCCGGATATGCCAGATGCTGCCGCGTGTGCCAACTGCGCGCCAGCACGACATGGCACGCGGCCAGGAAGAACTCGCCCTGCCCCGCGATGATGTCGGCCAGGAGGGCAAACAGTGCGGTCTTCTGGGCATCTTCACCGGGCAACAGGGCCGCACGACAGGCCAGGCGCAGCGCTTCATCGCCGCGCCCCAACTGCTGCGCCAGCCGCGCCAGGTCCATGGGCGGCGGCCACGCCAACGGCCAGCGTGCGCACAGCGCCTGCAACTCCTCATACGCGTCCAGCAGCTTTCCCTGACCGGCCAGGGCTTGCGCGGCCAGGCGTGGAAAGATGGAACGGTGCGGATACAGCCCCTGCGCCTGTAAAGCCAGGCTGCGCGCCTCGGCCCAATGGTTGAGCATGAGCAGCGCACGGGTCTTGTGCCGATACCAGCGCAGGCGCGGCGACTCGCTGAACGCTCCCGGCTGCACCGTGGGCGGCGGCCGGTCGTCGAGGTCCGCGGGGCGCAGGCGATCACACCAGGCCGCGACCAGGGACCAGTCGCCCTGCGCCACGGCGGCGTCAAGCACGACGAAGACGGCCTGCGCGGTGGCCGGCCCGGCGCCTTGAGCCAGAATCGCAGAGGCAGCCTGCTGCAGCGCGGCCAGGTCATGGCGGATCTGCAGCGGCTGCAGCGTCACCTCGAACAGGTTCCAGGCCAATTCCGTGCGCATAGCCAGGTCATAGGGCGCGCTCCGGGCAATTTTTTGGCAAACCTGCAGCGCCGGGCGCGCAAAACCGGCCAGGCGCAGACAGGTGGCATAGCGCACACCGGCGGGCTGATCCCCGGCATCCCACGCGCGATGGAAGATCGCGCCTGCCCCCGCGTAATCCCCGGCCTGAAAGCGTGTCTCGGCCTCATCCAGCACCCTGGTCGCTGCTTCGTTCGTCAGTGAGATAAGTGAGATAGAAGGCTCGTTCGAAGGAGTCATTGTTGGTTCCACAGGCAGGCATAACGATAGAAGAATGGCCGGTTTCGCGCGGCAGATCGGGTTGCACCCGCGGCGGCTGGCTGTGGTATACTAAGCCTGTTTTCGACACCCCAATGGGTAGTAGGTCATCAGGCACTTGCCACAAGCCGTCGCGTAGAACGTTTGAGCGAAAACAGGACTGTTCCTACAAGTTGTGTGCGATTTGCCAATGACCACAAGCTGTTGTATAGAAACATCTATTCTATGTCGAAAACAGGCTAAGGGCCATCAATCACCAACCACGGAGCTGACTATGACCACACCCATGCGCCGCCAATACCTGGATCTGAAGCGCCAGTATAAGGATACCATCCTCTTCTTTCGCCTGGGTGACTTCTATGAAACCTTCGATGATGACGCCAAGATCGTGGCCTCGGTCTGCGATGTGGTCCTCACCTCGCGGCCGGTGGGCGCGGACATGCGCGTGCCCCTGGCCGGCGTGCCCTGGCACAGTGTGGATGGCTACGTGGCGCGCCTGATTCAGGCCGGTTACAAGGTGGCCATTGCCGAACAGCAGGGCGAGGCGCCGGTGGACGGCCTGGTGCCGCGCCTGGTGAATCGCATCGTCAGCGCGGGCACCGTGGTGGAGCCGGGGCTGCTGCCGGAGAAGCGTAACAACTACCTGGTGGCCGGCGTGCGTCAGGATGACCGGGTCGGCGTGGCTTACGCTGATATTACCACCGGCGAATTTGCCACCACAGAGTTCAGCGGTGCAGACGCGGCGCTGCGGCTGCGCGAGGAACTGGCGCGCTTGCAGCCGGCCGAGCTACTGACAGTCGAGGATGGTTTTGCCCCCTCGGCTGAACTGGGCCTGGCCCCCGGCGCGTCGACGCGCCTGCCGCCCTGGCGCTTCGAACTGGAGACAGCGCGGCGTGCCCTGCTCGACCATTTTCATGTGCAGACCCTGGCCGGCTTTGGCTGCGACTCCAAGCCATTGGCGATCAGCGCGGCCGGCGCGCTGCTGCAATACCTGCGTGAGATGCAGCCCTCGGCGCTGGCGCAGTTGACCTCCCTGTACACCTACAGCCTGACCGAGTTCATGGTGCTGGATGAGGCCACACGGCGCAACCTGGAATTGACCGAGTCAATCCGGGGCAGCGATAATCGCCACACCTTGCTGGCCGTACTCGATGACACCCGCACGCCGATGGGCGCGCGCCTGCTGCGACGGCGCCTGGGGCAGCCCTTGCTTGATCTGACGCAGCTCGACGCCCGCCTGGGCGCGGTTGCCGCCTTGCAGCAGCAGGGCCTGGCCCGCGCCGAGCTGTTGGCGCTGCTCAAGGGCTTTGGCGACCTGGAACGCTGGGTCAACCGGGTGGTGCAGCGCATCGCCCTGCCGCGTGACCTGCTGGGCATCCGCCAGGCGCTGACAAAAGTCAACGAGGCGCGTCGCATCACCGGCCAATTGCGCCCCGGCGCCGATGCCGCCGCGCTGCTGGCGACACTCGACGCCCGGCTTGATCCCTGCGCGGATGTGGCCGCGCTGCTCGGCCAGGCGCTCGTGGAGGAGCCGCCGGCCACCTTGCAACACGTGGGCATCATCCGCCCTGGCTTCAGTACGGAGATTGATGCTGTGGTCTCAGCCTCCAAAGATGCCAAAACCTGGGTTGCCAACCTGGAGGGGACAGAACGCGCACGCACCGGCATCAAATCGCTCAAGGTTGGTTACAACAAGGTGTTCGGCTACTACCTGGAAGTGTCCACCGCCAACGCACACCTGGTGCCGGCCGATTACATACGCAAGCAGACCCTGGTGAACGCGGAGCGTTACATCACGCCCAAGCTGAAAGAGATGGAATCCATCATCCTGCACGCGGACGAGCGCCAGTTGGAACTGGAGCAGCAGGTCTATCGCGCCGTTCTCGACCAGGTGGCAGCCCAGGCCGGGCGTTTGCTGACCCTGGCGCAGGCGCTGGCGGAGCTTGATGTCTATGCGGCGCTGGCCGAGGTCGCGGCGCGCAACCGCTATGTGCGCCCGGAGCTGGCGGATGACGGGATCATCGAGATCAAAGCCGGGCGCCATCCGGTCGTGGAGTTGACGCAGCGCGACGAGCCGTTCGTTCCCAACGATGTCAGCCTGCACCCGGAGCAAGCCATCATCATCCTCACCGGCCCCAACATGGCCGGCAAGAGCGTCTTCCTGCGCCAGATTGCGCTCATCACCCTGATGGCGCATATCGGCTCTTTTGTGCCGGCCGACGCCGCGCACATCGGGCTGGTGGATCGTGTGTTCACGCGCGTGGGCGCCGCGGATGACATCGCGCGCGGACAATCCACCTTCATGGTGGAAATGGTCGAAGCCGCCAACATCCTGAACCACGCCAGCAGCCGCTCGCTGCTCATTCTGGATGAGATCGGTCGCGGCACCAGCACCTACGATGGTATGGCGATTGCCTGGGCCATCGTGGAGCACATTCACAATCACCCGCGGCTACGCGCCAAGACGCTGTTTGCCACCCACTACCACGAACTCACCGACCTGGCCGTGCGCCTGCCGCACGTGGTCAATTTCAGCCTGGCGGTGGCCGAAGAGGGCGGTCGCGTCGTCTTTTTGCACAAGATTGTGCCGGGCAAAGCCGATCGCTCCTACGGCGTGCATGTGGCCGAACTGGCCGGGCTGCCGCGCACGGTCATTGCGCGCGCGGATGAGATCCTGGCCGATTTGGAAGCTAAGGGCGCGGCTGGCCCGCGCAAGCTGGGCATGGCAACCGGCCCGCGGCAGTTGGGGCTTTTTGTCACCGGTCACCCGGTGGTGGAGGACCTCAAGAAGCTGGATGTCAACGGCCTGTCGCCGCTGGCCGCGCTCAACGTGCTGTTCGAGCTGCAGCAGCGGGCGCGTCAAGAATGATACTATCGAATGTCATGAAAATCAAACCAATTGCATCCGAGAAACAAAAATGCCGGGCCTCATCCGAGGCCCGGCATCCCCATTCATGATGCCAGATGGCGACGCTGCCATCCGGCGGGTGATGTTACATTTGAGAACGCGACGCGCGGCGGCGCAGGGCGAAGGCGCCGGCCGCGGCGGCCATGACGCCAACGACCAGCACCCACGGCCAGGTCGCCGGTCGCGTGGGCGTGTTCAGTTCACTCAGGGAGACCGCGGTGGGGTTGGTGCAGGTGAAGACGCGCAAGTCGTCCACGTACCAGCCGTCCACACCCGCGCAGCCGTCGTTGCCGAAGTCGAAGCGCAGGCGCACCGAATCGCCGGGCGCCAGGTTCAGGTAGCCCAGGTCAATCTGCGACTGACCCCAACTGCCGCTCACCGCGCCGCCGTCCGTGCCGGAGAAGGCTTCCTGTCCGGCCAACGGGTTGGTGTTGCCACCCGAAGCAGCGGTCAGCGTCATGTTGTACGCATTGAAGGTGAAGGCCGACGCGGGGATCAGCGCATAGGCGCCGCCGTTGACGCTGGCCTCCGCGTTGCCGCCATCCCAACTGAGCTCAGACGCGATGTAGTGATCGAACGCGATCTCGGGCAGGGCGCCAGGCGGAATGATGAACGCCGGGCTTTCCATGCGGATCACGCCGGAAACGTCGCCGTTGCCGCCGTCGCAGTTGCCGTTCAGCGGATCAACACCGAAGGCGCCGGCGCCGGCTCGCCCGCCGGGCAGCGTGTTGTCGGCCTCCCAGTCGTGCGGCTGCCAACCGCTGAAGACGCCCTGGTTGGTCAGGGTCCAACTGCCCAGGCCCGCCTCGAAGTCCTCCATGAAGATGTCGCTCACCACCTGACCGGCGCTGCACAGGGCCGGCGCGTTGGGGTTGAGCAGAGGCTGGAAGTTGCACTGCGTTGGCGGGGTGCTCAGCTCGGTCGCCAGGCTGGCGAAGTCTACCTGGTGGCAGTTGCCTGCGGTGAGAATCTGACCCGAAGGCAGACCAGTGGTCAGATCGGGCAGGTCAATGCCGCGCAGGTCGTTGCAGGCCGCCAGGATCGAGTCGGCATGGTCGGCGAAGTCACTGGCGGGGCCTTGATAGAAGGCCTGGGCGCGCCAGTAGATGTGCGCAGCCTTGGTCAGGCCGATGCCCATCACGGTCTGGCCGTTGTAAGTGCCGCCGTCCACGATCAACGCGAAGGTGTGGTTGGGCACGCCAGAGTTGGTATGCACGCCGCCGCCGTCGGTGCTGCCGCACTGGTAGTAGGCGTCGGTTACGCGGCCGGGGTCCGAGTAGCAGTTCGGGCTCCACATGTCGCGGATGGATTCGCCGAAGGCAGGATCATCCTCGCCGGAGAGCCAACGATAGGAGTCATCCGGCGCGGCGCCGCTGCCCAGGTGCAGGGTGACATTGACGCCTGTGCCCAACTGCGCCTTGATCAGGTTACCGTTGCTGTAGCCGATGGAAAGCGAGGGGATGACGATGGTGGGATCGGAGCCGGCCATGCCAAAGGGCGCATCGCCGCCCGTGATGTGGTTGGCAATGATCGCGCCGATGGCGCCGGCGTCCTGTGCGTTCTTGACCTTGATGGTGAAGGCGCAGAAGCCGCGATCAATCAACGCGATGTTGCCGGCCACGGCCGCGCCGTTGATGAGCGGTTCGCAGCCGTCGGTGGAGGCGGACGCCGGCGGAATGCCGCCGCCCACGCCGTCATCCACCAGAACCACGTTGCCGGTGAGGCCGGCGATGGTCAGCGGTGGGCCAAACGCGGCCGAACCGGCCGGATAGTCGCCAGCAATGCCCGCCGGAGAGTTGACCGTCAACATGGGCGGCGGTGTGGAGTAGAGGGAACAGGCGTCGGCCGAGCGCGGGCCGCCAGGCGTATCGGTGCCGCGGCCGTTGATCAGGTCAACCACTTCGCCCCAAATATCGGAGTAGGACTCGTTCAGCGCGCCGGGCTGCCACATGTAGATCAGGTTGTGCGTGTATTCGGTGTAGGCATGGCCCCACTCGTGCGCCACCGTGTCGTCGCCGGTCACGCCAGTGCAGTAGTTGGTGGTGGTGCCGTTCCAGTTGGCGTTGGGACAGCTGATGCCAGGGTCGTCGTTGACCGTTTCCATGACATGGCCCAGCGCGTCGTAGGAATCGCGGCCAAAGGCGTTCCAGAAAAGGTTGTAGGACTCGCCGGTGCCGTCAATCAGGTTGTTGATGTCCGCCGCGTTGGGGCCGACATAGGGATACGGGTCGCCTTCCTGCCAGACAAGCTGACCGGGCGTGTAGCCGCCGTCATAGACGTTGCGACTGAGCGACTCATGGATGGCTGAGATGCGATCCACGATCTTGCCGGTGTGGGCATCCACATAGACGAACTCGCGCACGTCGCGGCCGTTGCTGACTTCCACCTCGTAGACCAGGTGGCTGACGCCAACCACGCCCTCGGCCATGCCGGTGCGGAAGATGCGCAGGGTTTGGTTGGCCGCGGTGACATCGGCCGCGCCCACCGTGGTCACAGCGATGTTGCCGGCCCGGTCAGCGGTCAACGTTGGCGTCGCGCTGACGTTGATGGCTGGAATGAAGTAACCGTTGACGGTGCTCAGGCGTCCGCTGCCGTCGAAGTGGACGTGCAAACGGCCGGCGAAGACCGGCACGCCCTGGTACACCTGGTCGAACGTCAGGTGCGCAAAGCCGTAAACATCGGTTTGTTGTTGGGTCAGGCTGAGTTCGGCGCCGGCGTTGGTGATGCCAAAGACGCTGCCGTAAAGCGCGAAGTAAGCGTCGGCCTTGGCCGTCGCGCTGCCCGCGCCTTCGACGCCGGGGAGAGTTTGGCCGTCGGCCAGGCGCATGAAGCGGACGGCGCCCGTGGGACGGGCATAGCTGATTTCAACATTGCCGCCGGCATCGGCAGTGAGCCGCGCCACGCCGGCGGGGTCGAGCACGGGCGCTGCGGTTGAGGCTGGCGTCGCGAGGGTTGTGGCATTCAGCAGGGCATTCAAGCTGTTGTTGGACACGGGACGAGCTTCTGGCAACGGAATAGCCAGGGCGCTGCTGACCAGGCCTAAGAGCAAAGAGATGGCCGCGATCAGCGTGATGGCGCGATACATGGACTTGTGAGCCATTGCAATCCTCCTGAATCGAATCAGATGTGAACGCGAAAATGGATTAGCAGAGGGTGCCGCTTTGAGATGACGGGTTGCAGCGGGGATGACCAACCTCCTTTCGGGTACAGCGCTCTGGTCGGCAATTTTACAGGGCTTGTCAGAGAATAGGTTGCCGCTTCAGTTCTGGCAGAACATGGTCACACGAACAGGATATTGTGTTTGTTGACAAGCCCGTGGAGTCAACAAAGAAGGCGTCAGGCGGGTGCTACCGGATAAGCGGACATGAAACGAACTGGGACACGAGAGCAACAACAGGCGTACCGACCATAACCGGTGCGTCTATTTTAGCGACAAAACAGGGGGGTGTCAAGAACGGCGGCGAGAAAGCCAGAATCGGCTTAGCCGACCAGCCTGACAAAATGACGGCGGCCGACCTGTAGGATGCGGCTGCCAGCGGCGCCCAGGTCAATCACGGTTTCGATCTGCTCCAGGCGCTGTCCGTCCAGTTTGATGCCGCCCTGCGCCAGGAGGCGGCGCCCTTCGCCGCGGCTGGCCGTCAGCCCGGCGGCCTGCAGGAGGTCGAGCAGGGCCAGCGGCCCGCTCATGACAAACTCCGGCATGTCGGCCGGCAGCTCGCGTTCCTGGAAGACGGTGCGGAAATGGGCTTCGGCTTCCTGAGCGGCGTCCGCGCCGTGAAAAATTTCGACAATCTCGAAGGCCAGCTTCATCTTGACGTCGCGCGGATGGGCCGCGCCGGTCGCCAGGTCATCTTCGAGCCGCTTGATCTGCGCCGGCGTCCAGCGCGTGACCAGGTTCATGAAGTTGCTCATGGCGTGGTCAGGAATGGACATCACCTTGCCGTACATCTGCGCCGGCGGCTCGCTGATGCCAATGGCGTTGCCGGTGGACTTGCTCATGCGCAGATGCCCATCGGTGCCCACTAAGATCGGCAGGGTGATGGCAACCTGGGGGCGCTGGTTGGCCCCTTCGGCCAGTTTGCGGCCGGCCATCAGGTTGAAGAGCTGGTCCGTACCGCCGACCTGCACATCGGTCTGCAGCGCCAGCGCGTCATAGCCCTGCATCAGCGCGTAGAAGAACTCGTGCAGCCAGATGGCGTCGCCGTTGGCAAAGCGTTTGGCGAAATTGTCACGCGCCAGGAACTGCTGCACGGTGAAGTTTGCGGCCAGGCGAATGACATCGGCAAAACTCAGCGGCGCCAGCCATTCGGCGTTGAAGCGGATGCTGGTTTTCTCCGAATCCAGAACCTTGAAGGCCTGGGCGGTGTAGGTGGCGGCGTTGGCGGCTACCTGTTCAGGCGTGAGTTGTTTGCGCGCTCCTTCTTTGTCGGACGGATCCCCGATCAGGCTGGTGAAGTTACCGATGAGAAAGGTACACTCATGGCCCAGCTCCTGGAACTGGCGCAGCTTGCGCATGGGGACCGTGTGCCCCAGGTGAATATCGGGCGCGGACGGGTCCACACCCAGGTAGACCTTGAGCGGTCGCTTCGTCTGCTGCGATTCCAGCAGGCGCACGCGCAGTTCCTTTTCCATGTTGGCAAACGTTTGCGCGTCGCCAAAATCGGCCCCACGCATCAGAATCGCGACTTGTTCATCAATACTAAGATTCGTTTTCATATCATTCATACTACCCATGCCATCCATACTATCTATGCCATCCATACTATCTATACCACCATCTATGCTATCTATACCATCCATCATACTATCTATACCATCCATGCTATCTATACCATCCATACTATCTATACCATCCATGCTATCTATACCATCCATACCCGCCATGCCATCCGCCGAGACTGCAAATTTTGATCACCGGTGTTCACGTCACACCGACGAATGCCATTATAATGCATATCTGGCACATTTGCGAACGAAGGTGCGTCGCACCTGCAGTTCCAAATGTAGCCATCCATGTGACTGGCCAGCGCCGGGCCGCGTCCCTACGGGACGACGGGTGTGGGGGGCATCGCTAAGGTCAGGGCGTCCCTACGGGACGACGGGTGTGGGGGGCATCGCTCGCTCAAGTCAAGGCGCCCCGTAGGGGCGCCGCATTTCCAAATGTAGCTTTCCAACGCCCACAATCCCTCTTGCTGCCCACCTATCTCGGGGATTTTGGGCCAAAACCGCCCGAACGAGGAACGCAGGCCCATTTACGGGCAGCCATTCCGTTCACATTCGGAATTCCTGGCGTCGCACCTGGGACATGAGTTGACGGAGTGTGTACGATGTGTGAAAAAAACGTGTGATGCGGCCCTGGAAATACGGTTATCTTTAGGGACAGGCGTTGGCGCATCGCGCGGGCTTGGGGTAAAATAGCCTCACCCGATAGAAAGGCCAAGGTAGATGTCAGAACAACTCATTTCTTTCCAAAATCAGGGACAGACGCTGTTTGGGATGATTCACATTCCGCCCGGCGCCGGTCCCTTTCCGGCCGTGCTGATCTTTCATGGCTTCACGGCCGATCGCAACGAGCATCATTTTCTCCTGGTCAAGGCGGCGCGGGCGTTGATGGCGGCGGGCTTTGTGGTTTTGCGCTTCGATTTCCGCGGCTCCGGCGAGAGCGAGGGCGATTTCAGCCAGGTGACCATCGAAGGGGAGATCAGCGACGGCTTGGCCGCCCGCGCCTGGCTGCGCGGTCATCCCGCGGTTGATCCAGATCTCGTCGGTGTCTGCGGCATCAGCGTGGGCGGCGCGGTGGCCGCGTGCCTGGCCGGCCGCACGCAAGACGTGCCGTCGTTGGTGTTATGGGCGCCGGTGGGCGATCCCGCGCGGGTTTTCAGCCAGGCCGGCAGCGGCAGCGGCAGCGGCTTTGCGCCGGTACCCGTGGAGGGAGGCATGGACATCGGCGGGCTGATTGTGGGGCAGGGCATGATTGCCGATGTGCTACGCCTGCGACCGACCGCAGAGGTGGTCGGTCATCCCGGCGCCGTTTTGGTCATCCAGGGCACGGCCGATCAGACCGTGCCGCCGTACAATGGCGAGATGTACCGGGAGGCGCTGGGCGAGCGCTGCACCCTGGTGTGGATCGAAGGCGCCGATCACACCTTTTCCCGGACCTGGTGGGAGCAGGAGGTGATTCGCCTCACCGTGGCGCATTTCCGCGGCCAATTGGCGCCGGCTGCATGAACTACCAGGTCCCGTTTGGCCGCGGCAGCTTGAGCTTTGCGCCGCCTGCGGGCATGACCCTCGATGTCATCGCTGCGCCCACGCCCGCGCCCTTGCCTGACTTTCCCGCCGCACTGGCATCTGCCTTGCGCCATCCCCTGGGCGCGCCGCCGCTGCGTGACCTGGCGTGGCCTGGCGCGCAGGTTTGCCTGGTCTTCACCGATGCCACGCGCACCTGCCCGGATGATGTGCTGGCGCTGGCGCTGCTGGCCGAGCTGCACGCCGCGGGGGCGCCGGATGCCCACATCACCCTGCTCTGCGCCACGGGCCTGCATCGCGCCAGCACGCTGGCTGAAAAAACGGCCAAACTGGGCGCGGACATCGTGGCCCGCTATCGCATCGTGGATCATGATGCGCAACAGGACGTGGTGAGCCTGGGTCAAAGCGAGCACGGCATCCCTTTGACGGTCAACCGCCTGGCCGCGGCGGCCGATCTGCTGCTTGCCACCGGCGTCGTTGAACCGCATCAATACGCGGGGTTCAGCGGCGGCAGCAAAACAGTGGCGGTGGGGGTGGCCGGCGAACCAACGATTGCCTACACGCACGGCCCGGCCATGCTCGATCAGGCCGGTGTGCGCTTGGGCAATCTGCACGACAACCCGTTTCAGGCGGCGGTGCGTGAGGCCGGTCGTCGAGCCGGATTGCGCTTTGTGCTCAACGTGGCCCTCACGGACGACGGCCAGCCCTGGGCGGTGGCCGCCGGCGCCCCCGATGCCGTTCACGATCACCTGGGCGCGCAGGCGCAGCGCGCCAGCGGAGTCACGGTGACGACGCCCTACGACGTGATCATTGCCGGCGTGGGCTTTCCCAAGGATCAGAATTTTTACCAGGCCAGCCGGGCCGCGACCTACGTGGCCCTCACCGCACGTCCTGCGCTGGCTCCGGGCGGGGTCATCATCCTGCCGGCGCCGTGCCCGGAGGGCATCGGTCAGGGCACGGGCGAGCAGCGCTTTGCCGAGATCATGCGGGCTGGCGCGGATCGGCCGGCGCATCTGCTGAATGAGCTACGCGCACGGGGCTTTCCGCCGGGCGCACAGCGCGCCTACATACTGGCGCAGGTGCTTGAGCGGCATCCGGTGGTGGTTGTCGGCGCTCTCTGCCCTGAGGAGATTGCGGCGTGTCACCTCACGGCTTTTGCCACCATCGAAACAGCGCTGGTGTGGGCGCAGACGCATCTCGGCCGGCCTCTACGCGTGGCTCTCGTTCCGCACACGCTGACGACGGTGTTGACCGTAGGGTAATTTTCTGATTTCGCCAGGTTCGGCCTCCTGGCGGGAGGATGTTGTCACGCCGGAGTCGTGACCTACGGAGGAGGGCGTTGTCACGCCGGAGTCGTGACCTACGGAGGAGGGCGTTGTCACGCCGGAGTCGTGACCTGGCGGGAGGGCGTTGTCAGGCTTAGCCAGTGGGTGTGGTGGTTGAAGGAACGGCGGGCTGATGGGCCGATTGCCAGAGCCGCCAGCCAAAGAAGATCGCGCCCGCGACGCCAATGACGACCCAGGTGATGTCGCCCATGGTGGCGCTGATAGCCTCTACCCGGTCGCTGAAGAACTTACCGAGCATGATGTAAAGGGTGACCCACAACGTCTCGCCGACGATATCCCAAGCCAGGAAGGTGAGGTAGGAAAAGCGGGTGATGCCGCAGGTCAGGTTGAGCGCCGGGCCGAGCGGCGTCAACAGCCAGCGGGTCAGAAACACGCTGAGGCCGCCCCAGCGGGCGACGGTGGCGGCGGCTTGCGCCATCCGTTTGTCGCCGCCCAATCGGTTCGTGACGAGGGCCACCACGCGTGGTCCACTCCAGCGCCCGATGGCGTAGCCCAGTTGATCTCCGAGCACCGCGGCCAGGCTGATCACCGGCACCACGGTCAGCAGGTCCAGGTCGCCCTGATCCACGAACGAACCAACCACAATCAGCAGCAGCGTCACCGGCAGGGGCAGGCCGACGGCCGCCAGGGCTGCGAAGATGAACAGCGCGGGCAGGCCGTAGGTGGAGAAAGCCAGCAGGAGCGTTTCCGACAGGCTCATGGTGCGCGCCTCGGCTCAAGCCCGAACAGGCGCTGCAGAAGCGACGGAGGGTGCTGCGGCTCTGCGGTCTGCAGCGCTGATGTGGGGTTGGCCGCGCGATAGGCGGTGATGGCCTGGTTGAGGATTGCGATGAGATCGTTCACCGGCCGCTTCTGCTCCGCGGCCACGGCGCTGAGCGGGCGATGGTCGGAGCGCGCCGGCAGGCCGAGCGTCTCCAGGAGGACCGTGGGTGGCACGCGGTAGGAGCGGGCGATGTAGCCAACGCTCATCCAGGGTTGGATGGTCTCATCCACCAACGGTCGCGGGGCGTGACGGAAAGCGCGGGCGGCGAAGATGAAGATGATCAGGAGGGAAAGCAGCAGTCCCAACAACAGCCTGGCGCGGCGTGATAGATTCACAGGCGAAACTCCTCTCGCCTGATTATATCATGTCAAGACTCAAATCCCATAGGCGGCCGGCGATGTCGGTGTCGTAGGATGCTTGGGTCGAGGGGGTGATCTTGCTATGCGAGAAATACTTGCCGGTCACGCCCTCGACGGCCGGCGCCGAAGCCAGGAAAACGCTGGTCTGTGCGCCTTTTTCTGGGCTGATCGCGGCCAACCTCTGGATGCTCTTCATCACAAGGTTCATCAGGGTGCCGTTGTTGAGGCCGAACCTGGTTGCGACAAAGCCAGGATGAAGCGCATTGGCGGTGACGCCGGTATCCTTGAGCCGCCGCGCCAGTTCGTAAGTGAACATAACGTTTGCCAGCTTCGAATGGGCATACGGCCTCCAACCCTGACCATAGCCCTGTTCGAACTCGACATCCTGCAGGTTGAGGCTGCTGCCCTGGTGCGCATCGGAGGAGACGTTGACGATGCGGCTGGGCGCGCTGGCCTTGAGCATGTCGAGCAGCTCGTTGGTGAGTACGAAGTAATTGAGATGGTTGAGCGCCCACGTCATCTCACGACCTTCGGCGGTTTGCTGACGTCTGGCAAAATAGCCGCCCGCGTTGTTGATCAGCACATCCAGCCGAGGATAGCGGCGCTTGAACTCGGCCGCCACCTGCCGCACCTGCCGCACCTGAGATAGGTCGGCGACGAGGAAATCAACGTTTTGATTCCCGGTGGCCTGCTTTATTTCTTGAGTCACGGCCGCGGTCTTTTGCGCATTGCGCCCCACGCCGACCACCGTCGCTCCCATACGCGCCAGCGTGATCGCCGTGACCTTGCCGATCCCATCGGTAGCGCCTGTCACCAGGCAGATTTTATCTTTCATGTCAACCTCGTTCGTTGTCCAATCTCGTTTTGATGCGCCGGCAAGGTGCATCATTCATTTTATCAGACGTCCCCGTGGCCATTCTCGTCACCGGGGTGGGGGCAGGCCTTGCGCCTGCCCTGGGCGACTGGGCGACCGCAAGGAATCGCCCCTACTGTCAGGCCGCGGCGGTCTGGTAGATAATCGCCTCGCGTAGCGGCCAGGTTGGCTGCCGCAGGAGGAGAGGGAGGAAACCATGCATATAAGCGATATTCTGATGTACGGACACCTGACGGTGCAGCGCACCGTGGAGACATTCCCGGCCGCGGAAGTTGGCACGGCCGGCGCGTGTGGCTATTGGTCGGTCAAGGACCTGGTGGCCCATCTTGGCTCGTATGAGCTGGTGTTGGTGGATATTCTCGACGGGTTCATCAACCCCGGCAGCCCGACGCCGCATCTGGAAGCGTTCATCCGGCCCGACTACAACTTCAACGACGAGCAGGTGAACCAGCGCCAGGGCATGACCTTTGCGGAGGTCTACGCCGAGTATCAGGCCGCCCACGCACAGGTGCGCGACCTGGCGGCGCAGATTCCGGCTGATCTGTGGCAGCAGAGCGGCGCGCTGGCCTGGTATGGCGCGGCATACGACCTGGAGGATTTCATCGTCTACACCTACTACGGTCACAAGCGCGAGCACTGCGGCCAGATTGCCACCTTCAGCGACCAGTTCAAAGGACGGCCTCAGTAGTTCGTTCTGAACGCCGCACTGCGCGCAGGAGTTTTTGCTCTTGACGCTTCTGGCTTTGCTTTTTTCATGCTTGATTGCCACCTTCGCCCCTGGCGCCGGAGAATTGCCGCCGACAACCTGGGTGTTTCCGCGCGAGCCGGCTGTCGAGGCGATGCGCGTGACGGCAGAGGCGGTCTTCTCCGCCACGCAGGTGACGTGGGCCGACGCGACCGGCGCCCCGGTGACCGGTTTTCGCCCGGCGGCGATCTATCCGCCGCTGTTCGGTCGCGACCTGAGCTGGATTGTGACCGCCGCGCGTCTCTTCTACCCACCCAGCGCCTGGCAACCTGGCGTGGAGGCCTTCTTGCGCCGCCAATACGGCGCAACCACGACCAGCGATGAGGATGGCTGGCAGGCGGGCGCGGGCGCACTGCCCGGTGTGCTGCACAGCGATGGTCGCCTGGACAAAGCCAGCGCGGTTTCAGACGAGGAAACCTCGCTGATCAGTGCAGGCTACAGCCTGTTCGAGGTGCAGGGCGCGGCCTGGCTCACCACGATCATCACCGGCACGGCGGACTTGACAGAAAGTCGCTGCGACCATTGCGCGGCTCGCCCGCGTGACCTGGCCGCGCCGCGTGCCATTGATCGCCTGGACGCGGCGCTGAGCTGGCTGTGGGACAACCGCCGCGACGCGGCCAACGGCCTGATCTGGCGCGGGCACACCACCGACTGGGGCGATGTAACGCTGGACCAGACAGCGCCCAACCCGACCGATCTCGATCCGGCCCGCGCCCTACGCACCGCTTCGTTGTTCGACCAGGTCCTGGCCTGGCGCGCGGCGCAGCAACTGGCAGCGATGTGGGAAGCGTTGGGCGAGGCGAGCCGGGCCGCGGCCTGGCGCCAGCGTGCGGCCGATCTGCAGGCGGCCGCCAATCGTGACCTCTGGCAGCCGCAGCGCGGCTTTTACCGCCTGCATCTCCACCTGGCCGGGCCGGCGTGTGCAGAAGGGCCGCCATGCGCGACGTGGCAACATCCTTTCGACGAGGGGCGCCTGCTGGCGATCAGCAATGCGGTGGCGGCGCAGGTCGGCTTCAGCAGTCCGGCGCAAACGCAGGCGATCCTGGCGGCGCTGGCGCAGGCGCAGTTGGCCGCCGGCGCGACGCAGCCGGGCCTCAGCCTGTGGCCGCCCTATGCCAGTTGGACTTTTCCGCAGGTTGACATGCAGGCCGGGCGCTATCAAAACGGCGGCGTCTGGGATTGGTGGGCGGGGGTGCAGATCGAGGCCGAATTCAAGGCTGGCTACAGCCGCCGCGCCCTGCTGCACCTGCGCCAGGTAGCGCGGGCGTGGGCCAATCATCCCGGTCAGGTTTACGAATGGCAGGCGCCGGGGCTGCGCCCGGAGACGCACCAGCCGGATCTGGCCCACGCCAGCATGGCGCGTGATTACGCGGCTGGCGCCGCGACCCTGGTGCAGGCGATCAACGCGGGGTTGTATGGCGTGGAGTGGCAGGCGGGCGGCGCGCTACGCGTGACGGTGCGCCTGGGTGAGGCCAGCGGCGCCATTACCAGCACCTTGGCCGGCGCCGGCCGCGCGCTCAGCTACACCTACACGCCCGCGGCCGACGCCCTGGCGCTGTCCTATCGCACCTGGGGCGTTGGCGCCTTTCCGCTCTGGCTGCGCCTGCCGCCGGATCGTGACGCCGCGGCGGTCACGCTCGATGCGGCCGACGCGGTCTTCACCGTGGAGCGCGTGGGCGCCGATCGCTACGTTGCGCTGACCGGCCTGCCGGGGGTGCATACGGTCACAGTGCGCATCCTGCCCAGCCCGCCGTGGTGGGAGCAATGGCGGCTGCGCTGGCGCTATTTGCGGGAGCCGGGGTCCGGTTGAGAACCGCGGTTGCGCAACAGCAAGATACCGCCCACTTCTATCGCATCATCATAGGCGTTCAACTCAAGCATCTCATCTTCACGCGCCGCCGGGCAAAGGCACTGCGCGGCGCTTGATCTCCGCGGCCAGCCGGTACAGCCAGAGGCCGGGACGCGAGAGCACCTTGTCCCATGCACCGACATAGCGCACCACCTGGCCGCCAAACCCCTGCTTGAAGCGCCAGACGCCCCACAGACCGCCTTGCGCCCCTGCATCGGTGGCGCCGTCGGCCTCGTCCTCTGCGCTGATCTGACCGGCGCCCACTTCGTCGGGAATTCCCCACAGGTCGTACACCGTGCAGCCGCGCGCCTTAGCCCATTCGATGGCTGCCCATTGCAGGGCATGATTGGGCATCAGGTTGCGCTGACTATCGCCAGACGCGCCCCACAGATACCAGGCCGTGCGCTCCAGGGTAAAAACGACGATGCCGGCCAGCAATTCGCCATGATATTCAGCCAAAAGCCAGCTCGCCAGGCCCGGCGGTGTGAAAAGATCGAAGGCCTCCGCGTAATAAGCCTGGCTATGGACGCCGAAATGGTCCCGCGCCCCGGTGGTTTGCATGAGGCGCTGAAAGGCCGGCAGATCGGCCCGCGTGCCGGCGCGCACCGTCACCCCTTTGCGGCCGGCCAGGCGGATGTTGTAGCGCCACTTCTGCTTCATGCGCGCCAGGATTTCGTCCAAGCCGGCGGTCAGATCAAGATGCACGGTGCTGCGCGGCTGCACTGTCTGCGCGGACGCGGCAAAACCGTAGTCGGCCAGGCGTCGCGCCATCACCTGGCTATCGGGCAGGTCCGGCTCCACCTTGAGCAGGTAGCTGTGACGCCGGCGAGCGCACTGCTCGATGGCCTTGAACAAGGCGGCGCCCAGGGCCGGCTGCTCCCAATCCATCACCGGGCCTTTGGGCACATAGGCAAAGGGCTGTCCCCACGGCGTGCGGCGATAAAGAATCTGCGCACCGGCCACCATGGCGCCACCCAACGTCAGCGCCACGCGTTCGGCCTGCCAGCCGACGCGCGCCTTGAGATCGCCCCAGCGCTGGGTCTGCAGCACATGGCCGTGCGCATGGCTTGCCACGAAGGCGTCCCAGGCAGCGGGGTCAAGCTGCGCATGCGTGAGAACGGACAATGAGGTTGAGTCCATGGCGCCGATTCTACCTATGTCGCGACGATTAGCCAAAAAGAGGCCACAGCGTTTGCGTGCAAAGAGGCTTTCATAACGAAATTTTAACAGAAAACTCATGAGGTGCTAACAGTGCCATGCTAGACTGTCGCCATCTTGAAAATGGAGAGTCAAAGCACATGAATGAGACAACCCCAGGTCCGCGTTTGCAGCGGCGCGCGCTGGTCGTGATCGGCCTTTTTCTCGTGATTATGGTCATTTTTGCCTCCGGCGCGGCCGTTGGCGCCTTGACCTATGCTTGGCTGACGCCCGCGCCAACGACGCCCGTGCAGGCTTCGTTCATCAACGCGCCGGCGGCTGACGCGTTGCCGGCGCAGCCCAGCGCGGGTTTGCCAACGCTGGCGCCGGCGACGCCCGCCACTGGCGCCGATCCGCTTGTGTTGGCTGTAAGCCGAGTCACGCCGGCCACCGTAACGGTCATCGTCAATGATGGTTCCTCCGGTTCGGGTGTCTTCATCCGTGCGGACGGCTATCTGGTCACCAACAATCACGTGGTGGAGGGCGGTAGCCGCTTCGAGATCATTTACGCCGATGGCAGCCGGGTGACCGCCGAACTGGTGGGCGCCGCGGCCGAATTCGATCTGGCGATCCTCAAGGTTGCCGATAAGGCGCCGGCGGTTGCGGTGCTCGGTGATTCGGGCGCGGTGGCGCCGGGCAGCCGGGTTGCGGCCATCGGCAGCGCGTTGGGCGGATTTCGCAACACGGTGACCGCGGGCGTCCTCAGTGCGCACAACCGGCGCCTGGGTGATCTGGACGGTTTGCTGCAGACCGACGCGGCCATCAATCATGGCAATTCGGGCGGGCCGCTCATCAACCTGGCCGGTGAAATCATCGGCATCAACGTGGCCGTGGTCCGTGGCAGCGGCACTGACGCGGCCGAGGGCCTGGGCTTTTCGATTCCCAGCAACACGGTGCGCGTGGTGGCCGAGCAGTTGATCAGCAACGGCCGCGTGGTGCGGCCCTACCTGGGCATCACCTTCGAGCCGCTCAATCCACAACTGGCGAGCGAATCGGGCTTGTCGGTGGTGCAGGGGGCGTACGTTCAGCAGGTGGTGGCCAATGGCCCCAGTGCGCAGGCTGGGCTGAAGGTGGGCGATGCCATCGTGGCGCTGGGCGGGCAGACGATTGATGACCAGCATCCCTTGCCACAGGTGCTCCTGCAATACCGCGCCGGGCAGTCGTTGGAGTTAACCGTGGCGCGCGGGGACAGCCAATTCAAGCTGACCGTCATGCTCAGTTCACGGCCGGCAGCCTAGCAAGGTTGCCGCTATCAATCTGGGCGTCAGACCGGCGCTGCATCTGGTGTCCAGCCAGGTGCAGCGCCGGTCATAGCGCTCGCTATTTTGTGGGCGGTTTGTCCGCGGCAGCGAATTGACGCGGCGCACGGGGTGTGCTAGAATCGCCGCACGTGAATAACAGAAAGTGATGATCAGGACGAGTAGACGCGTGATGTCACGCCAGAGAGCAGGGGTCATGGGCTGCAAGCCCCTGTCGTGAGCGCCGCGTTGAAAACCACCTGGGAGTGAATACCTGAACCTGGCTTTGCCGGCAGTAAGGGATTCCGGTTGGCTCCGTTAGCGGCCAAAGAGTGGAAATGTCCACGCCGCTTGGCGTTGCATTTCAACCTGGGTGGAACCGCGAGCCTCTCGTCCCAACGACGAGAGGCTTTTTGTTGTGCCATAACGACTGCGGCCCCCTGGGCAGCGAACATTCGGTAGCAAGAAATGGCATCGAAGAGGTAGAGGAAGAAGGAGAAGAAGGAGAAGAAGGAAAAGAAGGAGAAGAAGGAGAAGAAGGCCTCAAGTCAACTTGAAAAGAACGATCTGTACAAGATTCGCCATTCGGCCGCGCACGTGATGGCGCAGGCGGTGATGGAGATGTTCCCCGGGCAGGCCCGCATTGCCATCGGCCCGCCCATCGAGGATGGCTTTTACTATGACTTCGAGCTGCCGCGTGGCCTGACGCCCGAAGACCTGGAGGTGATCGAAAAGCGCATGCGCCAGATCATCGGCGGGCGCCACACCTTCATGCGGCGCGAGGTCAGCGCAGACGAGGCGGCCGCGCTGTTCAACCAGCAGCCCTACAAGTTGGAGCTGATCGCGGGCCTGGCGCAGGGCGGCGTGGATGAGTACGGCAACGAGACGGACGAAGCGCAGGTCATCAGCACCTACAGGCACGATGTGTTCGAGGACCTGTGCCGCGGGCCGCATGTCGAGCATACGGGGCAAATTCCGGCCGATGCCTTCAAGCTGATGAGCGTGGCCGGCGCGTATTGGCGCGGGGACGAACACAACGCGATGCTGCAGCGCATCTACGGCACGGCCTGGCGCAACAAGAACGAACTGAACCAGCATCTGCAGATGCTGGAAGAGGCCAAGAAGCGCGATCATCGCAAGTTGGGCAAGGAACTGGAAATCTTCACCTTCGACGACGAGGTGGGGCCAGGGCTGCCCCTGTGGCTGCCGCGCGGCGGGGTGCTGATCGAAGAACTGGAGCGGCTGGCCAAAGAGATGGAGATGAAGGCCGGCTATGAGCGGGTGCGCACGCCCCATCTGGCCAAGGAATCGCTCTATGTGCGCAGCGGACACCTGCCCTACTACGCGGAGAGCATGTATCCGCCGATGGAGTTGGAAGGCGTCCGCTATTACGTCAAGCCGATGAACTGCCCGATGCACCACAAGATCTTTGCGGCCAAGCCGCGCAGCTACCGCGACCTGCCCCTGCGACTGGCTGAATATGGCACCTGCTATCGCTATGAAAAGAGCGGCGAGCTTTTCGGGTTGATGCGGGTGCGCTCGATGCAGATGAACGACGCGCACATCTACGTACCAGAGGCGCAGTTCGAGCAGGAATTCATGGGCGTGATTGCGATGTACCGGCAATACTTCGACATCTTTGGGATCGATAAGTATGTCATGCGCCTGAGCACGCACCACGCGAAGGGGCTGGGCAAGAAGTACATTGACAACGAACGCCTGTGGCTGAAGACGGAGGAGATGGTGCGCAACGCCATGCGCAACGGCGGCGTGCCCTTCGACGAGGTGCCGGACGAAGCCGCGTTCTACGGCCCGAAAATTGACGTGCAGGTCTGGAGCGCGATTGGCCGTGAATTCACGCTGCCGACGAACCAGGTGGACTTTGCGCAGCCCGAACGCTTCGATCTGAAGTTCATCAACCAGAACGGCGAAGATGAGATACCGTTGGTCATTCACCGGGCGCCGCTCAGTACGCACGAGCGCATGATCGGCTTCCTGATCGAGCACTACGCGGGCAACTTCCCGGTCTGGCTGGCGCCTGAACAGGTGCGCGTGATCCCGATCACGGATAATCACAACGACTATACGCTCAGCCTGGTGCGGCGCCTGCGCGACGAAGGGGTGCGTGCCGAGGCCGATCTCGGCTCCGAGCGCATGAACGCCAAGATTCGCAAGGCGCAGGGCATGAAGGTGCCCTACATGCTGGTGGTGGGCGATCAAGAGATGGCGAACGACGCGGTCTCTCTGCGCCGGCGCGATGGTTCGCGCCAGGACGGGATGCCGACGAGCGAATTCATGGCCCTGGTCAAAGCACGTATCGCCAGTCGTGCGCCAGCCCTGTAGGAAAGGTTATGCAGCCGCCGCTGGCGCAGCAAGCGTCAGCGGCGGCTCTTTGCTTCATTGAATAAAGTCGTAGATGCCGTCGCGCTGTGGCCAGGCCTGACCACACGCGGGGCAGGTCAACGAGTCAACGGCGGGCGCCAGGTCAATGCCATGACAGGCCGGGCAGCGAAACAGGCCAGAGGCAGCGACAGGCGTCGTGGTTGGCGGAACCTGCGCCTGCACAAAGATGCTGGGAGCCAACTTCAGTGCGCTGGCGTAGCGTTGCAGCAGGCCATCGAGCGCGGCCAGGCGTGCGGCCGACCAATGGCGCTTGAAGAAGCCGGCGCGGAAGTGCGAAACGGCCACTGCGCGCTGCACCGCAAAGCCTGCCCGCTGCATCTGTTGCGAGACCCACGTCGGATGAAAATCGAAGTTGAGCGGCACAAACTCATACGGCTCACGCGCAAAGGGGCTCCAGGTCTGGCGGCGCAGGGCAAAGCGCAGCATAGACTTGAGGTTGCGCTTGTTGGCGAACTCCAGCACAAAGGCGCCGTCAGGCCTGACGATACGTCGCAGTTCGGTCAAGGCGCGGGGCACATCCACCAGGTGATGCAGCACGCGTACCATCACCACCGTATCGAGGGTTTGATCCTGCAGCGGCAGGTCATAGACACTGCTGCGCACGAAGGTGAAGCGCGCATCGTGCCCCAGGCGCTCCTGGGCCTGGCGCAGCATCGAAAGCGCCGGTTCCACCAGGATCACTTGGGTGTAACCGGCGTAGAGATCGGCCAGGCGCCCAAAGCCGGCCCCAATTTCCACGAGGCGGGCGCCAGACGGCGGAAGCAGCGTGCGCAGGGCCAAGCGCTCGGCCTGATCTTCGAACGCGCGCTCGCCGGTCCAGAATTCAACCCGATAAGCAGAGCCTTCATAGTCGCACAGGGTCGGCGCTGGGTCAGGTGACACCGGCGGTGTGGGCTGAGGAGATGATTCATGTGCGCGAATGGACAAAGTGGCAACTCCGCATTAGTTTTTTGTAAGAGAGTCCAAATGTTTCACGTGAAACATTAACATAACACGAAGCGATTATAGCATAGAGCGATAACAAGCACGAAATTGTGCTTGATTGTCTGTTTGACAGTCATGACGCGCATTGGTATAATGAGCGATGGGTTGACTGGTCGCGATGATATGCTTCGGCCAATCAATGGTCAGGGTGCTGGTAAGCCAGCATGACGGTGATAATGATGTATATCACACGCCGTCGTGATTGTCTCGCACCCTGAGTGGCCATAGAGTAACCTGGCCCCCTGGTCGGTTCGCTGCTCAGACAGCGGAGGAATTCCGTCAACGACATCTTTGTCTAATGCTCAACCGTGAGGTCGCATGACACTTAGAATACATTCATCAGAAATGCTGATGACGTTGAATCTCGACCAGGGTACACAGGATTGGTCGAGATTTTTTTTGGAGAAGCCAGCTAATGCAAAAGCGAGATAGCGACAAACCAATCCACGAGGAAGAAGATTTCGCTACCCTGTTCGCGGCCTATCTCAGTGAAAAGCAGAACCATCTACGGCCGCAGCACGGCGACTTGGTGCAGGGTATCGTGGTGGCCATCTCTGATAAGGAACTGGTCCTGGATGTCGGCGCCAAACAAGATGGCATCGTCCCGGCCAGTGACCTGGTCAAATTGGACACCGCGGCGCGCGCCAAGCTGACGATGGGTGCGACGATGCCCGCGATTGTGGTCAATCCCCACAACCTGGCGGGGGAGTTGATCCTCTCCGTTTACCTGTCCCAGCAGGAACAGGATTGGTTGCAAGCGCAGGAACTCCTGGAATCTGGCGCCATTACTGAGCAGGAAGTCGTTGGCCATAACCGGGGTGGTCTGACCGTGACCTTCAAGAGCATTCGCGGTTTTGTGCCGGCATCGCATCTGGCCGACTACGGACGCGCGTCGGAAGCCGAACGCGCGGAACGCCTAAGCAGTCACGTTGGGCACACGCTGCCTGTCAAGATCATCGAGGTTGACCGCAAGCAGCACCGCCTGGTGTTGTCGCATCGCCTGGCCGAACAAGAGCTGCGCGAACAGCGCCGGGCCTCACGGTTGGATCTGTTGCAGCCAGGACAGACTGTCGAAGGCCGCGTAACGGCCATTCGCCCCTTTGGCGTTTTTGTTGACATTGGCGGTGTGGATGGCCTGATCCATTTGAGTGAGCTTGATTGGCAGCTGGTCAAGAACCCGCACGATGTGGTCACTGTGGGTGATAAGGTGCAGGTCATGGTGCTGCGCCTGGACGAGAATCGCCAACGCATTGCCCTCAGCCGACGCCGGGCGTTGCCCAACCCCTGGGAACTGATCATACAGCGTTATCACGCTGGGCAGGTGGTCAGCGTGCGCATCACCAAGCTGATGGAGTTTGGCGCCTTTGCCGAAATCGAGAACGGCGTCGAGGGTATGATTCACCTGTCGGAACTATCACATCGCCCCATCCGGCACCCGCGTGAAGCCGTCCAGGTGGGACAGGAACTGCCGGCGCAAATTCTGCGCATCGAGCCGGACCGCCAACGCATTGCGTTGAGTGTGCGGCGCGCCGTGACCGACTGGATAGCAGCGGATGACAACCACGCGCAGCAGGCGGGCGAAAACATTTTTATCGAGAATGATACTGCAAGCGAGCACGAATTGCGCCTGACCCCTTAGGCGGAAAAGTGAAGTCTATCCCCGCTTGCAGTAGAGTACAACGATTCGCTTGTTGATTAGACATAAATGACAGCGTCCATCTCAGGGAATGACCGGTTCTCTTCGAGAAGGGAGGTGAGACCATGACAGTACAACTTCGTCCCGGTGAGTCGCAGGATAACCTGCTGAAACGCTTCCGCAAGGCAGTAGCTGAAGCACGTATCCTGCCCACAGTGCGCCAGAAACGCTGGTTCACGCCAAAGAGTGAGCTTAGGCGCATCAAGAAGCAAAAAGCCATTCGCAAGGCACGACGTACCGTACGCAAACGCGAGCTGAGAGTTCAGGTCTGAAGATCACGCACCGCCCGCGGAGTGATAGAATGTGCTGGGCGCCCGACCCACCCGCCAATCTATCACTCCGGGAGCGGGCACGGCCTTGCGCCTGCCCGCGTGGGCGACCGCAAGGGTGCGCTGTGTCAATTAACACCAATAGTGCTGATTGCGACCCGGTTTTTTGCTGTATGTTATCGAAGGAGTTATTAGTCGAATGTCAAAAGACGAAGAAGATAAGATTACCGTCGAAGGTACGATCACCGAAACCTTGCCCAATACCATGTTTCGCGTGGTCATGGATAACGGACACGGGGTGCTCGCCTATCTGTCGGGCAAGATGCGCAAATACTATATCCGGGTTCTGCTAGGCGACCGAGTGCGTATTGAGCTTTCACCCTATGATCTGACGCGTGGCCGTATCGTTTATCGCCACAAGAAATAACCGCCGGACCTGGTAAGGTCTTTGACAAGTCAAACATTTTCGCTTGACAAGTTGCTGGATTGAAGGTATACTAAAATTGCTTTAGGCGCAGCCCAAGAATGCTCCCCGCATAACCACATTCTTGTCGCGCTGCCACACATGATGCCGTTTATGTCATCGGTCTCCGTCGTTTTTTGAGGAGGTGATGGTTCGAACGAAAGAATGCCGCCAGCAAGAAACGAGAATCAGATCGGTGTCCGAACAGGGCCTCCCCGTAGGCCGTTGAACCAGGCAGTTGAAAAGTCCTCGTTTCAATCACGCTTTCTGCGCAATCTGTGCTTGTTCTGTTTTTCTGCCTGTAACCCATTTTGAATCGGAGGAGAAGTATGTTACGTAAGTTCAGTGCATTGTTCACCCTGCTCCTGGTAGTAGGCATGATCCTGAGCGCCTGCGGCGGTGTTGCAACGCCCACCGCGGCGCCCGCAGCCACCAAGGCCCCGGAAGCCACTAAGGCCCCGGAAGCCACTAAGGCTCCGGAAGCCACTAAGGCCCCGGAAGCCACCAAGGCCCCGGAAGGCCCCACGGGTACTGTGACCCTCTGGCACGCCTACGGGACCGGTAGCGCCGAAGAGAAGGCGCTGACCCAGGCCCTGGCAGCCATGAAGGCCGATATGCCCGGCGTCACAGTCAACGTCCTGCAGATTCCGTTCGACCAGGTCTTCAACAAGTGGGAGACGGAAGTGGCAGCCGGCGGCGGCCCCGACATGTTCACCGTGCCCAATGACAACACCGGCAACCAGGCGCGCGGCGGCCTCATTGCCCCGCTGGACGACCTGCTGAAGGGCAAGACCGACGCGTTCCCGGCCGCCAGCTTCGAGGGCGCGGCCGTTGATGGCAAGGTGTACGGCGTGCCCGGCATCATCAAGGCCGTGGCGCTCTACTACAACAAGAGCACCATCCCCACCCCGCCCGCCACGACCGCCGAGCTGTTGGCGATGGTCAAGGCCGGCAAGAAGATCGAAATCAATCAGAACAACTACCACAACTTCGGCTGGCTGACCGGCGCGTTCGGCGGCAAGCTGATGGACGCCGATGGCGTCTGCACGGCCGACAAGGGCGGCTTCGCCGATGCCTTGCAGTTCATGGCCGACCTGAAGGCCGCAGGCGCTGACTTCCAGACCGACGGCGGCAAGGCCGACACGTTGTTCCGTCAGGGCCAGGCCGACATGATCATCAACGGCCCGTGGACGCTGGGCGACTACAAGAAGGACCTCGGCGATAAGCTGGGCGTTGCTCCGATGCCCGCTGGCCCCGGTGGCCCGGCATCCCCGCTGGCTGGCGTGGACTACTGGCACATCAACCCGAATTCCGCTCCTGCGCAGCAGGCGCTGGCCGTGGATGTCGCACTCTATCTGTTTGGCCCCAAGGGCGCCCAGATTTACGCGGACGTGGCCGGCAGCCCGATGGTCGCCAAGGGCGTGGCCGCGGCTGATCCGCTGGTCAAGGCCTTTGCCGATGCAGCAGCCGCCGGTTTCCCGCGGCCGCAGAGCAAGGAATTCGGCAACTGGTGGGGTCCGTTCGGTGATGCCGTCACCAAGGTCATGGAAGGCCAGCTCAAGCCCGCGGAAGCGGTGGCAGAAGCCTGCGCGACCATGAACAAGGCCAACGGTAAGGAAACCGGCGCGGCGCCCGCTGAGAAGCTGGCCGGCACGATCACCTTGTGGCATGCCTACGGCACCGGCAGCACCGAAGAGAAGGCGCTGGCGCAGGTGCTCGAGTCGCTGAAGAAGGATCAACCTGACCTGACGGTCAATGTGCTGCAGATTCCGTTCGACCAGGTCTTCAACAAGTGGGAGACGGAAGTGGCAGCCGGCGGCGGCCCCGACATGTTCACGGTGCCCAACGACAACACCGGCAACCAGGCCCGCGGCGGCCTCATTGCCCCGCTGGACGACCTGCTGAAGGGCAAGACCGACGCCTTCCCGCTCTCGAGCTTCGACGGCGCCAAGGTGGATGGCAAGGTCTACGGCGTGCCCGGCATCATCAAGGCCGTGGCGCTCTACTACAACAAGAGCACCATCCCCACCCCGCCCGCCACGACCGCCGAGCTGTTGGCGATGGTCAAGGCTGGCAAGAAGATCGAGATCAACCAGAACAACTACCACAACTTCGGCTGGCTGACCGGTGCGTTCGGCGGCAAGCTGATGGATGACACTGGCAAATGCACGGCCGACGCGGGCGGCTTCGCGGACGCACTGCAGTTCATGGCCGACCTGAAGGCCGCAGGCGCTGACTTCCAGACCGACGGCGGCAAGGCCGACACGCTGTTCCGCCAGGGTCAGGCCGACATGATCATCAACGGCCCGTGGACGCTGGGCGACTACAAGAAGGACCTCGGCGATAAGCTGGGCGTTGCCCCGATGCCCGCTGGCCCCGGTGGCCCGGCATCCCCGCTGGCTGGTGTGGACTACTGGCACGTCAACCCGAA
Organism: Candidatus Amarolinea dominans; assembly: GCA_016719785.1. Taxonomy (NCBI): domain Bacteria; kingdom Bacillati; phylum Chloroflexota; class Caldilineae; order Caldilineales; family Candidatus Amarolineaceae; genus Candidatus Amarolinea; species Candidatus Amarolinea dominans. Next base: position 145,066 of record JADJYJ010000008.1, read on the forward strand.
CTCCGCCCCTGAGCAGCAGGCGTTGGCCGTCGGCGCGGCGCTGTACATCTTTGGCCCCAAGGGCGCCCAGATTTACGCGGACGTGGCCGGCAGCCCGATGGTCGCCAAGGGCGTGGCCGCGGCTGATCCGCTGGTCAAGGCCTTCGCCGATGCAGCAGCCGCCGGCTTCCCGCGGCCGCAGAGCAAGGAATTCGGCAACTGGTGGGGTCCGTTCGGTGATGCCGTCACCAAGGTCATGGAAGGCCAGCTCAAGCCCGCGGAAGCGGTGGCAGAAGCCTGCGCGACCATGAACAAGGCTAACGGTAAGTAACCATATGGTATGAACCCCGGGGAGCGTCGCCTCGATGACGCTCCCCGGGGATTTCAGGGAATTACATCGTGCCCTAGTAGCGCCTTCTCTCATCTGAAAGGGAACACCTCATGGCTACTATGACAGAGCAGCCCACGCCCCGCAGCGGTTTCGCCAACTGGTGGATACGCACATCCACGACCCGCATCGCCTGGTTGTATCTGCTCCCCGCGTTCCTGGTGATGGGTATGATCACCTTCTACCCCCTGTTCTACCAAGTCTGGATGTCCACCACAGACTATAATATCAAGAATCTACGCATAGATGCCGTGGCGCCCAATCCAGCCAACCTGAGCGAAGCCTGCACCACCAACATGAAGGGCGAGTGTACGTGGGGAAGATTTGATAACTACCGCCAAATCTTCACGGGCGAATTGCCGGTTGCAATCGCCAACTTCAGCTTCTGGAATGTGCTCGCTTTTGATCTGGTTTGGACATTCACTAACGTCCCCTTCCACGTCATCATAGGCGTGTTGATTGCCGTGTTGTTGAACACCAAAGGCCTCTGGTTCAAGCGCTTTTATCGCGCAATCTTCGTCTTGCCCATCGTCATCCCTTCGCTCGTGGTCGCCGTGGTCTGGCGCAACATGTTCGACCCCGACTACGGCTCGATCAATCAGTTGCTTACCAGCGTCAGCCATCTATTCGGCGGCAGCACGGTAGCCGCGCGCTGGCTCGATCAGGTCAACTATCCAATCGCCGGTATTCCCCTGACCCTCTCCTATTTTGCCCTCCTGATCGCCAATATCTGGCTGGGCTGGCCGTTCATGACGATCGTGGCCACCGGCGCGCTGCAGAGCATCCCCGGTGACCTGTACGAGGCGGCTTCGATTGATGGCGCGACCGGGCGCCAGCAGTTCTTCAAGATCACCATGCCGCTCTTGCGCCCCGCGATCATCCCGGCCGCGGTGTTGGGCATGATCACGACTTTCAACCTGTTCAACCTGATCTACCTGCTATCCGGCGGTGGTCCCCTGCGCAGAACCGAAATCCTCGTCACCACGGCCTATCGCCTGGTCAACGAGAATCGCCTGTATGGTGTCGCTGCAGCCTTTAGTGTGATCATCTTCTTCGTGTTGCTGATCCTGACGCTGGCCACGAACTACGTGACCAAAGCAACAGAAAGGTATGATATCTAATGTCCACTTCAGCAAACCCGCTTCCGAGTCAGCCCGTTCGCAGGAGATTCCCCAAGCCGGACTTGCCGTATCGGAGTCAATTGATCCGCCAGTTGATTCTGTTATTCATCACCTTCATCACGCTCTTTCCGATCCTCTGGATCGTGAGCCTCTCGATTGACCCCAGCGGCCTCGCCCGCCCCACAGAGCTGCGCCTGATCCCGCCCGGTGCGTCGTTGGACGCCTACCGCAGAGTGATGGCCCAGCCGACCAACAACCCCATCACCTTCGCGCAACTTGCCTTCAATTCCTTCAAGCTGGCGATGGGCGTCTCGCTCTTTTCTGTGGGGATCGGTGTGAGCGCGGCCTATGTCTTCTCGCGCTTCAAGATTCGCGGCCAGAAGTTCCTGATGTTGGCCGTGCTCACGGTGCTGATGATGCCTTCGATCGGCTCGATCGCGCCCCTCTTTGTATTGCTCAACAAGATCCAGCTTGGGACTGGCCCCGGCGACACGCTGCGCGATTCGCTGTATGGCGTCGGCCTGGCTTGCATATCGGGTGGGCTGCCGTTTGCGATCTGGAACCTGAAGGGTTACCTGGACACCATTCCGCGCGACCTGGAAGAAGCTGCACGCATAGACGGCGCCACCATCAACCAGACCTTCCTCAAGATCATCCTGCCGCTGGCAACTCCGGCCCTGGCTGTGACTGCGTTCCTGGGTTTTCTGAGCGGATGGACCGAGTTCGCTCTGTCCTGGCAGTTCCTGACCAAGGCCCCGAACTTCACCTTGTCAATGGCCTTGTGGAACATGACCGGCCAATACTCAGGCCAGGTGCCGTGGTCCAACTTCGCCGCGATGGCGTTGCTGGTGGCGACACCGGTTTCCGTCGTCTACCTGATGCTGCAGAAGTACATCGTCAGCGGTCTGACGATCGGCAGTGTGAAGTAGGCTGGCATTGGCTTCTGCCAGAGGCCGGGATTCTCAAGGAAAGCCGGGTTTCCAGGTGGAATCCGGCTTTTTGTTGCGCCCGCCGCAACTTGTGCTACAATGGATGCATGGATCACCCCCTGGCATGCGTGATGAGATGAGATGAGATGAGATGACCATGGCGATCTTGCAACGGTGGCCGCTGACCGCGACCAGGGACACGATAGTTTACCCGGAAAGTGATGGCAAACCGATGGCCGAATCTGATCTGCACCGCGAAATTATGGTCTGGATTATTCAACTGCTGCAGCGTTTTTTCGCAGGGCAGCAGGTTTACGTCAGCGGCAACTTGCTCATCTACTACGAAAAGGGCAACCCGCGCAAATCGGTGGCGCCTGACTGTTTCGTGGTGTGGGATGTGGAGCCGCGGCTGCGGCTCACCTACAAACTGTGGGAAGAAGGTCAGGCGCCGCTGGTGGTTTTCGAGGTGACGTCCAGGTCCACGCGGCGCGAGGACATGAAGGACAAGATGCGCCTGTACGCGCAGTTGGGAGTGGAGGAGTATTATCTCTACGATCCAACGGGCGATTACCTGAAACCATCGCTGGCTGCATTCCAACGCGCAGGCGACGGCTTCGTGCCAATGCAGCCAGACAACGGCGAGATGCGCCTGGGCGATCTGACCTTTCTGCCCGCCGAAGGCGAGTCGCCGGAGTACGTCAGCCCGCGACTCGGACTGCGCCTGGCGCTGGATGAGCAGAACCGTTTGCAGTTCTACTCGGTAGCCAGCGGCCAGCGGCTGTTGAGCGATTTCGAGATCAGCCAACAGTTCGAGGCTGAGAACGCCAGGCTGCGTGCGGAACTGGCGCGGCTGCTCGGCGAACTGGCATGATCGCGTGCATTTGCTGACTGCGCCCCAAAAGCCAGAGTAATCACACAGAACGCCAGCGCATCAGGCTGGCGTTCTGTGTTTGTGCTCTTCACGACAAATTGCATCGTGTCCGGCCCGAAAAAGGTCGGGCAACAGGCGGCGTCACTTGAGCGCGGCGGCTCTGTTGCCCTGTTCGGCCAGGCGGGCTTTGAGTTCGGCCTGGCGTGCGTAGTCAATGGCATCGGCCAGGATGCGCAGCGCCTCTTCAGGATTATGGAAACCCATGCTGTTCTCCGCGGCAATGAAATCCCAGCGCAACTGGGCCTTGCGGTGCAGCAGGCGCGCTTCATCCAGCGCGCCAGCATCGAACGCGGGCAGCTTGGCGGTATCGGTGATCGCCTGGATGGCGGCGACCAGCGCGTCTTCAGAGCGGCTCATCGTGTCGTTGACCTGCTTCTGAATTTTCGCCACGCGCTCCACCACATAGCTGACATCGGTATGGCACGCGCCGCAGGCCTGCTCCGCGTATTTCAACGGGCTGGCGACGAAGTGTGAGCTATACTTGACTGCGCCCTCGCGCTGGTAAGGCATGTGACAGTCCGCGCAGGCCACGCCGGCCTTGTAATGCGTGCTTTCCGCGCTGAACAGCTCATACTCAGGATGCTGCATCTTGAGCATGGGCGCGCCCGAGATCGCGTGCGTCCAGTCCTTGAACGGCTGGCCGTTGACCTTGAAATCCTCATAATACTGCTCGATCTCCTCGATGCGCGTGCCGTTGGTCCACGGAAAGGTCAGATACTTGCCGTCGCCCTCGAAGTAGTATTCGACATGGCAGTTGGCACACACCACGCTGCGCATCTCCTGGCGGCTGAGCTTATCCGGGTCCTTGCCCTGGGCCGCCAGCGCCTCGCGCAGCGCCGGGTTGGTCACGATCAGCTTCATGGTGCTCGGCTCATGACAGTTGGCGCAGGCAACGGGCTGCTCGACCAACGCCTTGAGCTCGCTAAAGGGCGCGGCATAGAACCTGGCCGGCGTCAATTCCGCCCACAGACGCGGGTTGTCGGCGCTCTTGCACGACATGCAGGCGCCGGCTGTCGGATTGCGCCCCGTCTGCATGACATCGGTCAAGGCCCAGTAGTGACCGCGATCCTCCTTGTAATCGGTGGCGAAGGCGTTGCCGGCGAACAGCGTCCTGAGGCGCGGGTCAGCATCGAGCTTCTGGACAGGCTCAGATCCGCCATACGGAGTTCTTGCCATCTCTTGCGTCCGCAGCCAGCTATCGAACTGATGCGGGAAGTTCACTTCCCACTTCTGCGGGTCCGGCTCCATCGGGGCAATGGCAACGAGCGCCTGGGGGCCACGCGTCTGCAGGGGCTGATTGTTCAGAAACACGAAAACGCCGATCAGGGTCGAGGCCAGCGCCACCACCAAGGCGGTCAGCAGCCATACGGTTCGTTTTCCTTGCATGAAGTGATCCTCCTTCTGGAGTCAAGTTCGTTGATCCTGGCCGCGCACGGGCTCTACTGATAAAGCGAATTGCCCCGCACGCCATGCGGCACGGTGCGGTGACAATCGAAGCAGTAGCGGCCCGCGTCCGGCTGACCATCGGCGACCTGCGAAACGGTTTCGCTGTGGCAGCGAATACAGTTCTCCTGCACCACCGCGCGCGTCGCCTCCGCGGCCCGGATGGCATCTGGGATATGCCCGGTGGCAAAGGCTGACACATGGTTGAAGCCAGAACGCGCTTTCACAACGTATTTGGGAATCAACGCATGGGGCGTGTGGCAGTCGTTGCAGGTGGCGGCCGACTGATGGCGCGAATGATACCAGCCCTCGTACACCGTCCCCATGACGTGACAATTGTTGCACGCCGTCGGGTCATTGCCGAGGTAGGCCGTGAAGTTGGTTGCGCGCAGCCCTACGCCAACCACGGCCAAAATCGCAACCAGGCAAATCAAGATGGGTATTTTCATGGCGCTCCTTTGTCGGTTACCCCTGGGAAACAAAACGTACTTGCCCTCACCCTACCCCCTCTCCCGACGACGGAACTGCTGTCGTCGGGAGAGGGGGCCGGGGGGTGAGGGTCTGAACGCTTACCAAGAGACAACGCATTGTCGCACACGAGCGCGCCGGAGAGTATGACCTATCGCATCAGGGGGGCATTTCAGCGCAGGAAGCGCATGGCCAGCGCGGCCGCGCCAAAACCATTATCAATGTTGACCACGGCTACCCCTGGCGCACAACTGTTGAGCATGGCCAGCAGCGCGGCCAGGCCGCCGAAACTGGCGCCGTAACCCACACTGGTCGGCACGGCAATCACCGGGGCCGCCACCAGCCCGCCCACCACGCTGGCCAGCGCGCCTTCCATGCCGGCCACCACGATCACCACGGCGGCCTGCGTCAACAGCTCCCGCTGGGCCAGCAGCCGGTGCATGCCGGCCACGCCGATGTCATTGATCGCGATCACCCGTCGGCCCCACAGCTCGAGTAGGAGCGCCGCTTCCGTGGCAACCGGCAAATCTGAGGTGCCCGCGGTGGCAACCGCGACGAACGGCCCGTCCGCCGGCAGCGCGGGCGCCATGCCCAGGGTGAGGATGCGCGGCATGGCGTGATAAAGCGCCGCCGGCAAGAGCGCCTGCACAGCCTGCGCCTGCTCCGCGCTGACGCGCGTCGCCACCGCCAACCCGTTCGCGGCCGTCAGGCGTTCCAGCAGGCGCGCAATCTGCTCCGGGGTCTTACCCGCGCCGTAGATGACCTCCGGCAGGCCGATGCGCAGGCTGCGGTGATGATCGAGTCGCGCGTAATCGGCCACCGTTTCATACGGCAGATCGCGCAGCACGTCCAGCGCAGCGTCTACCGAGGTTTGTCCGGCCTGCACGGCCCGCAACAGTTCCGTCAAGCGTTCAACCTGCATGTGCTATGCCCTCGTTGAGGCTGCCGCTGCGATAGCCGCGCAGATCGAGGGCCACGTAGAGGTAGCCGGCCGCGCGCACGCCCGCGTCCACCTGCTGGCGCAGGGCAAAAGCGGCGTCCAGTTCTTCCGGCGCGACTTCGATGCGCGCCAGCGTACCATGATGGCGCACGCGCACCTGGCGCAAGCCCAGGTCGCGCACGTGGCGTTCGGCGGCGTCAATCTGACGCAGGGTGTCCAGGGTGACCGGCGTGCCGTAGGGGATGCGCGAGGAGAGGCAGGCCAGGGCCGGTTTGTCCCACACGACCAGGCCCAGCGTTTGCGCCCAGGCCCGGATGTCGGCTTTGGTCAAACCGGCATCTTTCAACGGGCTGATGATCCCATGCTCAACGCCGGCGCGCGCGCCCGGACGGTGGTCGCCCAAATCGTCCCAGTTGAGACCGTTGAGCACCGCGGCCAGGCCGTGCGCCTGCGCCACAGGCAGGAGCAGGTCGTACAGCTCGGTCTTGCAGAAATAGCAGCGGTCTGCGCTGTTGCGCACGTAGTTCGGGTCTTCCATCTCGTGCGTGGCGATGATCTCATGGCGCGCGCCGAGGGTCGCGGCAAAGCGCTCGCACGCTTCCAATTCCCAGGATGGGTACGAGGGAGAGACGGCGGTGACGGCCAGGACACGTTCGCGTCCGAGCGTCTGCACGGCCACGGCCAGCACGAGTGCGCTGTCAACGCCGCCGGAATAGGCCACCAACGCTGAGCCAAGTTCGCGCAACTGCGCCAGCAGGCGCGCCTGCTTCTCCACGAGGGGCAGCGCCGCGAGGTCGGGCTGCGCCAGTTGAACGGGGGCCTGATCGAGCAAATCAATCTGCATCACGTTGAACCTCATTCAAGCCAATCTTCCAAGCCAATCTTCCAAGCCAATCTTCCAAGCCAATCTTCCAAGCCAATCTTCCAAGCCAATCTTCCAAGCCAATCTTTTTAAGCCAATCCTTCAAGTCAATCCTCTCCCAGGTCGAGCAGGCGCTCCGTGTCGCCGGGCGGGGCTTCGTCCTGCGCCTTGTCCGCGGCCACCGGCGCCAGGGCCTCGGCCGCAATCAAGCCTTGCGCCGCCAGGTGCTGCGCGATGGACAGGGTGTCCGCGGCCAGGTGCAGCGTGCTGCCGGCCGCGGCCACCGTGCGCGCCAACAGGGCAATCGCGGCGGTGCGTTCGGCGCGATGGCTGACATCGCGGATATAAACCGCGCGCAGTCGCCCAGGGTAATGGAGCACCGCCTCGGTGTAGATTTCGGGGTCGGACTGGCCGCTGTCGCCCAATAGAACAAAAGGCAGGGTGGGGTAGCGCGCCAGCAGGCGCGCGATCACGCTCAGTTTGTGCCGCCGATGCTCCGTGGGCAATCCTGCCTGCGCGGCCCCGCTCCACTCGCGCAAGAACAAGGGGCCGGCCGGGATGTCCTGCAAGGCAAAGAAATCGCTGAGCAGGTCGTACAGGTTCCAGGGGCTGCTGGAAACGTAGAAGATCGGGTTGCCGGTCTGGCTGCCCACGCCGCGGTGCAGCGCCCGGTAAAGTGCGGCCACCCCCGGAAACGGCAGGCGCGAGCGCGCATTGCTCAAAAAGACCAGCCGCGCCATGCGTAGCAGGTGGGAGGTGTCGCTGATGACGACGGTGTCATCAATGTCGCTGATGACGCCGAAGGCCGCAGATGCAGGCGGGATCAGAATCTGGCCGGTGGCCTGCAGCGGCCGGGCGCTGGCTGGCTCCAGCAGTGACAGGGCCACCGGATGCCAAGCCTGGTCAGGCAGAGGCGCCTGCGGCATGATGTTGACCTCGAAGTAGCCATTGCTGTCGGCGCGCACCTGTTGCGTCACGCCGCCGATGATGGCCTGCACGATGGCGCCTGGCACCTCCACGCTGGCAAAACGGCGGTACATGTTGTCCAGGTTGCGCCAGAGGGTGTCATGATCGTTCCCCGGCTGCACTCCCTTGTCCTGAATGACAAGGCCCTTGAGGGTGACCAGATCGCGCGAGCCATAGCCGTTGAACGCGACAATCTGGCTGCGCGCCCGGCCCAGGCGTTCATCCAGCCGGAATTTGAGGCGGTCAAGGACATTGTCTACATCACCCAACGCGCCGAAGACAGCTTCTTGCCAGCTCATGGGAGATGACTCTCGCCAAATTTCATCACATATACTCAACCCACTTGAATAGCTGGCATGATAGCACAAACCCCGGCAACAGAGCTAAAAACCAGGCGGGCCGTTGCGACTCAGGGCAGCAGGCCGTGAGTGATGGCATAGCGCATGAACTCGTGACCCTGGATGCCGTACAGGGCCTGGCTCTTGGAGGTCATGAAGGTGGCCGCGGCATAACCGCCCCAGGGCGAAGAAGCGCCGCCCTGCCACGCGGCCAGGGCCACAGCCTGCCAGCGGGCACGTTCAGCCGGCGTCGGGTTGGTCTGCCAGAGCGCGCCGGCCAGCGCATCGGCCACCGGCAGCGCCGCCAGCTCGGCAGCATCCATGTCGCAGCCGCCGTTGGCGCCCAACCGCGCGCAGAAGGGCGCGGCCGCGCCCAGGTTCCAGGCGGAGGCGAACAGGTCGGCGTAATCACGCAGCCAGGCCTCCGCGGCCGCATCCTGCAGGCCAAACGTCTTCGAGCACGGCCAGGTAATGTCCACCACTCTTGACCAGCATAGTGCCAAACGCCAGGTTGAACGTATCGCCGCTGGGCGCCTGGCCGAAATTGATGGTAAAACCCGGCTGCCCAAAGAAATAGCGCGCGGGGGTCGTGTCGCTGATGACCTTGCGCGCCATGTCCAGGTAGGCCGGGTTGGCGGTGGCGGCATAGGCATCGCTCATGATCTCCAGCGCATAGGCGGGGCCGCGCACGTTATCCAACACATCGTTGTTGGCATAGCCGGGGCCGCAGTCGGGGTTGCAGGGGCTGTTCTGCAGGCGCCAGCGCGCGTTCTCGGCCAGCTCCAACCAGGCATCGCGCGCTTCGCCTTCACCGGTCAGGTAGTAATACCAGAGCAGGCCCCGTATGCCGCCCGACCAGTAGTCCAACAAGGCGTAGCGATGCAGATAGGGTGAGGGGTCGGCGTGCCACTGGTTGGTGAAGCGGGCGCCCCACGCCCAGCCCACGCCGTAGGGCGGGCCTGTGCTGTCCAGGCACAGCGGGTGTGACATCCAGACGGCGTCCAGGCCGGTGCAGTAGCCATGCACCATGTCAATATCGGCCTGATGACGCGCGCCGGCCGTGGCCAATGCCCACCAGTGTTGCCAACGCAGCCCGGCGTCGGGCGCGTCGAGCGTGCGCAAGGCCTGGGCGAGGAAGAAGTAGGGATGGTCGTACTGTTGATTGTGAAAGATCGGCGGCCAGTCGCTGCTCGTTTCATCTTCGGCCACGGTGTCGCCCACGTTGCGCCAACCCCACTGCTCGGCCCGCGGCAGATAGGTCCAGCCGGTTGGGCTGACCCCCTCGTGCAGCACGTCGAAGTTGGCGGCCGGGTAGAGAATGGCGGCGTCGTTGTAGCCTTCATACGCGCCAAAACGCGCCGGGTCGAACGGCTCCAGGTGCAGCAACGCACCGGAATCGGCATACCAACGGGCCGGCGCCCAAGCCAGCAGCGCGGACGTGTCGCCCACAGCGAACGGTGGATGGGCGGCCGGCGCGTCACCCCAAAACTGAAAGAGCATCTCGTGTGTCTTGCGCTCGCCCACGCGCAGCTCGAAGGGCATGGCGGCCTGGCTGGGGAAAAGCGCCACCTGCACCTGTCCGTCCTGCGCAACCTGCAGCGCTTTGGGGTAGTTCTGCCAGAACTGATGCACGCCCACCGCCAGACCGCCGTCGGCGGCGGCCAGGCCGGCCCAACCCTGGCTGCGGCAATCGGCGGAGGCTGCGCCTTCACTGCAGGGGCCGTGCAAGCTGCTGCCGTTGGCGGTGGCCGAGTAGCCGCGGAACGTCGTTTCGCCGGCCAGCGTGGGGTGGTGCCACTGCGGCCCGCCGGACGAATCCTGGTAGAGGGTGGCCGTCGTGGTCAACGCGCCTTGCCACTGATCCAGGGTGTAGGTCAGCGGCGCGCTGGCTGCCAGGGTCAGTTCGAGCGCAAGGTCGTCGAAGACGATGCTGTTGGGCGACCCGAACGCGATGATGTCCGGCTGCCCAAGACCGCTATTGGCCAGGGGGCGGTCGTTCCAGACGCCGTAGAAAACGCGCACGGCGCCCGCGCCGGCGTAGAAGTGCAGGCGCGCGGTGTAGGCCAGCAGGAGTTCGCCGCTGAGGTTGGCGTGACGGCCGCGAATCCGCACCACGCTGTGCAACGGCCCTGCCAGTTCGACGACCGCCTCATCCACCGGCCCCAGGGCAGCGCGAAATGTCTCGCTGCCCTGGGTGATGACCGGCCCCTCGCTGCTGCTGAGCAGGGCATCGTCCACCGCGCCGTCGCCGTCGCGATCCACCCAGACTTGGTCGAAGAGATTGAACGCCTGGGTATTCAGTTGGAAACGGGCTACCTGGGTGTCCACCAGGATGGCGGACGTGGTTTGGGTGATGATGATCGCCGGCGCGGAAAGCGGCGCGGTCGGGTCGGGGTGGCGTGCGCGGGCCGGGGCGCTGACCGGCGCGCGCCGCGCGGGCGCGGCCTGGCCGGGCAGGACGATGCCAGGCGGTACGAGCGGCGCCGGGCTGAGCGCGCCAATCAGTCCGCCGCCGCCGGTGGTCAGGGTGTAGGTCATGGTGCTCTGCGGCGCCATGTCAGCCTGGAAATCCACCAACACCCAGCGGATACCTTGGCCGCTGTCCTCCGGCGCGCCGCCCCAACGCGCCAGCACCGTGAACTGGGCCGGTATCGGCTGGCCGGAAGGGGCCAGCACGCGCAGACTGGCCGCGTCGGTTATCCACAGCGCGACTGGCAGCGGTACACCGGAAGTAACCGGCGCCGCCTGAAGGGCAACCGTGGATGGGTTCGACACGCGCAGCGGCGCCGTGAAGGTGGCCGGCGGCGGCGTTGGCGTTCGGGTCGGGGTCACGGTTGGCGTCGGCGTTTGAGTCGGGGTGACGGTCGCGGTGGGCGTGGGGGTGGGCCAGGGCGCGTTGCATAGCTGGCGCCAGAAGTCAGCCGCCAGGCTGACATCCATGAGATCCACAACGCCATCGCCATTGATGTCCACCGTGGCCGGGAAGCCGCTGCGCAGCCACCAGGCCGCGACCAGTTGAATGTCGAGCACATTGACGATGCCATCATGACTGACATCGGCCCGGCACGCGGGCGCCAGCGTCGGCGTGGGGGTTGGCGTTGGCAGATCACCGACAGGCAACTGCATGTCCGCCGCAATCTCGGCTGCGCTCAGCGCCCGGTTGTAGATGCGCACGTCGTCCAGGCGACCCGCGAACCACTCCGACCAGATGGCATTGCCGCCGATGGTCAGTTGGCCGTCGGAGGTGACCAGGTTGCCTGTGACCGGCGCGCTGCTTGTCTCCACGCCGTTGACGAACAGGCGCAGGGTGGCGCCATCATAGGTCATGGCCAGGAAAGCCCAGACGTTGGGCGTCAGTGAAGCGGTGGGGGGCGTGCTGCGCTCGCCGGTGGTATAGATGTAGCCGCGCGGCCCTTCGGCGACCGTGCCATACTGTTCAGAATGGGCGTAGAGAGCGTAGACCAGATCGCCTGGCTGGGCCTTGAAGATGACCGTGCGCCAGGCGCTGTTGTCAATCTGCGTGGGAAAGGTCCACGCCTCCAGGGTCAAGGCCGTCGTCAGATCGAGCAGCGGGCTGTCCGCGACGGTCACCCAGTCGTTGTTGCCGTCGAAGCTGAGCGCGGCGCCGGCGTGCCCGTTGGGCGTCCAGGTGGCGCCAAGCAGCGCGCCGATGTGGCCCTGGCCGCTGGCGTCGGCCGTGGTTGCGCCGGCGCCTTCATCGAAGGCATAGGCAGCCACCAGGCCGAGGTGTGGTTGGCGCGCCGGCGCAGCCGCCAGGGGGATTGCGCGGATAGAGAGGAGCAAGGGAATGACGACAAGGGCCAACATCACGGCGGACGCGGGCTGCAGATGACGAAAGACAATACGATATACAAGATGAACGGGCATGGCTAAGATCTCCATTGATCGCAAGCAGGCGAAGCGGTTGCGCCTCACTTGGGCGCAAACCATTGCGGGGCAGGGCACTCAGGGCACTCAATATAACGAAGCAAGATAGGCCGCGGTCAACCCGTTCGCGCCCGGCGCAAACGTCTTTTTGCCTTTTGGGCGATTTCAGGGTAATCTATGGCCCCTCGATTACTGTTCGTCTCCGCGGAACCTGTGTGCCGAATGTCGGCTTCCCCTACCTCCCCTGTCGTCAGCAGTAGATCAGATGCACCTGCCGTCCGCAAATCTCGTCGAATCTGGGAGAGAAAGCTATGCCAAAGTCATCCGTGGTTCGTGTTCTGTTGGGTGGAGCCTTGTTGCTCCTGGTCATGCTCGCTATTTTTGCGCCAGCCGCCGCGCCGGTCCCGACCCTGCGCCGGTCTGGCGATGCGGAACCTGATCGCAATCTGGAACTGTATCTGGCCGAGCGCGGCAGCGCGCAAAACGGCGAATCTGAGTCGCTCATGGCAATCGGCGATTACTGGTACCACCGGGTGTCATACCCCACGGGCCAGTTCAACCCGGCCTGGGTGCGCGAGGCGGCAGCGCAGGACAGCCAGGTCGAGCGCGCGGTGCCGGCCGGCGAGGTGATCTACGGTAAAGCGCAAACCGAGTCGCCGCTGACCCTGAACGCCAATCGTTTCACGTCGTTGGGACCACAACCGCTGCAGAGCAATGGCTGTTTGAGCTGCTACAGCTATGGCCTGGTGGCCGGCCGCACCAACGTCATGGCGATTGACCCGGTGAGTACGAACGTGGCGTATCTGGGCGCGGATGGCGGCGGCGTTTGGAAAACCACCAACTGCTGTTCAGCGGCCACCACCTGGGCGCCCGTCACCGACGACCCGCTGCTGGCGACGATTGCCATTGGCGACATCGTGATTGACCCCAACAACCACAACACCGTTTACGCGGGCACCGGCGACCTGCGCTTTGGCTCCTTCTCCTTCGGCAGCGCAGTGCTGCTCAAGAGCACCGACCAGGGCGCAACCTGGGCCAATCAGGGCGCCGACGTCTTTGCACCCTACTACCCCCAGGCGGCCGGCAACTTCCCGCAGTATCAGGCCATCGGCAAAGTACGGGTGGATCCCAACAACAGCAACAACGTGGTGGTGGGCACCAAGACCGGCCTCTACCTGTCATACGATGCCGGCGCTAACTGGACCGGGCCATGTACGACGAACGGCTTCAGCACGCAGCGCCAGGACACCACCGGCCTCATTCTGCGCGACATCGGGACCGACACCCAGATCTATGCCTTCATCGGCGCGCGTGGTTTTGCGACCACCGTCCAGACCAACCTGCATCTCAACGGCGCCAACGGCGTTTATCGCGCCCTGCTGCCGGCCAGCGGCTGCCCATCGAGTTGGGAAACGCTCAGCCGGGCCGACAACGGCTGGCCGGCCGACACGGCCACAGGCATTCCCGTCAACACGGGCACGCTGACCGGCAATCGGTTGGGCCGCCTCGATGTCGCCATCGCCCCCAGTAACTCCAATGTGATCTACGTGCAGGTGCAGGCCATTCTCGTCACCGGCGGCGCTCAGCGCGGCGGTCAATTGGGCGTCTGGCGCACCACCGACGGCGGCACCACCTGGTCACAGCGCTCGAGCCAAACCGGCCTGACCGGCTGCTATGGCGACTACGGCCAGAACTGGTACGACCAGGGCGTGGCAGTTGACCCGAACAATTCGGACATCCTGCTGATGAGCACCGTGGACATCTTCAAGTCCACTAACGGCGGCACCACCTTCACCGATAAGACCTGCGGCTACGCGGGCGGCACGGTTGTGCATGTGGACCACCATGCGCTGGCCTACGTGCCCGGCTCTTCGACCACCTTGCTGGCCGGCAGCGATGGCGGCGCGTATGTCAGCACGAACGGCGGCGAATCGTACACCCAGATCAACAACAGCCTGAGCACGCTGGAGTTCTATTCCGGCGACATTACCAAGGACTTTGCCACGGCCGCGACGCCGGGTATCAACGGCGGTATGCAGGACAACGGCTCCGCGGTCTATGTTTGGGCCGCGGGCAACCCGGGGCCGGCGGTCTGGCAACTGCGCAAGGGCGGCGACGGCATGTTTGCCCGCATCGAACCGATGCTGGGGCAGCGCTGGTACCAGGAAAGCCAGAACGGCGCCCTGGCCGTCAGCACCACGGGCGCGTATGGCAGCCAGTCATCGGCCACCGGCGGCTGGTCGGCCGACAGCCGGCGCAGCTTCATCTTCCCCTACGAGATCCAAAAAAATGGCTGCCCGGGCACCGGCTGCACGCACATGATCGCCGGCTCATACCGCGTCTGGGAGACAATCCTGGGCGGCATTCCGACCAGCTCTTGGGTCATCAACAGCGGCGACCTGACCAAGAACACGTTGGCCGATCGTTCGTTCATCAATCAGTTGAACTACGCCTGGAGCGACGCCACGAAGGCCATCGTCGGCACCAATGACGGCAACGTGCAATGGGGCCGCAACCTGGGCGCCGGCGTGGCGAATTCGGCCATCTGGGTGAACCTGACGGCCGGCAACGCCGTGCTGCCCAACCGTCCAATCCTGGACGTGGCGCTCGACCCGGCCAACCCGCTGATCGGTTATGCGGCCGTCGGCGGTTTCGATCAGAACACGCCCACGACGCCGGGGCACGTCTTCCAGGTCGTCTGCACGGCCGACTGCGCCAGCTTCACCTGGGCCAATAAATCGGCCAATCTGCCCAACATCCCGGCCGATTCGATCATCGCCAACCCGCGCTTCCCGCAGCAGGTGTTCGTGGGCACGGACTGGGGCCTGTACTACACCAATGACATCAACCAGGTCACGCCGGTCTGGTATCGCTTCCAGGCCGGGCTGCCCAACGCCATGATCTGGGACATGACGATTGACAGCGGGGCGAGCACCCTGGCCCTGTGGACGCGCAGCCGCGGCGCGTATGTCTGGCCGCTGCCCGCTGCGCCGTACCGCACCTGCCCGGACTTCAACGCCAACGGCACCGTGGGCGTGGAGGACATCAGCGCGATTGCGGCACACTGGGGTGAAACCTCGGCCTCGCCAGGCTGGAACAACCGCTATGACCGCAACGGCGACGATCACATTGATATCGTGGACATCATGCTGGTGGTCGTAGCCTTTGGCAGCACTTGTTAAGGCCTTTGCCATGCAAATTCCCACCTTGCTGGACATCCTGGCAGCGCAGCGGCGCCTGCGGCCTTACCTGGCGCGCACACCGCTGCACAACTACCCGGCGCTCGATGCGCTGATCGGCACGGCGGTTTACGTCAAGCACGAGAACTACCAGCCGATCGGCGCGTTCAAGGTGCGCGGGGGCATCAACCTGCTGGCGCAGATGAGCGCGGCCGAACGCGCGGCCGGGGTCATCGCTGCGTCCACGGGCAACCACGGCCAATCGGTGGCGTATGCGGCGCGACTGTTTGGCGTGACCGCGCGCATCGTGGTGCCAGAGGGCGCCAATCCGGGCAAGGTGGCTGCGATGCAGGGGATGGACGCGGAGGTGATCCTCCACGGTGCGCGCTTCGATGATGCGCGGCGTCACTGCGAGGAGCTGGCGCAGGCGCACGGTTACCGTTACATCCACTCAGGCAACGAGCCGGCGCTCATCGCCGGCGTCGCCACTGAGGCGCTGGAGATGCTGGAGGATGAGCCGGGCCTGGAGGTGATCATCGTGCCGATTGGCGGCGGCAGCGGCGCGGCCGGGGTCTGCCTGGCCGCCAAAGCGATCAACCCGTCCCTGCGGGTCATCGGCGCGCAATCGGAAGCGTCGCCTGCCGCGTATCTGTCATGGCAGCAGCACGCCATGATCGAGGCGCCCAATCGCACCGTAGCCGAAGGGCTGGCCACGGGCGCGGCGTTCGAGCTGCCGCAGCGCATCCTGTGGCAATACCTGGATGAATTTCTCTTGCTGGGCGATGATGAGATCTTGCGCGCCATGCGTTGGCTGGTCGAACGGGCGCACACCCTGGCCGAAGCGGCCGGCGCGGCGCCCCTGGCCGCCGCCTACCGCCTGCGTGACAGTCTGGCCGGGCGCAAGGTCGGGCTGATCTGTTCCGGCGGCAACACCAGCGTCACCCAACTGCTGCGCGCCTTGCAGAGCGATTAACCAGAAAACGCAAAACAACCACGAGCGCCCATGCGGCGCTCGTGGTTGTTTGTTTTTTTTTGGTGGCGACGCGTGCCTACTGAATCTTCAGCAGCATCGGCGCCTGTCGCCACAGGTCTTCCAGCCGGTAGTAGGCGCGCTGCGTGGGTGACATCACGTGCAAGACCACATCCCCATAATCGAGCAGAACCCAGCCCGAATTGGTGTCGCCCTCCACGTGCAGGGCTTTGCGGTCGTCCTTGGCGCTCTCCGCCTGGGCATAGTCAGTAATCGCTTTGATCTGTCGTTCGGAGTTTGCCGTTGCCATAATAAAGTAATCGGCCAGCACTGACACCTTCGCCAGCTCCAGCAGCACAATATCCTCAGCCTGCTTGTCCGCAACCAGCTCCACCAAATGGCGAGCAAATGTCGTCGAGTTTTGCAAAAATCCTCCTTGTCGGTCACATCACATACTGTCTGATGCGGCGAACGTGTCAAATTGTAGCACAAGAGCGCGGCTTTGGGCAAGAGAGGAATCCCCTTGCGCAGGCTGGCTGCTGCACGAATCGTCGGGCAAGCCGATGGCGTTCTCGACGGCGAAGGCTCCTTACCCGGCGGGCCTGCGCAAGGTTGGGCGATTCTTCGGCCGCCAACCCTCGCAGGGGCCAATGAACATCGCAGCCCCGTGAATGAATTCACGGTCTGATACACCGAAACCTGCTCAAGCAGGTTGGTGTTGGGTGCGACGACTCAATTCGTGTAATTCGTGGCAGCAGCCTGGCGCGGATGCCGTGCGCCTCTGAGATCGTCGTCTCGTCGCAGCCCTGCGAGGGGTCGCGCCCTTACCGCTTTGGGATATCGGCTCCGCTATTTGGGATACTTTGGGTAATTTGACAGATAGAACAATCGTGCTACAATACATACGAACACATTTTCTATTGCTAACCATTGTTGAAGCACCCATCCATTGATACCATGCGGGTGACATGTGGGTCACAAGGAGGCACGATGAGTCTGTCCATCAATCTGTCAGAACGTCAGCAGCGTATCGTTGATTTCATCCACCGTTACATCAGCGAATACAGCTACCCACCCACCATTCGGGAGATTGGCGAGGCCGCCGACATCAGCTCCACCTCCGTGGTGAAGTATAACCTGTCCAAACTGGCTGATTTCGGTATTCTCGAACGCGACGCCAGGAGTTCACGGGGCATTCGCCTGCGCCACGAGTCGGTGGGCGTGCTGCTCAGCGCCACGGGCGTGCGCGTCCCGCTCTACGGCACCATCACCGCGGGTGCGCCCATCATGCGGCCTGACCTGGCGGAGGCGCCCATCGTCACCGACACCATCGAGCTGACCCGCGACATCGTGCGCGAGCCAGAAAATGTCTACGCCCTGCGCGTGCGCGGCGACTCGATGATTGACGCACTCGTGCGCGACGGCGACCTGATCGTGCTGCGCAGCCAACGCGTCGCGGAAAGCGGCGAAATGGTCGCGGCCTGGCTGCCGGAGCGCAGCGAGACGACGCTGAAGTATTTCTATCGCGAAGGCCGTAACGTGCGTCTGCAGCCGGCCAATCCAGCCTACGCGCCGCTGATCTTCCCCGCGGAAGAGGTGGAGATTCAGGGCAAGGTGATTGCCATCATCCGCCAACTGGACTAGGCCGATGGCGTCAACCATCTTCCTGGCCCTGGGCAGCAACCTGGGCGAGCGCCGCGCCAACCTGGTGCAGGCGATTCAGCGTCTGGGCCAGGCCGTGCAGATCGGGGCGCTCTCGAACGTCTACGAAACGCCGCCCTGGGGCGTCACCGAGCAGCCGCCCTTCCTCAACCTGGCGCTGGCCGGCGTGACCAATCTGACCCCCAGCGCCCTGCTCACCTTCGCCAAGCAGATCGAACAGGACATGGGGCGCCAACCGGCTGTGCGCAACGGGCCGCGCCTGATTGACATTGACCTCTTGCTGTACGACAACCTGGTGTATGCCAGCGAGGCCCTCGTGTTACCGCACCCGCGGCTGCACGAACGGGCCTTCGTTTTAGGTCCGCTGGCCGAGATCGCCCCGCACGTCGTACATCCCGTCATCGGGACCACGATGCAGCGCCTGCTCGGCCAGGTGAACCGTGACCACATCGTGCCGATCGGCCCCATTGACCTCGCCACACAGGCCGCACCCCTCAATCCCTTTGCCTGGCGCCCTGCGCAGGCTGCGCCTTTCGCCTGGGGTACACGCACCTATGTCATGGGCATCATCAATGTCACGCCCGACAGCTTTTCGGGCGACGGGCTGGCGCGTGCGGATGCCGACGACGCGGCCTGGATCGCAGCCGCGCTGGCCCAGGGCGAGCGCTTCTGGGCCGAGGGCGCCGATTGCCTCGACGTGGGCGGTGAAAGCACACGCCCCGGCTCCAGCCCGGTGGACGCGGAGACCGAGCTGCGCCGCATCCTCCCGGTCATCGAGGGCCTGGTGGCACGCGTACCGCTGCCGGTGTCTGTGGATACCAGCAAAGCTGTGGTGGCCGCGGCCGCGCTGCGGGCCGGCGCCCGTGTGGTCAACGACGTTTGGGGTTTGCGGCTCGATCCTGGCCTGGCTGAGGTCATTGCGCAGGCGCATGTCCCCGTGGTGTTGATGCACAATCGCAGCCGGCCGAAAGAGGCCCAACAAGAGGCCCAACAGGCCCGACTGGGCGGGCGCTACGTCGGGGTGCAGTACAACGACCTGTTGGGCAACATTCAGCAGGAATTGCAGTTTTCTGTAGCCCTGGCCCGTCAGGCAGGAATTAGCGCTCACCAAATCATCCTGGACCCTGGCATTGGCTTTGGCAAGACCCGCGAACAAAATCTCACCCTGCTCAACCGCACCGACGCCATCAAGGCCCTGGGCTTTCCGGTGCTGGTGGGGCCGTCACGCAAGTCGTTCATCGGCTACACCCTCAACCTACCGCCCGACCAACGCGTCGAAGGCACCGCGGCCGCTGTCGCCGTCAGCATTGTGCGCGGCGCGGACATTGTGCGCGTGCATGATGTCCTGGCGATGGTGCGCGTGGCCCGCATGACCGACGCCATCGTCCGTTAGCGAGTCTGCCTGTGCTCGTAGTGCCAACGGGCTATTCTGCTACTCACCGTCTGGCGCTATCCTGGAAGGCAGTGGCAAGGACGCCACTGCGCCGGCCCCACTCATGGTGTGGCAACAATCGTCAAAAGGCGCTGCATCACGGCCCAGCGCCCCCCTGTCGAATTTGTATCGTCCGGTTGACCGCAGGAGGCAGTTGTCATGGTAGCACCGAGCATTTACTCAATTTCGATGTGGCAGACAGAACGCGACCGCGTGAACAAAAGCAACCGGCGCGACCTACCCCGCTCGTTGTTCAATGTTTCCTTCCATCCACTCTATCTCCGCCGTGAGATTCGTGACTTGTTCGTCCTGTTTCTCATCATCCTCGCGGCCGGACTTGGCCCGCTCAACAACGTGCCTGCGCTGGCCTTTGCCGGTTTGGCCGGGCTGAGCTATGTGGTTGTGCGCTGGTACTACTTCGCTCACCGGGTGGGCCTGCGTAGCGCCTCGCGCTATCTGCTGAGCATCTATGTGATCGAGGCATCGGTGCTGACGCTGCTGTGGACACTGGCGCAAACCCTGCGTCACATCGTCACCCTGACGTTCTGGGCCGACATCAACCTCATGGGCGGATTGTTACTGCTCGGTATGGTGTTGCTGTTAGCCGGTGAGGCAGTCCTGGGGCGCTGTTTCGGCCTCTTGACCGCCAGCGAGGCCGCCGGTGTCCCCCACATGGAGACGGCCCTCAATCACATGTCACACACCGATCGTTGGCTGCTGCGCACACCGCCAGCCGCCGATCAGGAGCTGGCAGGTTAGGGCTGAAGATTCGAGAACCAACGGCGCCTGGTGCGACCGCCATGATCCCCCAAGAAAAAACGGGGCCGCGTGACTTTGTCAGTCACGCGGCCCCGTCCGCGTGCCTACGCCGGCGACCAGTGCCGCTCGATCAGCTCACGCGTGCGCTGGATGCCGACAGCCGGATCGCCAGCGCCCTCATATTCGATCACCAGGGGGCCACGATAGCCGGCCCGCTGCAGGATGGCGAACTCCGCGGCATAATCAATGTGTACCTCCTCGCCGCTCTCCGTGAACTGCCCGGCCTTGGCGTGTGCGTGGATGGCGTAGGGCGCCAGCAGTTCGATGCCTGCCAGACGCTGCTCCGGCGGGAAATTCCCCAGATCAAGGCAGACGCCCAGCCAGGGCGAATGGACCTCCTGCACCATGCGCAGCATCGCGGCCGGCTCCGTGGTCAGGCCCCAATGATTCTCCAGCGCCAGGCGCACGTCCGCCGCCTGCGCCAGCTTGATCGCCCCGCGTAGCCCGGCAATCACCCGCTCGCTCACGCCCGGTGTCGTCATATCATCAGATTTCTCGCGATAGTCGCTGGTCACGCGCATGATCGGTGCGCCCAGGCTGCGCGTGACGGCCAGACCCGCGGCCACATAGGCCAGCGCGGCCTCCTGCTGCCGCGGGTTGCCGGTAAAGTCGCTATTCAGGGTGAACGCCGCACAGCGCACCCCGGCCTGATCACAGGCCGCGCGCAGATGCTGGCGCGTCGACGCGCTGCCCACCCAGGAGCGTTGAAAGGCCGGCCAGGCGTCGCGGCCACGCAGCTTGCCCCACACGCGCCAGGGCAGGTAGCGCACGCGGCTGAGGCGCGGCGGCGGGTAGAAGAGATCGTTGAGTTCAACCAGGTCGAAGCCAAGTGCAGCCGTGCGCGCCGGTATGTCGTGCAGGGTCAAACGACCGGCGTAGAGCGCATCATGAAAGCACCAGGCAGAGACTCCAAGCGATGGTAGCATGGCTTATTTCCTCACCTGCACGCCGTGACCCTCGACCACGCGGCCGATTTCCCAGGCCAACTGACCGAGTTCAGCGCAGGTTGTGTAGAATGTGGATAACTGTGCGGCCGGTACGGCCAGGAGCAGACCGCCGGAAGTTTGCGGGTCGTACAAGATCAACTCGTCTGCCGTGCTGATGCCGGGCTGCAACTGCACGCGCGGGCTGAAGAAGCTCCGGTTACTGTGCGTGCCGCCCGGCGCCATGTCAGCCTCTGCATAACGGCGGGTACCTGGCAGCAGGGGCAGCGCGTCCAATGACAACTGCAGAGCGCCGGCGCCGCGCTCAGCCATCTCACAGGCATGGCCCAGCAGGCCGAATCCGGTAATATCGGTGGCGCAGCGCACGCTGGCGGCCTGGCCGGCGAGCATCGCGCTGCGCCCCAGGGTCAACATACTGACGATGGCGGTCTCCAGGTCATCCGCGTCCGCCTGATCGCGCTTCGCCGCGGTGCTGATCAAGCCAGTGCCCAGCGCTTTGGTCAAGATCAGGGTATCGCCCACCTGCACGCCGGTCTTGCGAAAGAGGCGCGCCGGGTGAACCTCGCCCACCACCGCCAGGCCATAGAGCGGTTCGGGATTCTTGATCGTATGCCCGCCCAGGATGATCGAACCGGCGCGGCGCACCTGCTCCGCGCCGCCCAGCAAGATCTGCGCGATCACCTCGGCCGGCAGGCTCTCGGGAAAAGCGGCGATATTCAAGGCAAACAGAACCTCGCCCCCCATCGCGTAGACATCGCTCATGGCATTGGTGGCCGCGATGGCGCCAAAGGTGTACGGGTCATCCACAATCGGGGTGAAAAAGTCGGTCGTCGCAATCAATGCCCGCTCCGCGCTGAGCTGATAGACGCCGGCATCATCGGGCGCGTTGAGTCCAACCAGGACAGCGGGATGCTGCATGGTGGGAAAGAGCGGTTCGAGCTGACGCAGAACCTGCGCCAGGGCTTCAGGAGCCAATTTCGACGCTCAGCCCGCGCAACTGGACAGGCTGGTCAGGCGGACGCGGCCGCGCAGATCGTCGGTTGCCATCATCAGTGTTTCCAATCTCAAGGATGAGGCGCATTATAGCGGAAGGGTGCGTCGTTGGCAAGCGTTTCTTGACGATTCACCCTTAATCATTTGACAGTCACGCCAGAAGACGGGTATAATGCACGACACGATACGGGAGAGGAGTGCCTTTCTACCTCGCCCGTTTCTGCTGTCATAAACCAGAAACAAGTTCAGGCTGACGCTCACGTAACGGCTGTTGAACGGAAATCTATTTTCATAGGAGTCTCTGATGCCAAAGCGAACATGGCAACCCAAAGTAAGACGGCGCCTGCGTGTGCATGGTTTTCGCAAGCGCATGCAGACCACGGATGGTCGCAACGTGATCAAGGCCCGCCGCCTGAAGGGTCGCAAGCTGTTGTCTGTCGCCCTGACGTGGCGCAAGATGCCGCCTAAGTAAGCGGCCCGTGACCGACTGCTGGTGAACCGTCGCTACCGACTGCGCGAACCTGAGCGTTTTCGTGAGGCGCGTCGTGCAGGTAAATCGTGGACCAATCCCCTACTCGTTCTGTGTGTGTTACCAAACGGATTGAATCAATGCCGGTTCGGTTTCTCTGTCAGCCGGCGACTTGGTAACGCTGTGCGCCGTAACCGCGTGCGCCGGCGTTTGCGTGAAATCATCCGCCTACACATGGCGGCCATGGGGCCAGGGTGGGATGTGGTCATGATTGCCCGCCCGCCTGCGTCCCAGGCCGATTTCATCACCCTGGAAACGGCCTGCCTCGCGCTGTTGAGACGCGCATCGTTGTTATCGTAGGTTGTGATCGTTTACGCATGGCCAAGGCTTTCATGCTGCAACTCATTCGGCTGTATCAACGCTTCATTTCACCGGCGTTGCCACCTAGTTGTCGCTTCACCCCGACCTGCTCCCATTACACCTACGAGGCCATTGAGCGATACGGCGTGTTCAAGGGCGGCTGGTTAGGCGTCAAGCGCATCGCGCGCTGCCATCCCCTGAATCCCGGCGGTCATGACCCTGTGCCCTGAGGATAATGCTGTGTTGTGTTGCTAAAAGGAATCAAGATGCGCAAATTACGCTCGGTTGGTCTCATCGTTGCCTTGCTGGTGCTGATGCTTGTGCTCACCAGTTGCGGCGCGCCAATCGCGACCGACCCCAACGCCCCCCCCAACGGCTGGTGGGAGACGCTGATCGTCTTCCCGCTGGCAGCCGCCCTCTCCTGGATGAACAAAATGCTGCAAGCCGTCGGCATGCCGTACAGCTATGGCTTTGCGATCATCCTGTTCACCATCCTGATCAAGGTCGTCACGCTGCCGTTGACCATGGCGCAACTGCGCTCCATGCGCACCATGCAGCACCTGCAGCCCCGCATGCAAGAACTGCAGAAAAAGCACGGCAAGGATCGTGAGGCCCTCTCCAAGGCCCAGATGGAGATGTACAAAGAGGCAGGCTACAACCCTGCCGGCGGCTGTCTGCCCTTGCTCGTTCAAATGCCCATTCTGTTCGGTCTCTACCAGGCGCTCTACCGCCTGACCAATATCGGCGAATTGGTGAACCAGGCCTTTTTCTGGATTCCAGACCTGGCCTACCCTGTTCAGTCAGAGGGGATGGGGTGGATCACGGCCAAGTTCGCCGCCGGTCAGTACGGCACCCTGGTTGGCTACCTCATCCTGCCCGTCTTGCTGGTGCTGACGCAGATCATGCTGCAAAAAATGTCGCAGCCGGCCACCGCCTCCAAGCAGGACCAGGACCCGCAGCAGGCGACCATGCAGCAAACCATGACCTTTATGCCGCTGGTCTTTGGTTTCGTCTTCATCTCCCTGCCCGCCGGTCTCTCCCTCTATTACGTGGTAAGCAACATCCTCAGCATGATTCAACAGTATTTTGTGACCGGCTGGGGCTCTCTCAAGATTCCCGGCATCACTCTGAGCAGCATCGCGCCGGCCATGGGTACGCCAGGACAATCGTCCATTCCCAGTGAGGCCAAAATCACCGAGTCGCGCGAACCTGAAACCGGTGCTGTCAAAGCACGACGTCGCACAAAGAAGAGGAAGTAAGTTGGCTATGGCTACCCCAGAAGAAAGCATTGAAATTCGCGCCAAGACGGTTGACGCGGCCACTCGTGAGGGCCTGCGCCGTCTCAACCTATTGCGCGAACAGGTGGACATCGAGGTGTTGTCCGAGGGCAGCCGTGGCATCCTCGGTTTTGGGGCCGAAGATGCGCGTGTACGCCTGACCCCGCGGCCATCGGTCGCGCCCGCGGCCGCACCCCCGCGACCAACCCGGTTGGAACCGCCCCCGGAACCGAAACCAGTCAACCCACCCCCGCGGCCAACCCGGCTGGAGCTGCCCCCGGAACCGAAACCAGTCAGCCCACCCCCGCGGCCAACCCGGCTGGAACTGCCCCCGGAACCGAAACCGGTCAGCCTGCCGCCGCGGCCAACCCGGCTGGAGCTGCCCCCCGAACCGAAACCAGTCAGTCTGCCGTCGCGGCCGGCGAAACCAGAGTTGCCCGTGGCCGCGTCCCTGGAACTGGTGCAAACCGCGCCGGTCGCCGCGCCTGAGCAAGCGACCGCCAGCGCAGAGCCGGCGCCCGCGGCCAAACCCAAAGCCGACAAGATTCCCGTCAGCGATGCCGTCCTGGTGGACACAGCCGCGGAAATTCTGGGCAATCTGCTCAACATGATGGGCATCAATGCCACGGTGCGCGGCCATGCGGCTGCGCCCGACATGCCTGGCCGCGACGACGAGTCAACCTTGATCCTGGACATCGTCGGCAACGACCTCGGCATCCTCATTGGCCGCCGCGGCGAAACCCTCAGCGCCCTGCAATACCTGACCCGGCTGATGCTCAATCATCGCCTGCATCATTGGAGCAACGTCGTCGTGGATGTGGAAGAGTACAAGAACCGCCGCGAGCGCGCCCTGCAGCAACTGGCTACGCGCACCGCGGAACGTGTCGCCGCCACCGGCCGCACCCTGGCCCTGGAGCCAATGCCCGCCCGCGAGCGCCGCATCATCCACATCGCCCTGCGCAATCACCCGGAAGTGCATACCGAAAGCGTCGGCGAAGGCGAAAACCGCAAGGTGACCATCATCCCCAACGCCGCTCTTTGAAACAACGAGTGTAGGGATGGGTGTAGGGAATAAAGCGCGCCCTGGAGGCGTGATTGTCGCATGGACACGTCACGCCTCCGGCAGGGCCTGCGCTGAACGGTGTTGATCTTGCAGGCCCCGCCTCCTGGCCGGAGGGCGTCGGCAAGGATGCAATCTTGTGGGTTGAACAATGATCACCATCCCAGACTCCGCTCTACACTTCGGCTTCGACAACGGCCCCGGCGGGCCGCACGCCAGCCGCACCATGATGCTGTCCGAGTTGCGCGCCCTGTTGGACGCATGTCCGCCTTCCGCCGCCTATAAGCAGTACAGCGCCGCAGTCGTGGCGCAAAACGTACTCCTCAAACGCACTGAAACCACGCGTCGTGAGTCGTTGCGCCGCTTGCGCGAGTTGTATGGCCTGAGTCGCTCGATGGTTATCTTCCGCGCTTTGCGCGATCTTTGGGACGAAGCGCCAGCCGAGCAGCCATCCCTGGCCCTGCTGGCGGCGCTGGCGCGTGACCCACTGCTGCGAGCAACGGCCAAACCCGTGATAGACGCGCGCCCTGGCGACCCTGTTAGCGCAGGGATGTTGGCTGAAGCGGTTACAGAACAATTCTCCGATCGGTTGAACCCCATGAGCCGCGCCAGCATCAGCCGGCATGCGGCCTCAACCTGGACCCAGGCGGGTCATCTGCAAGGACGATCTCACAAGGTGCGGGCTGCCCTTGCCCGCGGCCCGGCGGCCGTGACCTATGCCCTCTTTTTGGGGTATCTGTGCGGCGCGCGTGGGGCTGCCTTGTTCGAGACGTTCTGGGCGCGCATCACGGACGCTGCCACAGCCGAGTTGCATGAGCAGGCCTTTGTCGCGGCGCGCCTGGGGTGGTTGGAGTATCGGCGCGTCGGCGACGTGACCGAGGTGCGTTTCTCCTATCTGCTCAGGGACGAGGAGGGGGCGGCCGGTGAGTGAGATCGAGCTCCTCTTGCAGCAATACGAACACCTGGTTGGGATGCCCTGGGCCGAGCGCTTGTCGGGCGCCGAGAAGGTCTGGTTCGTCGTCTATGAACCGGCCCAGGAACG
Organism: Candidatus Amarolinea dominans; assembly: GCA_016719785.1. Taxonomy (NCBI): domain Bacteria; kingdom Bacillati; phylum Chloroflexota; class Caldilineae; order Caldilineales; family Candidatus Amarolineaceae; genus Candidatus Amarolinea; species Candidatus Amarolinea dominans. The sequence goes on from JADJYJ010000008.1 coordinate 171,526, forward strand.
CCGCTTGCGCTTGCGCGTGCAGGAGTTTCAGATTGTTACCGAAAGAGCCGGCCACGGCTGGCGGCACGTTGATCTCACGGATGCATTTGCCCGCTGGATGACCGCACACCGTTACCGTGAATCCTACTTCCAACGCCCGCATCTGCTGAACGAGGCCGCGCTGAGCGGATTTGCCACGGCTGCCGCGGAGCAAATCAAAGCCGCGTTGGCCGCATCCGACGTGGACAACCGCACGGTCGTGGCGGTGAGCGGGCTGGGATCGTTGTTCGGCGTCGTGCGTGCGTCCGATGTGCTCGGTCAGGTGACCGGGACAGTGATCGGCCGCCTATTGATCTTCTTCCCCGGACGTTACGAGAACAAGGTCTATCGTTTATTGGATGCCAGGGATGGCCAGGATTATCTGGCCGTGCCGATTACCGCAGAAACTCAAGGATGAGGCCATGCTCAATCGAGAAGTCTTCAGCAAGGATCCGACAACCTTCATCATTCCCAATGATGGCGTCACCGTGGTTGGCGACCCGCAGCGGCCTGAAGAGTGGGACGTCCTGCGCTATGAGTTGACCTCGTTCGTGTGCGAGGGTGAGTATCAACGCGGCCTGACGCGCGTGCTGTCCACTTACCTCGGACACCTGGCAAAACCCAAGCAGCCGGCCGTTTGGGTGAGCGGCTTCTATGGCAGCGGCAAGTCGCACTTCGTGCGCGTACTGCAGTATCTCTGGAACAACGTGACCTTGCCAGATGGCGCGCAGGCGCGCGGGCTGCTCACACTGCCCACCGAAGTGAACGACCTGTTGGTGGAGCTCACTACGGCGGGAGTGCGCCACGGCGGGCTTTGGGCGGCTGCGGGCAAACTGGGCGCAAGCCCCAATATCCACCTCGACATGTTGAAAATCCTCTTTCGGAGCGCGGGCCTGCCGGTCGAATACGCGCCGGCGCGCCTGGTCATGTGGCTCAAGCTGAAAGGAATCTACGAAGCGGTCGCGACCGGCGTCAGTCAGCGCGGCGCTGACCTGGGGTTCGAACTGACGAACATGCATGTCTCGTTGGAGTTGGCCGAGAGCATCCATGACGCCTATCCCGGCCTGGCCGCCGAACCGTTGGGCGTGTCTGACAAGCTGCAAGAGGAGTTTCCCGGCAAGACTGAGATTGATGACGACGAGATGCTGCAAGCCATGGCGGATGTGCTGCGCCTGCAATCGAAGACGCCCGGCAAGCTGCCCCTGACTTTGCTGGTATTGGACGAGCTGCAGCAATCCATCGGTGAGCAGCCCGAGCGTGCGCTGGCGGTGCAGGAGATCGTAGAGGCGTGTTCGACCCGCTTCGGCAGCCGCATCCTCTTCGTGGGCACAGGTCAGGCCGCGCTGGAAGCAACACCCCAACTTTCCAAGCTGCAAGACCGGTTTACGGTTCGGGTGACCCTGGAAGACAAGGATGTGGAGCGAGTCGTGCGGGAGGTGGTGCTGCGCAAGGCGCCGAGCAAGGCGCCGGCCTTGCAGGCTGTGCTGGACGCGGCCAGCGGTGAGATCAACCGACACCTGGCGGGCAGTAAGATCGGGGCCGCCAGCGGGGATAGCGGCGATCTAGCGCCGGATTACCCCCTGCTGCCCACCCGGCGGCGCTTTTGGGAACGCACCTTACGGGCGATTGACCGCGCGGGCGCCGCGGCGCAACTGCGTACCCAATTGCGTGTGGTTCATGAGGCGACAAGGGGCGTGGCCGATCGACCGCTGGGCGTCGTGGTTGGAGCGGATACCCTGTACGACCAACAGAAGTCGGCCATGCTGCTGGGGCGGGTTCTCCTGCCGGAAATCGCAGCGGCGATTGACGACCTCCGCAAGGATGGTTCGGGGGCCGGCGTGCTCAAGGCGCGGCTATGCGCCCTGATCTTTTTGATCGGCGAGCTGCCGGGGACCGGCCTGCGGGCGACCGGGCTGCGCGCCACTCCAGATACGTTGGCCGATTTGCTGGTGGAGGACTTGACCGCCGGCAGCGCGGGCCTGCGCGGGCAGATCCCCGGACTGCTGGCAGAACTGGTGGAAAGCGGTGTGCTGATGGCCGTCGAAGGCGCTTTCCGCCTACAAACGCAGGAGAGCCGTGAGTGGACACGCGTCTACAACACCCATTTCAGCCGCATCAAGGCCGATGATGCGCGCATCGCGGCAGACCGGGCCGCCGCACTGCGCGACGCGATGCAGGCGGTGTTGAAGAGGATCCGGCCGACGCAGGGTCAAAGCAAGACCACCCGGCGTTTCGAGACCCATTTTGGCGCAGACGCGCCGCCGGCTGGATCGGATGCCGTGCCGGTGTGGGTGCGCGACGGCTGGTCAACGTCCGAAAAGGCATTCCGAGACGAGGCCCAGGTCGCCGGCGCCGACAGCCCCATCGTGTTCGTGTTCCTGCCGCGAGCGGGCGATGAAATGCTCAAGGCCGCGTTGGCCGCGGCCGCAGCGGCCGCGGCAACCCTGGATGCCGAACCGACCCCCAAGACGACCCAAGAAGGCGCCGCCGCGCAGCAGGCCATGCTTTCGCGTTTGACCTCGGAAAAGGAACGCGTGGCTGCAGGCATTGGCGCCAGCATCGCTCAGGCCCGTGTCTACCAGGGCGGCGGCAACGAGATCGCCGGGGACACCCTGACTGCCTCGCTCGAGACAGCCATCGGCAACGCGCTGGCGCGGCTCTTTCCCAACTTCGGCATGGCCGATGACGCCAACTGGGGCAAGGTCGTCCGGCGCGCCGGCGAAGGTGCGGGAGATCCATTGTCGGCCCTCGGTTTTGCCGGCAACGCCGAGGATCACCCGGTGTGTAAGGAGATTCGCAGTTTCCTGGGGAACCAAAAGCGAAGGGGCGCGGAGGTGCGTAAGCAGTTCGGCGGCGCGGGCTACGGCTGGGGCGGCGACGCCATTGACGGCGCGCTGTTGGCGCTGGTCGCCGCCAATACGGTGCGGGCCGAACGCAACGTCCAGCCGTTGACCGCCAGGCAGATCGTCCAGTCGCAGATCGGCATCACCGAATTCAAGAACGAGGCTGTCATCATCACCGCGGCGCAGCGAATCGGCGTGCGCAAGCTGATCCAGGACCTGGGGCTGGCTGTCAAGAGCGGCGAGGAAGCACAGGCGATCCCACTCGTGCTGGAAAAGCTGAGCAGCCTGGCGGCCGAGGCCGGCGGCCCGCCGCCCTTGCCCGAGAAGCCGGCGATAGATGCGATCAAGGACTTGCAGGCCCTGGGCGGCAACGAGCAGTTCGCCGCGGTTTTCGAGGCGCGGGAGACGCTCCTGGCGCAGCAGCGCGCCTGGGGTCAAGCCAGGACCGCCCGAGATGAGCGCCTGCCGCGCTGGGACGTGCTGCGGCGACTCTTGACTCACGCCGGCAGCCGGCCGATTGCCGCTGCCGTGCGACCGCAGGTCGAAGCGATCATCGCGCAACGCCTGCTCCTGGCTGAACCAGACCCGGTCAAGCCGCTGCTGGACGCCATGACCGGCGACCTGCGCCGGGCCCTGCAGGACGCCCGGCAGCGCGTGATAGATGGCCGCGACCGGGAGCTGGCCGGACTGCACGACACGGCCGAGTGGACGAAGCTGAGCGATGCCCAGTGGCGTCAAATCCTGCACGCCCAGGGGCTTGGCCCGATTGACGAACTGCGCATTGGCGCCGATGACCTGCTCCTGACCAGCCTGGATGCCAAGCCGCTGGAGGCCTGGGTCACCGAGGCGCTGGTCGTGCCCACGCGCCTGCGCCAGGCGCGCGAGCAGGCGGCGAAGATGTTGGAGCCGAAGGCGGTGCGCGTGCGGCCGAAGCCGGCGACGCTACACACTACAGAAGATGTAGATCAATACTTGGCAGGGTTACGGGCTGAAATCCTCAAGCACATTGAAACCGGAAACCCGGTCATTCTATAACAACAGGAGACTGAGGGCACATGCGTCTCACCAACCTCAAAGCCACGGGATTCAGGTCACTCCAGAGAATTGACTTGGATTTCTCGCCGCTCACTGTACTGATCGGCGAGAATGATTCCGGTAAGAGCTCCGTTCTTGACCTGATCAGCATGTGTCTATCCGGAGGGCGGCCCGACAGCTCCGACTTCTACCAAGACGAAAACGGGAAGACGGTCGACGCGGCCGAAGCGGAATTGGCTTTCCAGCTCGATGAAGATGGCGATGACAATGCGCGGCCCTTCGCTCTGAGCGACTGTCTGCGCGTGCAGTTTACTTTCAGCCGGACCCCCCCGACAAGAGAATGCTGCTATTGGGGTGAGGTGCCGCAGGACAACCGGCTTGACCAGGATTTCGCGAAGCTCAGTGTACAGGATCAAAAAGACCTGATCGCGACGCTTAACCCCACAGTGCCGCAAGCCGACATCAGCAACGCCGAAAAGCGCCTTACTTGGCTGGCAGAGTACAAAGCCAGCGCCTTGAAGGTTCAAAAATGGGTGCCAACGCAAGGCAAGTGGGGCGAGTTCCTGCCAAGGTTTGAGCGTTACAACACTTTGGACTACAACGCACCTGAAAACCTGATTTCCGGAACCCTAAAACAGGTCTACGAGCAGACCATCTACGAAGAGGTCGACCACGAGGACGGGACGAAAACCCGCCAGTGGATTGAACCGCTTCGCAAGGTAGAAACACAGGCACACCAACGCCTACGAGACGAAGTCAGTAAGCTCGAAGCCTATATCCGAAAATATAACAAGCAGGTCTGCGACATAGGCTACGAACCCAAATTCGACTTCACCGCCAGCCTGAAAACTGGCGAGCTCGCAGTTGACACCACTGGTCGGGGATTGCGCATGCTCTCCAAAACCGGAGCCGGTACGCGCCGCCGCATGTATATGGGCATCCTGGACTGGGATCGGGATGTCACTCGACGGGAGGCAAAGGCCGCGGCCGGCTTGCCCTCCATTATCCGCGGTTACGACGAGCCGGACACGAACCTGCATTACGAAGCACAACGGTTCATGTATCAGGTCATATCCGATATCGTGAGCGCGCCGCACTCTCGCGTCCAGGCGATCCTCTGCACGCATTCGCTCACCATGATCGACCGAGCACCAGCACAGAGCATCCGGCTTTTCCGAATGTGCGGCGAGGGTTGCACCGAAGTCTCATTCCTTGAAACCGATGGCGATCCCGAGATCGAGTCCTTCCTCAGCAATATCGCGCACGAGCTGGGTATCACTAACTCGCTCATATTCTATGAACGATGTTACGTGTTGATCGAAGGCCCGACTGAAGAGAACGCGCTTCCGATCCTGTATCGCAAGGCGTTTGGACGAAGCCTTCTCGAGGACGGGATAAGAATCGTGAATGTCAGTGGTAATGGTGCCTTCAAAGAATTCCTGAAGCTGTGGAGCCGTAACCGCCAAGAGCTGACGATTGTCCTGGCCGATAGCGACACCCAGACACAGAAAGCCGCCAAGTTGACTGCTGATGTACTTCGAGAGGCAGGCTTCTCCCCAACGTTCATAGAAACACATGTAAGGTTCATCGGATCGTGCGAGTTCGAGGATGTGTTTATCGATGAACTCATTGCACGCTGTCTTGACGGCCATTGGCCCAAGGCCGCAGGCAACTGGCAGAGTTCAGACATCGCCGCGATTCGCGGGCAGGGCAAGTTCTCAGATGCTATCGGCAAAGCTGTATGGGAGAACCGGCGAGAGCCGTTCGCAGGATGGAGCAAGCCTGAGTTTGGTAGAAAACTTGCCGAGACTTGCACCTGCGCTGAGATTCCGGAACCCATCGCCGATCTATTTGCACTGATGCGCCAGATAGCAGACGTGAGCTGAGCATTGCGGGAATAAAGTCATCATGCCACCACTACCTACCGACCTGCGCAAAACTCTCGAAAACGCGATCATCGCCGCGCGGCGGGCCGCGGAAGAGGCGGCGCGCGCCGCGCTGACCACCCTGGCCGTGACGCGCAGCGAGCCGTTCGCCACCATGGACGAGCCGCAGCGCCAGCTCCGTCGCGGCCTGCGCGCGAAAGCGCGGCAACTGGGCGATGACACCAAGTCCGATGCGCTGCCTCTCCTGACCCATGAGGTCGCCTACCAGCAGTGGCACCGGATGCTCTTCGCTCGCTTCCTGGCCGAGAATCATTTGCTGATGCACCCCACCCTCCGCGTGCCGGTGTCGCTGGCAGAGTGCGCGGAACTGGCGCCGGAAGAAGGAGCAGCCGACGCCTGGGATCTGGCCGCACGCTACGCGGGCGCGATGCTGCCCGGCATTTTCCCCGCGAACGATCCGACCGTCCAGGTGGTCTTTGCGCCGGAGGGCCGGCAGAAGCTGGAAGCAATCCTGGCCGGCCTGCCGCCTGCGGTCTTCACCGCCGACGACGGCCTGGGTTGGGTTTACCAGTTCTGGCAGACCGACAAGAAGAAAGAGGTCAACGCCAGCGGCCGCAAGATCGGGGGGCCTGACCTCGCGCCGGTGACCCAGCTCTTCACCGAAGACTACATGGTGCGTTTCCTGCTGGAGAACTCCCTCGGCGCCTGGTGGGCGGCGCGCCACCCCGATAGCCAGCTGGTGCGGGAGTGGCAGTATTTGCGGTGGGTAGACCAGGAGTCAGGGGACAGGGGTCAGGAATCAGGGGACAGGGGACAGGAGTCAGGAGTCAGCGACGGGGATCCGCAATCGGCAATCCAAAATCGGCAATCCAAAATCCCCGCAGCGGGCGTCTTCCCCGGCTGGCCCGACCGCGCCGCGGCGATCACGTGCATGGATCCCTGCGGCGGTTCTGGGCACTTCGTCGTGGCCGAGTTCGAGATGCTGCGGCGGATGCGCATGGAAGAGGAGGGGCTGGATGCGACCGCGGCCGGCGATGCGGCCATCCGCGACAACCTGTTCATGCTGGAGCTGGACCCGCGCTGCACGCAGATCGCGACCTTTGCGCTGGCGCTGGCCGCGTGGAAGAGCGGCGGCTACCGGCCCCTGCCGACCCCGAACATCGCCTGCTCCGGCATCGCGGTTACGGGCCAGTTGGAGGATTGGCTGCGCCTGGCCCGCGGGGATGAGCGGCTGCGCATCGCGCTGGAGCGGCTGCACAAGCTCTTCACGAACGCGCCGACCCTGGGCAGCCTGATCAACCCCGCGGATGTGCCGCTGGCCGAGCGCATGTTCACCGCCGACTACGAGGAGGTCGCGCCGCTGCTGGAAAAGGCGCTGGCGAAGGAGCGCGACGATCCGGCCGCGGCCGTGTTGGGCGCGGCGGCCGAGGGGGTGACGAAGGCGGCGAAGCTGCTGGCGGGACGGTATATGTTGGTGGCCACGAATGTGCCGTACATCGGGTTCAAAAAGCAGACAGAGATACTCAAGAGGTTCTGCGAGCAACATCATCCCGATGGCAAGATGGACCTTGCGACAGTTTTTGTGGAGCGATGTCGTGGCTACACGGCGGCAGGAGGATCCTATTCGCTAGTAACCCCTCAGAACTGGCTCTCCCTTGGTTCCTACATGAAACTGCGACGGAAAATGCTCCGAGAACAGTGCTGGCACTCTGTCAATTGGCTTGGACCCAGAGCATTTGAGACGATCACAGGTGAGATTGTACAGCCGGCCCTCTTGCTCTTCAGCAAGGACTTTGCGCCATCAGGTCAAGCAATCTTCGGTATGGACGTGTCGTTCGGAAAAACGCCTACAGAGAAGGCCGACTTGCTTCAGAGCGCGGACCTTGAGGTTGTTCCACAGGCTGCTCAAGCACAAAATCCAGACGCCAGGATTCTACTGAAAACTCAAACACAGGCGAAGCTGCTTCAGGATTATGTTTGGTCACCCCGTGGGGTCGTTACTGGAGATGGTGCCCGATGGATTCACTGTTTCTGGGAGATCAACCTGCCGCGCGAGGGATGGCGATTCTTACAGAGCACCGTCCAGACGACGCAGCAGTTTGGTGGCCGTGAGCATATCATCAACTGGTCATCTGGCGGACAAGGAATGTTGCGTCCAGGCCTCGAAAACCCGGCGTACGGTCGTCATGGCGTTGCTGTGAGCCAAATGGGTGACTTGCCGTGTGCGCTTTATTCTGGGGAGCTATACGATAACAATACGGGAGCCGTAGTGCCCAAGGATCCTGTACACTTGGCGGCGATCTGGACGTTTTGCCAGTCACCTGATTATCATGAAGCGGTTCGTCGGGTAGACAAGTCACTCGCAGTCACAAACGATTCCCTGGTCAAGATCCCGTTCGACCTACCCCATTGGCAACGGTTGGCTGACACAGCCGGTCCCCTCCCCGAACCCCATTCCAACGACCCCACCCAATGGCTCTTCGCCGGCCACCCCGCGGGCGCGACCGAGCCGCTGCAGGTTGCGGTCGCGCGGCTGTTGGGCTACCGTTGGCCGCAGCAAGCCGAGACCCTTCGGCCTGCCGGGCCTCAGGGTGACACGTTGGATGCCTTCGCCGATGCGGACGGCATCGTCTGCCTGCCCGCGGTCGCCGGCGAACAACCCGCGGCCGAACGCCTGCGCGCACTCCTGGCCGCAGCCTTCGCCAATCGGCAATCGGCAATCCGCAATCGGCAATCGCCAATCGGCAATCCGCAATCCCCCGCCTGGTCGGCCGCGGAGCAAGAGCGGCTGCTGGCCTCCGTGGGCTACGCGGGCAAAACGCTGGACGATTGGCTGGCCGACGGCTTCTTCTCACAGCATTGCAGGCTGTTCCACAACCGGCCCTTCATCTGGCACATCTGGGATGGCCGCAAGGATGGCTTCGCGGCGCTGGTCAACTACCACAAGCTCGACCGGGCCCGGCTGGAAAAGTTGACCTACACGTACCTGGGCGCGTGGATCAGCCGGCAGCGGGACGAACAAGGCGCCAGCATCGGCGGCGCGGACGGCCGGCTGGTGGCCGCGCTGGCGCTGCAAAAGAAACTGGTCGCCATCCTGGAAGGCGAGCCGCCCTACGACATCTACGTGCGCTGGAAGCCGCTGCATCAGCAGCCCATCGGCTGGGCGCCGGATCTCAACGACGGCGTGCGGCTCAACATCCGGCCGTTTGTCACCGCGGGCGTGCTGCGCAGCAAGTTCACGATCAACTGGAACAAGGACCGCGGCAAGAACCCCGACGGCAGCGAGCGGTTGAACGACCGCCACCTGACGCGGGCCGAGAAGGTGGCGGCGCGAGACGAAGGGGCAAAGCATGGATAAAAATCGTCGTTTGGCTGTGGCCATCGTCTTATCGAGTACGTTTACTCTGATAATTGGTTTGCTATCGGATTTGGCAGCCCAATTCCTGACCCCTGCTGTTGCCAACAGACAAGTGCTGGTGTGGGGCGCTCTTGTAGCGACCTTTCTCGTTTCTTTGCCTGTCGCTATCTATCTCTCACTGCGGGAGTCATCCAGTAAGGATTCCGTCCGTGCAGGAGCTCCGCCTCCTGCACCTTATGCCCGATTCTGGGGACGTGATGCACTGTTGGATGAATTGATGGCGGTACTACGCGAACCAAGCGTCAAGCCGATGATTGGTATTGACGGATTGGGAGGTATCGGCAAAACCGCGGTCGCCCGTGAGCTCGTCGAGCGCAGCCTGAGTGAACATCTTTTCGATACCGTGATCTGGGAACCACGGGCTACTGGCATGATAGGCGCCGCAGAAACACGTCTGACCTGGCAGGCGTTCATTTCGGCAGTCGGGCGACAGCTTGGTGCTCCCCATATTCAACGTCTGTCGGCTGACGAACAAATGCAATATCTGGCGGGATTGCTGAAGACTGCCAGGATTCTGATTGTGCTAGATAACCTAGAAACTGCGGCAACTGATCAGGCCGAATTCGCACAACGACTGGCCCCATTGTTGCTGCCTTCCTGCAAAGCACTCCTAACCAGCCGGCGTCGGTTCACAGGCGATGTCTATGCAGTGCATTTGGCGGGACTGGATGAAGAAAGCAGTTTGCAATTGACGCGTCATGAGGCCAGGATGAAGGGGATAGGTCGCGTGATAGCGGCCTCCACCGACGAGCTACGCAAGATTGCGAGTGCGACGGGCGGCTCTCCCCTCGCAATCAAACTAATTGTTGGGCAGCTTCATCACTTACCTCTTGAACATGTCTTGAAGGCACTGGAGACAGTCCGTCTAGATGCGGTTACACCAGGAGAGGGTGACGAATATGTTGGTTTCTACAAGAGTGTCTTCTGGCGGTCTTGGCGTGTACTTTCAGAAGAGGCGCAGAGATTACTGATTTCAATGGCCGTTTTTTCTCCGGGGCTTGGCGGTACCTTGGACATGGTGACTGGTGTCAGTGGCATAAATACAAACCGGGTATCCAGGCGAATCGATGAATTATGGCGCGCCTCACTGGTCGAGGTAGATAACGTTTCACTCCAACAGACACGCTATTACCTTCACCCATTGACACAATACTTTGTCAAATCAGATATCGTAAAAGAAGACTGAAACTGTACCGCGAGTAAAGCGCAGGGATTTATTGACAACATTCTGATCATGTTTACGTTTCTTCATCCTATGCCAGAGATGTCTTTGCACAAGCTCAAGAACGTTTAGTGACTATTTGTGAGAATTATGTTCAAGAACACAATACATCTCCGGATACGCTTGGCACGGAATTGCCAAATATACTTATTGCGATTCAGATCTGCGAGAAGCAGCATAACTTGATCTCTTTAGGATTTCTGATCCATTCTACTGGAGAGATGTTATTGGGTGCCGGGCATAAAGACAAATATCAGCGTTGGCTTGAGCTCATACTCTCAGATACATCCATTGCTGCTGATACCAACACACGCGACCTTCTACTGGCCTTGATTGATGACTATGCAAATACTCTCAACTCGGCAGGTGAGCGCAGTCGTGCGTTGATCCTTTATGAACGGTTGCTTAGTGAGACCGAAGGAGATCCGTTGCTGCAAGCCTTTGCCCATTTGGGATTGGGTGCCGTCCAACTAGGTGCCAGTCGAATAGATTTGGCACGAAATCATTGGCTGCAAGCCCGCGCCAATGCTCAGGAGTGCAATGCGCCAGACATAGTAACCCTGGCCAACTATTTTCTGGGGGAACCAGACAATCACTCGGATGTGCTGGTTAGTCTCGAACAAGCGCCCTTCTCTCGCAAACCCAAGTCTGCAAACTGGCGACGGTATCTTTGGTGTCAGATGCAAGCGATGCGCCACTTCCAAAGGAAAGAATACACCCATGCCAGCACTTTGTACTGCGAGGCGCTCCAATTGGCTACAACTTTGGCTGACGAACGCGGTAAGGCATTGGCCATGTTCCATCTGGGTGAAATTGCTCGCGTGCAAGACAGAATTGATGAGGCTTTGCACTATCTCCATCAAAGTGAAGATATCGCTCGCCGCATGGATGACCAGACTGGACTGGCCAGCATTTATGCCAGTTTAGGACGGTTGTATCTCTATCAGGAACAGTATAGCCTGGCTCTTCCCAACCTACGTGAGTGCGTTCTGCTCGAAAGCGCGTGGGGCGAAACTCGGATCCTGGCTGAGAATCTATACTGGCTTGGATATGCGCTGGCTAACACAGGAAGAATCGAAGAGGCACAAGACTGCTTCTTGCGCGCGCGTGCGATTTTTATGCATATGGACCAAGAGCGCGTTACCGACGTGGATCGAGCTCTTGCCAGGCTTGAAGCGGCTTTGGAGGCAGGCACATGAGTTTTTTTCAACCTACAGGCTGGGCTGAAAAGCACTCACGAAAAAGCCAGCAGCGGTTTGCTCAACAGTTCTTAGCCTATGCCGAGACTCATTGGCAGGAGCACGATGTATTGCAGCGTGAGTTGCCTAACTTGCGAATTGCGATTAACCTGCTCATTCGCCAACAATCCCCAGTGCAGACAGCAGAGATGATTTCATCTCTCAGTAGCCTCTGGCTTGCGCAGGGTTATTGGCAGGAAGCACTGGACTACTTTGATCATGCACGACCGCTTCTGGATCGTTGGCACTCAGAGCGCACTGGCAATCAGCAGGTAGAACTCGGCTGGGGGCAAGTGCAGGTGGTTGCTGTGATGGCCCGATTTTTACAGGGCCTGCATCAGGAAGCTCGTGAATCTCTTCAATGTCTCCTCCGCGAACTGCACCTCGAAGACAAATCTGCGTCTTTGCTGTTGCTTCTGTTTGCAGGCCTGGTCAATCAATCAAAGGAAGAGTCACGCGAACTGAACGTGCTCTACGACGAATGGCTGGTAAGGATCAGGGAGATCGAGAACCTATCCATGAGGGGTGCCGCGCTCGACTTGATTGCAAGGCAACTGGCCGACCAGGGAGATGTGAATCGTAGCCTTGAGCTATTGCGTGAGAAAATGGAGATTGACAGCCAGCGGCATGACATTTACGCCATTTGCGAGACGCTATGCTCTTTGGCCTCGGTAGCCAGATCTGCCGGACTAGACGCTTTGGCTGACGATTGTCTGCAGGAAGTAATGAAACTCAGTGCCATCAATCAGAAATCCGAAGCTTACGCTGAGGCATTGCGTGAACGTGCTGCCATTGCGTTGAAACAGGAAAACTATCCTCTCGCCAGTGATCTTTATCGCGAGATCCTGGCAATGGCGCGTCAGCGCAAGAGCAAACCCGCCATAGCCAATACCTTGCGACTCCTGGTCTTTGCGGCTGAAGAGTTGGGCCAGAGTATTGATAGCCTGCTTGAAGAGAGTCTTTCAGTCAGTCGCGATATCGGTGATTATGCTGGCATGATCCGTTCATGGATCCAACTTGGGACGCTTGCACAAGAACAAGGCAAAGCAGATCAGGCGCAGGATCAGTTCGAGAAAGCCCGTAATCTTGCGGAGCAAATACAAGACCAAGAACTGCTGGCCCTGGCCTGGCAGAGCCTTGGAGAACTTGCTGAGGAGCGAGAGAATTGGATCGAAGCCCGCCACTGTTACGAACGATGCCTGGAGGTGTCCAATGATATGACAAATTCAGAGGGACGGGCGCTTGCGCTGCGTAACCTGGGTCATGTGTTGATCAACTTGCGGGATATCGACTTAGCCGTCAACATGTTCAGCGCCAGCGCCGAGATACACGCACGGACCGGAGACTGGGAATCGTACGCTGGAAATCTTTATGACCTTGCCTATGTGGCAGCCCTGGAAGGACGAGCAGAAGATACGCGAGAATTTTACCAACAGTGTGTGACTATTCTGCGCCGGATTGGTTCGACTCATTTGGAGGAAATCGATGAAGCAAAACAGCATCTCGAACAAACCTTGGCCTCAAGCTCTGCACATAATCTCCAACTCCGCCGAAACCTCCAGTATTCTGAGACTGCCTCATACATGGATTCCGAAGTCAGATGCACCCCGTGATTCATGTTCTCGTTAGGTAGCATTGAGGCACTTGATGTGGGCCCGCGCAAGATGTGTACTTTGCTGTATATCCAACCTGACGCCGTTCAAGCAGGAAGAGTGGCATTGGCCATGAACAAACCAATTACATTTTTTGAGACTGTGACCGGCGCGTTGGTGCACGCCGGTCAGTACAACAAGAACGACCAATGCCGGCCGGCCGCTATCCTGTGGCCCGACAAGGAGCGCCAATGGGAGCCGCTGCTGCCGATTGTGGTAGAATAGGCGCGATGCCCGAAGCGAGTTTCAAGACATCTGTACAGCCACGGAAGGAGGCCCAACATGCACGTTAGTAGGATCATTCTCAAGCAAGTTCGCAACTTTCGTGATTTTAGCCGCGCCTTCGAGGATGGCTGGACCAACCGTGTGCCCGACGCGCTGCTGTTGATGGGGCCGAACGGCAGCGGCAAAAGTACGCTGCTGGAGGTCATTGTGGCCCTCTGGCGGGGCATGGCAGATTCGCTCCCTGGGGCAAACCCGGTGACCGACGCGGCCGGGGCGCGCCTCTTGCAGTCGGCGGGACTGGCTGCCCTGGAAGTGATCGGTTTCGAGGGCGCGCCAATGTGGATCTATGCGGGCGGGCAGGATGCCACCCGGAGCTTTGCGGCTGCTCATGCCGATGCGCACCGCTTTGAATTACAGCGCCACCTCTCCTCATCCCCGGAAGATGTGCGCGGCACACAAGTCACCGGTATCTACACACCTCCCGGCCCCCCGGATCGCAGCAAAGCAGAGACACAAAAGGAGGGCGAGGCCTGGACGAACCGCTTAGCCGATCAACTGGCTGAGAACCAGCTCGGCAAGCGGGCCGACCTGCCCAACCTCGTCTATCTGGCCAGTGAAAGCCGGCTGCTCCGCCCATTGAGCGAGCGGTTCAGCGTGCAGCCCGAGCCGGAGGAATACCAATGGCTGGCCCGCTACGAGCCGGTCGCCAGCCGCCGGGGCAGCTTGCAGAACTATCTCTACAACCTCAAGGTGGTGGATGAGGCCCGCTTCGACGAGATCGCGGCGCAGTTCAATCGGTTCCTGGTCGGTAAACGGCTGAACGGCTTCGACCGGCGCACCGGCGACCTGTTGGTGGAGGTCGGAACTGGCGAGAGCCATCCCATCGAGGAATTGAGCAGTGGTGAGAAGCAAGTGCTGCTCATGCTGGCAACGATCACGCGCTGGCTGCGGCCGGGCGGCATCGTGCTTGTGGACGAGCCAGACCTGCACCTGCACGTCTCCCTGGCGACGGCGTTCGTCAGCCATCTGCGCCGAATGGTCGCAGATAAAGGCGGCCAACTCATCATCGCCTCGCACATGCCGGAGTTGTGGGAGCTATTTACGGACTCGCACACCGTCCGCCTGGATGCAACGGGAAAAGAGGTGGCGCGATGAGCGCCCTGCCGGCCTGGATCGTTGAGATCGAGAACCTGGCGCGCGGTTTGCCGGTCATCTTGGTTGAGGGCAAGGAAGATGTGATGTGGTTCGGCCATTTTCTGGACCTGCACGCGGCCGGTTGGCGGAGCCGCACGTTTCTCGCGGCGGCTGAGGGCAAGCGCCATGTGATCCAGGGGACAACCATCCACCGCCCTTCGTGGATCGGGATCATTGACCGCGATGAATGGCGTGAAGCCGATGTTGTCGCCGCAGCCGGTAGATCGTCGCGCCTGCATATCTTGCCGCGGTTCTGCATCGAATCCTACCTGTGTGATCCAGCCGAGCTTTGGAACGCCCTGCCTGCGCCCCAGCGGAACCGAGTCACCGACGCGGACGCCTGGACGGAGGTCATTCGCCAGCACATCCCGGATTGGGTGGCTCACGGCGCCATGTGGCGCGTGCTACGCGAGATCCACGAAACGAGCCGCTTCCCCAGCCAACTCGAAGAACACCCGATCACGGACGAGGCGCAGATTCGCCAGATCCTGGCTTCGTGGCATCAACAAATCGCGCCAGACATTGTCCTGGCGCGCTATCAGGTGGAATTGGCCGTTGGTCGTGCGTCGCCCAAGCCGGAACAGTTGCGGCAGCACATCCACGGCAAGAAGTTCTTCAACCAGGTCGTTGTGCAGGTTTTGGACCGGCTCTTTGCGGGCAAGGGTGCCGACGACTGGCAGCAGAGATTTCGCGACGCGCCGATCTTGCCGCCTCCCGACCTATCTGCCTTACTTGACCGTATCCTGGCGCAACTACCGTCAACAGGCCTGCCATGAGTGAACCCACCACACTCCTCGATGCCCTGACCGCGGCGTTGGCGCGCGCCGGCCAGTACAACAAGAACGACCAATGCCCGCCGGCTGCCATCCTCTGGCCCGACAAGGAGCGCCAGTGGGAGCCGCTGCTGCCGGCGCTGCGCGAGCGCCTGCCGCTGCTGACCCTGGGACCTTACGCGCCCGCGCAGCGCACCGGCCCGGCCTACTGGCTGCGCTGCATGATCGCGGCCACGCTGCCCCAGGATGTGCTGCCGGCCGGCGTCGTGCCGATCATCTACCTGCCGGGCATCAGCCGCGCCGACATCCGGGCCATCGAGGAGTGCCCCAAGCCGCTGCAGCCGTTGGCCGAGCTGCAGTACCGCGGCGTACTGTGGACGCACAAGAACGGCCGCGATTGGACAGTGGCCGGCTTCTTGCAAAGCGCCGACGGCGGGCTGGGCATCGCGGTGAGCGGCGACGCAGCCACGCGGGAGGCGCTGGAACGGGCGCTGCTCAAGCTGGCATACGAACCGCTCGCGCGCCTGAAAAAAGAAGCGCCGCTCAAGGCCGCGTTCTTCGACGAACTCTTGAACCCAGACCAGGCTCGACGGCTGCTCCTCTGGCTGAACGACCCGGAGGGGTATTCCCACGGGCTGGCGCCGGCCGAGTGGTACTCATTCTGCGACCTCTGCAAGCGCAAGTACGGCTTCCATCCTGTGGACGACGGCGCGCTGACCGCCGCCGAACGCCTGGGCGCGGCGCAGGGCGCCTGGGCAACCGTTTGGGCGCGCTACAATGAAAACCCCGAAGGGTATCCCAACCTGCCGGCTCTGCTGCGCCGGGCGCGGCCGCAGTTGGCGCTCTTCGACGCCCGCCAACCCTATTGGCCGCAGGATACCGAGGCGGCCGAAGGAGACCTGCGCGCGGCGCTTTTGGCGTTGGCCGCGGCGTCACCGGCCGCCGCGCGCCGGGGCATTGCGCATCTCGAGGCCGAACACGGCCCGCGCCGCGGCTGGATTTGGGCCAAGTTAGGACAGGCGCCGCTGGCGAAAGCACTGCAGCGCCTGGTCACCCTGACCCAAGCGACTGAGAAGCCGCTGAGCGGCGCGACCGTTGGTGATATCGCAACGGCGTACACCCAAAAGGGTTGGCAGGCTGATGCTGCGGCTCTGGACGCGCTCGCGGCAGTCGAAGCCGCTGAGGACGTGGCCGCGGTCAAGTCGGCGATCGCGACGCTCTACCGCTCATGGCTGGAAGGGGCCGCGACCGCGCTGCAAACCGCCGTCCTCGGCAACCCGGCCGCCAACTACGCGCCCGACGGTTTAAACCGTCCGCCGCCGGCAGCCGATGCAGGCACGTGCATCCTGTTCAGCGATGCGCTGCGCTTCGACGCCGGCATGAAGCTGGTGGCAGCATTGGAGCGGCGGGGTCTGTCATGTGCGACCGGATGGCGCCTGGCTGCCCTGCCGACGGTCACGCCGACGGCCAAGCCCGCGGTCTCGCCCGTCGCTGGCCTGATGACCGGCAGCCGCGAGCCGGGCCTGACCCCGGTGGTCGAAGCCACCGGCGCCAGCAGCACCGTTGCCGTGCTGCGCAAGCTGCTCGAAGGCGCCGGCTTTCAGATTCTCACCGGGGACGCTCTTGGCGATCCGCACGGGATGGCGTGGACCGAGCTGGGCGCCATTGATCAGTACGGTCACGAGCACGGCTGGAAAGTGGCGCATCACTTGGCGGGCGAGCTGCGCAGCCTGGAGAGGCGCATCGAGGCGCTGCTGGGTCACGGCTGGCAGCGGGTAATCGTTGTCACCGATCACGGTTGGCTCCTACTGCCCGGCGGCCTGCCCAAAGTCGAGCTGCCGCAGCATCTGACGGTCCTGCGCAAAGGCCGCTGCGCTGTACTCAAAACAAACGCCCAGACCGATCAGCATACGGTCCCCTGGCATTGGGACAAGGACGTGCGGATCGCGGTCGCCTCGGGCATCGCCTGCT
Source organism: Candidatus Amarolinea dominans (assembly GCA_016719785.1). NCBI lineage: Bacteria > Bacillati > Chloroflexota > Caldilineae > Caldilineales > Candidatus Amarolineaceae > Candidatus Amarolinea > Candidatus Amarolinea dominans. The sequence goes on from JADJYJ010000008.1 coordinate 189,001, forward strand.
ACGAGGCCGGCAAAGAGTACGAGCACGGCGGCATCAGCCCGCAGGAGTGCATCGTGCCGGTCATCACGGTCTCCAAGCCGGTTGCCGCAGCCGCGCAGGAAGTCGCCGTGACGGGTGTGACCTGGAAGGGGCTGCGCTGCACAGTCAACATGACTGGGGCCGGCGCAGGTATGACCGCCGACATCCGCACTAAGGCCGGCAACGCGGCGACATCGCTCGCCGCGCCGAAACCGATCGAGACCGGCGCCGCGTCGCTGCTGGTCCCAGACGATGACCAACTGGGCGCGGCCGCGTTCGCCGTGGTGTTGGCGGCAGACGGGTCGCTCGCAGCGCAGATGCCGACCACGGTGGGCGGGCAGATGTAGCGCAATTTGGCAAATTACGTAACTGCTCAGGCGGCCCCCCTGCCCCCAATCCTGGGGGGAAAAGCATTCGGCTCCCCCAGGATTGGGGGGCAGGGGGGCACTCCGGGCGCTATCGAGACCATTCTCACTGCCTGGCTGCGCAATTTGCCAAATTGCGCTATAAGGCGGACCGGAATAGAGCCTTCAGGCGGTCCGGTGGGAACACGAACCGGCTGAAGCCTCAAATCCAGAGCAGCGAAGGCGATTCTCAGGAAGGCAAGATGGAACTGGACAGGCTGGACCAACTCGCAGCAGAAGTGTTCACGGGCTATATTGTCCGCAAAGACCTGGCGCTCAAATTCCGGGGCCAGTATCCCGTACCGACCTATGTCGGCGAATTCCTGTTGGGGCGCTACTGCGCCAGCACGAACCCGGCCGAGATCTCGGAGGGGCTGGAGATCGTCGAGCGGCAGATGCGCGAGCGCACCGTGCGGCCCGGCGAGGAGGAACTCTTCAAGTCACGCGCGCGCGAGCGCGGCTCGGTCAAGCTGATTGACCTGATTACTGCGCGGCTGGACACCGCCAGCGATTCCTACCTGGCGACGCTGCCCAGCCTGCGCCTGCGCGACGTGCGCATCGCTGCGGAGACAGTCGCGGGCAACGAGCGCATGCTCACCGGCGGTTTCTATGCCGAGATCCAGCTTGAATATGATGCGGCCATTGCCCAGGAGCGCAACGGCCGCCCCTTCGGCATCACCGCCCTGCGCCCGATCCAGCTCTCCAAGCGCGGCGTATCCGATGACCTGGCCCGCGGCCGGCCGGCGTTCACCACCGCGGAGTGGCGACAGCTTCTGCTGCGCAGCGTGGGCTTCGAGCCGGAGCGGCTGACACCGCGCGCCCAGGACATCCTGCTCCTGCGCATGGTCCCGTTCGTCGAGCGCAACTACAACATCGTCGAGCTTGGCCCGCGCGGCACCGGCAAGTCGCACCTCTATCAGCAGATCTCCCCCTACTCGCACCTGGTCTCCGGCGGCAAGGCCACCGTGGCGCAGATGTTCGTCAACAACGCCACCGGCCAGCGCGGCCTGGTGTGCCACTACGACGTCGTGTGTTTTGACGAGGTGTCCGGCATCTCCTTCGATCAGAAGGACGGCGTCAACATCATGAAGGGCTACATGGAGTCCGGGGAGTTCAGCCGCGGCCGCGAGAATATCCGCGCCACGGGCAGCATCGTCATGGTGGGCAACTTCGAGGTGGACGTCGAGCATCAGCAGCGGATCGGCCATCTGCTTGGCCCGCTGCCGCCGGAGATGCGCAACGATACCGCGTTCATGGACCGCGTCCACGCCTACCTGCCCGGCTGGGACATACCCAAGCTCGACCGTTCCCTGTTCACCGAGCATTTCGGCCTGGTCAGCGACTTCCTGTCGGAGGGATGGTCACAACTGCGTAGCGAGAACCGGCTGCCGGCCGTCGCCAGCCGTGTGCGTTACGGCAGCGCGATCAGCGGCCGCGACGCCAACGCCATCAACCACACGGTCAACGGCCTGCTCAAGCTGCTCTATCCCGACCGCGAGATGGTGATCAGCGATGAGGATCTCGCCTGGGCGGTGGAATTGGCGCTAGAGTGCCGCCGCCGGGTCAAAGAGCAACAGAAGCGCATCGGCAGCGCCGAGTTCCGCAACACCCACTTCAGCTATCAGCTCGGCGTCGAAGGGGTTGAGAAGTTCGTCGTGACCCCCGAACTGCAGAGCACGCAGACCATCGGCAGCGATCCCTTGCCGCCGGGCCAGGTCTGGGCCATCAGCCCTGGCAGCTCGGATGAAGGCGCCGGGCTGTACCGCGTGGATGTCAACGTGGGGCCGGGCGGCGGCGTGCGCATCGTCAACTTTCCCGCGCCGGGGCCATTCCGCGAAAGCATCAAGTACGGCGAACAGAACCTGGTCATGCGCGCCCGCGAGCTCGTCGGCGACCGCGACCCGCGGCAGCACGAGTTCACCGTGCAGTTACGCGCCTTCGATGCGGCCAAGAGCGGCGCATTCCTGGGCCTGCCCGCGCTGCTGGCCTTCTGCAGCGCGCTGCTGGGCAAGAGCCTCAAGGGCGGCCTGATCGCGGTCGGCGCGCTCAACCTGGGCGGCGGCCTCGACCCGATCTACAACGCCGTCAATGTGGCGGAGTTGGCCGTCGAGAAGGGCGCCGCAATGCTGCTCATTCCCATTTCTGCCCGCCGGCAGTTGAACGAGCTGTCGGACGAGATGGCGATGAAACTGACGATCCTGTTCTACGCCGATGCGCGCGAGGCCCTGCTCAAGGCCTTGGGAGATTGAGCAGTAGGGTGCGATTCCTCTGCGCTCTGCGACCTCCGCGGTAAAAAATGCGGTTATGTTTGGAGTTGTGACTCCCCCAGGCGTCTTTTGGTTTTCGCGACGCCTATGCTACAATCAGCAGCATCCTGGTTGTAGTAGAGTGTCATGCTAAATTTTCTGGTCATTGGTCATATCACACGCGATGTCTTGCCGGCCGGCGGATTTGCCCAGGGCGGCACCGCCACCTACGCGGCCGTCACCGCCCAACGTCTGGGCGTACAGGCCGCCATTCTCACCCGCGCCGCACCCGATTTCCCCCTAACTCCTGACCTGGACGACATCACGCTGGAACGTCTGCCCTCGGCCGACACCACCACCTTCGAGAACCGCTATTTCGACGGCCACCGCCGCCAGGTCGTGCATACCGTGGCCCCGCCGCTGACCGTGGCCGATGTGCCGGCCGCCTGGCGCACAATTCCCATCGTGCTGCTCGGCCCCATCGCCCAAGAGGTGGACCCGGCCCTGGCGTCGGCTTTTCCCGGCAGCCTCCTCGGCGTCGTGCCGCAAGGCTGGATGCGCCGCTGGGACGCGCAGGGCCATGTCAGCCGTCAGGACTGGGAAAGCGCGGCCGAAGTCCTGGCCGGCGCGCAGGCGTTGATCCTGAGCGATGAAGACCTGGGACACTCCACCGCAACGCTGGCGCATTACCGGCGCCTCTGCCCCCTGGTGGTGCTCACCCTGGGCGCACGCGGCTGTCAGGTCTGGCAGGGCGACCGCATGACCGCGATGCCGCCCCGCCCCGCGCACGAGGTGGATCCAACCGGCGCGGGCGATGTCTTTGCCGCCGCCTTCCTGATTCGCCTGGCTGCCAGCGGCGACCCGCTGCAAGCCGCCCGTTTTGCCAACGTTGCCGCCTCGTTTTCGGTCGAAGGGCAGGCCACTCATGCCATTCCGAGCCTGGCCCAGGTCGAAACGTGGCTAACCCAACACCCAATTGAGGCGCAAAGTTCGCTGTGACTCGTATCCTTGCCTTTGCCAATCAAAAAGGAGGCGTGGGCAAAACCACCACCTCCGTCAACCTGGCAGCCTACCTGGCACAGGCGTCCAAGCGCGTGCTCCTGGTGGACTGCGACCCGCAGGCCAACGCCACCAGCCACGTCGGCATCAACCCTCAGCACGTCATCTACGACCTGTACGATAGCCTGATCGGCCAAATGCCGCTGGGCAAAGTGGTCTCTCTGACCTACCGCGTCGGACTGGAGATGGTGCCCTCCGCGCCGCGCCTGGCCGGCGCTGAAGTCGAGATGGTTGGGCTGTGGGCGCGTGAGTATGTGCTGCGCCGGGCGCTGGAGCCGGTAGCATCAGGCTATGATTATGTCCTTCTGGACTGCCCCCCCAGCCTGGGCCTGCTGACCATCAACGCGCTGACCGCGGCCAACGGGGTCATCATCCCCGTTCAGTGCGAATACTTCGCCCTGGAAGGACTGGCGCACCTGCTGGCCACCATTGACCTGGTGCGCAAGAGCCTCAACCCGGCGCTGACCGTGCAGGGGCTGGTGTTGACGATGTACGACGGCCGCACCAACCTGGCGCAGCAGGTGGTGAGCGAAATTCGCCAGAACGCGCCGGCGCCGGTCTTTGCCACCCTCGTCCCGCGCAACGTGCGCCTGAGCGAAGCGCCGAGCTTCGGTGAAACGATCCTGACCTACGCGCCGCGTTCGCCGGGCGCCCAGGCCTACGAGGCGCTGGCGCAGGAATTGATGCGGCAAGAAAAACCAGTCAACCCAGGACAAACGCCATGAGCCATATCAAACGCGGTCTGGGCCGCGGCCTGAGCGCCCTCATCCCCACCACGCCCACGACCTCCCCGGAGGTCAGCCAGGCGCTGGTCGAAATCGAAATCACCGCCATTGCTCCCAATCCGCGTCAACCGCGCCAGGCGTTCGACAGCGAAGCCCTGCAAGAACTGGCGGCTTCGATCCGTGAGCATGGCCTGATTCAACCGCTGATCGTGACCCGCGCCGCGGGTGGGCAGGCAGACGCGGGCGGCCCGGCCTACTACCTGATCGCGGGGGAGCGCCGTTGGCGTGCGGCGCGCCTGGCCGGTCTCAACCAGGTGCCGGCCATCGTCAAGGAGGCCAGCGCGCAAGCTGTGCTGGAAATGGCGCTGGTCGAGAATGTGCAGCGCGCCGACCTCAACCCGCTGGAAGAGGCCACCGCCTACAGCGTCCTGATCGAGGAATTCGGCCTGACGCAGGCGCAGGTGGCGACGCGGGTGGGCAAAGCGCGGGTCACCGTGACCAACCTGCTGCGCCTGCTGCGTCTGAGCGAGCCGGTCAAGGAGGCGCTGATGGCCGGCGTCCTGTCAGAAGCGCAGGCGCGGCCCCTGGTCGGCCTGGATGACGACTTGCAGGCCGAGGCACTGGCGATCATCCGCCACCGTCACCTGACCGCGCGCCAGGTGGAAGAGCTCGTACATCGCCTGACCCTGGCCGCGGCGCCGGAAGCCGCGGCCGGCGAGCTTGATTCGCAGGCGCTGCACGTGCAAGCCCTGGAAAACAACCTGCGTGAGCGCCTGGGCACCAAGGTGGAGATCAGCCGCAGCGCGCGCGGGCGCGGGCGCCTGGTCATTCATTTCTACTCTGACGAAGAACTGCAGGCGGTCATCGAAGCCATCGCCGGCGCGGAGTGAAGCCGGGCGGTTGAAACCGCTGCAACCGCTGCAAAGTCGGCCTTCGCCGACTGGGGCAAGCCGCCCGGCGGCGGCTGCATTGCCCCCTATCCGCGGAGAGGTGATCCACCATGCATGCAACCATGCTCCTGACCGATGCCCGCATCTACACGCAGGATGCGGAGCGCCCAACCGCCCGCGCCGTCGCGCTGGCCGGTAATCGCATCCTGGCGGTGGGTGATGATCTGAGCCACCTGACCGGCCCTGATACGCAGACGCACGATCTGGGCGGCCGCACGATGCTGCCCGGTTTCATTGATGCCCATATCCACTTCGTCGGCTGGGCCTTGCAGCGGCGCTGGGTTGACCTGGCCGGCGTGCTGAGCGCGGCGCAGGCCCTGGCCGTCATCGCGCGCAAGGCGGGTCAGATGGCGCCTGGCCGCTGGCTGCGCGGCGGCGGCTGGGACGCCAACGTCTGGCCGGAGGGCCTGCCCACGCGGCAGACGCTCGATCAGGTCGCGCCCCTGCATCCCGTGGCCCTGGACAGCAAAGATTGGCATTCGTTGTGGGTCAACAGCCTGGCGCTGGCGCGGGCCGGCATCACGGCATCCACGCCCGACCCCGCCGATGGCATGATCGAGCGCGATCCGCAGACGGGCGAGCCGACCGGCATCCTGCGCGAGAACGCCGTCAAGCTGCTGGATGGCGTCATCGAGCAGCCAGGCCTGGACGAGAGCTGTGCGGCCACGCTGGAGGGCATCCATCTGGCCTGGGCCAACGGGCTGACCGGCATCCACGAGGCCAACGACACGGCGGAGATGCTGGCCTTTCGCACCTATCAGGCTCTCCTGCGCCGCGGCGAGTTGGGGCTGCGCGTCAACCAAGCCATCCCGCGCGCGCAGCGTCAGGCGGCCATTGATCTGGGCCTGCAGAGCGGCTTCGGCAACGACTGGCTGCGCCTGGGCAGCGTCAAGTTCTTTGCCGACGGCGCGCTCGGCTCGCAGACAGCCTGGATGTTGGAGCCGTATCGCGGGCGGCCGGACTGGCGCGGCATCTGTACGCTGGACCCGGAGGAGTTTACCGAGGAGGCGCTGGCGTGCAGCGCGGCCGGCCTCAGCGTGATGATTCACGCCATCGGCGACCGCGCCAACCGCCATGTGCTGGACGCGCTGCGCCTGGTGCGCGCGGCCGAACCAGAATGGCAGACCGGCCAGGCCCAGCCGGCGCGACCCTGGCCGCCGCTGCGCCACCGCATCGAGCATGTGCAGATCATCCATCCGGACGACGCCCCGCGCCTGGCGCAGTTGGGCCTCATCGCCTCCATGCAGCCCATCCACGCGACCAGCGATATGCTCAACGCCGATCGCTCATGGGGTGAGCCGCGCGTGCAGGGCGCGTACGCCTGGCGCAGCCTGCTCGCCAGCGGCGTGACCCTGGCTTTCGGCTCCGACGCGCCGATCGAGGCGCCGGACGTGCTGGCCGGCATCCACGCCGCGGTGACGCGGCGCCGCGCGGACGGCGCGCCCGGCCCGGCCGGCTGGCAGCCGCAGGAGCGCATCAGCGCGGCGGAAGCCGTGCGCGCCTACACCCTGGGCGCGGCCTTTGCCAGCGGCGAAGAAGCGAGCAAAGGCTCCATCACCCCCGGCAAACTGGCCGATCTGGTGGTGCTCGACCGCGACATCTTCGCCTGCCCGGCTGAGGAGATTTTGCAGACTCGCGTGTCGGCGACGGTGCTGGATGGGAGGGTAGTGTACGGGGAGCTGTGAGCGTGACGGTTACGCCAAACCAAACACCTTACGAAGGCGCGCTTTGACCTGAGCCTGCATGGCAGGCGACAAGACACCCAGTTCACGTTGCAGCAGGGAGGTTGTGGCTGTCATCAAACGGTGTAGTTGAAGGGTGGATGAAACCTGGAGTCCCGTTGCTCTGAAGTCCGTACTACGTGCGTCAATAACCAAATCGGTTTCCAGGAGTTTGTCTGGAATACGGCTCGTGACAAAAGCCAGGATCACGTGTCTATGCGGCCCAATGGGATCGGTGAGACAAACGGCAGGGCGGACCTTGCTGCTGGAAAGATCATCGAATGGAAACGGGACGAGAATGACTTTATGCTTCGTCACGGAATGGCTTCCCATCGCTCAAAGAGTAGATATCTTCCTCGGCATCCTTGAGAAAGGCAAACGCCGGATTATGGGCTGCGGCGGCCAACCACTCGGTTTCTTCCCACTCGTCTGTGGGGGAATAGAGCACGATCACCCGCACCCGCTTGGGGCCGAAGATAGGCAGCAGCTCATCCAGTTTCAGTTGACGGCGCTCATTCACAGTTCCGGTCAATTCGATGGCCGTCATCGTGGCTTCCATGGTGACACCTCCTCAAGCAGCGAATCTTGTCCAGCGCCAATTATACACGAAGTCTCAATTTATGGCGAGACACCCGCAGAGCTTGAGGCTCTGACGCCTGGAAAGGGCGCCGCGCATTCTCGTGGGCTTGAAACCGTGCCACAGCCGGAACAAAGACCACGGGCTTCCAGCAGTTCCAAATGTGGCTGGGTTTTTGACCACAGAGATCACAAAGAACGCAGAGAGGCTACCAATTTGCGTCTGATCTGCCGTTTCTTTGTGTTCTCTGTATTCTCGGGTGGTTGAATGTGTGCTACATTTGGAACTCCTGAGTGAACACGCAAGCGGTTGACAACCAATCGGGTCTCGTCTATAATGCAAGCGTGTTGCATATTGGACGATAAATCCAGGAGAGAACGGCATGTATGTCGCTCGCACACTCGAACCGTGGGTGCTCAGCGCGGCGGAGCAGTTTCCCGTCGTGTTGCTGACCGGGGCCAGGCAGGTTGGCAAGACCACCCTCCTCAGGCATCTCTGCCAGGAGGAGCGCACCTACGTGACCCTGGACGATCCTCTCGTCCTCAGTCTGGCCAGGGCGGAGCCGGCGCTGTTTATGCAGCGCTTTCCGCCCCCGGTGCTGATAGACGAGATGCAGTACGCGGCCGACCTGTTGCCCTACATCAAATTGGCCTCCGATCGCGCCCAACGGCCGGGGCTGTTCTGGCTCACCGGCTCGCAGCAGTTCCACCTGATGCAAGGGGTGTCCGAGTCGCTGGCGGGGCGCGTGGCCGTGCTGCACCTGCTGGGGCTTTCCAGAAGAGAGCGGCTGGGGCAAGGGCGAGAAATTCGTCCATTCCTGCCAACGCCTGCAGAGATTCAACAGCGAATGGGCGCCGGGGGCAAACTCACGCTGAGGGAGCTTTATCGGCTGATCTGGCGCGGTGCGTTGCCCGCAATCGCCCTCGACGACGCCGTGGAGCGCGATCTGTTCTACGGTTCCTACGTGCAAACCTACCTGCAGCGCGACGTGCGCGACCTGGCGCGCGTCGGTGATGAGATGGCGTTTGTGCGCTTTCTGCGGGCGACGGCCGCGCGCACCGGCCAGCTCCTGAATCTGGCCGATCTCGCGCGCGACGCGGATGTGGCCCCAAACACGGCCAAAAACTGGCTCGCTATCCTGCAGACCGCCGAGATCGTCTATCTGCTGGAGCCGTATTCAACCAATCTCAGCAAACGACTCGTCAAGGCGCCCAAGCTCTATTTTCTTGACACCGGCCTGGCGGCCTACCTCACCGAATGGGCCAGTCCGGAGACCCTGGAAGCTGGAGCCATGTCCGGCCCGATTCTGGAGACCTGGGTGGTCGTCGAGCTGCTCAAGAGCTACTGGCACAGCGGACGGCGGGCGCCGTTTTACTACGTCCGCGACAAGGATCAGCGCGAGATTGATCTGCTGATCGTGCAGGATGGCATCGCTTATCCCCTGGAGATCAAGAAAACCGCCGCGCCGAGTCGGGATGATGTCCGGCATTTTGGAGCGCTGGCGCATCTCGGTTTGCCCGCCGGCCCTGGCGGCGTCATCTGTCTGGCGGAGCAGTCGCTGCCGCTCACAGCTACGGCCCAGTCCATCCCGGTCTGGGCGCTCTGAGCCACGAGCTAAAGGCGAGGCTTGCGGCGCCAGACCTTCCGCGTCACCTTCCTCGGACCAGGCGACAACATCCTGGACCTGATCCCCGAAGCCGGCGTCACCGACCTGCGCGCCCTGGGCCTCAACGAGCGCCAGGTACAGGCGTTGGCGTTGATGGTGAACGAAGGAAAAGAGTTCAATAACCAGACGTTTAGAGAACTCTTTGGAGTCACCGACCGCACTGCGCTGCGTGACCTTACCGCTCTCGTAGCTACGAAGTACGTGCGGCGGGTCGGAGAAGGACGCAAAATTCTCTATGTCGCCACGTGAATGTCGGGATTCGCAAAAAAATGTCGGGATTCGTGTCGGGATTCCAACCTCCCTGATGTGCCTCCAATGACGCGACTAAGCAACGGAAAGCAGACTTCGTAAGGAACATGCTCCGGGTAGTTGGCACGGCGAGACACCCGCAGAGCTTGAGGCTCTGGCGCCTGGAAAGGGCGCCGCGCATTCTCGTGGGCTTGACACTACGCCATAACCCAAACAAGACCACAGGCTTCACCCGCGCTTGATAACGAATACCGCCGGTCGTACATTAGTCGGATGCCGTGGCTTCTGGATGCAGCCGAACCGTGGACGCGCGACCGGACGCTGCGCGACCTGCCCGGCCGGCTGGAGGAGGACATCAAGCACTCAGATGATCAGAGATCAATGGCACCGACACCGCACCAGGCCCAGCTCGAATCCCACAAACGCCGTGCCTTTTGTTCGTCGTAGGATTCCTCGCTTGAACGTCTCTCTTTGCCATCCACGATGAACTTGCCGCCGACGCCTTCCAGGTCAGGATCGGTGGCGGCGACCATGTACGATGTGGAAGCCTGCTCCAGTGAACGTGCAAAGGGCATGCGCGCCAGGATTTGCTTGTAGAGGAAGCGATCGGCCAGCGACGTCCTGCGTTCGGCAATGGCTGCGGGCACGAAGCCCGGACACACCGCGTTCGAGGTGACGCCCGTACCCGTCAGCCGGCGCTGCAGCTCATACGTAAACCACATGTTCGCCAGCTTGGAGTTCCGGTAGAAGACATTGGCGTCGTAGTACTTTTCCCCTTTCAGATTATCGTAATCGAAATCCGGCGGCTTCCCGCCCGCGTATCCAGGGATGTGCAGTTGCGAAGACACCGTGATCACGCGCGCCGGGGCTGAGCGCGTCAGGTCGTCGAGCAAGAGATTGGTGAACAGGAAGTGCCCGAGGTGATTCGTGCCAAACGTCAGCTCGAACCCGTCGGCCGTGAACCTGGCTTGCTTGCCTGGGATTGATCCGCCAGCGTTGTTGATCAAGACGTGCAGCGGATAGCCTTTGGCCTGAAAGGCAGCAGCGCACTGCCGCACCGATGCGAATGACGCCAGGTCGAGCGGGATGGACTCGACGCTGGCGTGCGGGTGGCGCGCGTGCATCCGCGCGATGGCCTGCGCGCTGGTCTGTTGGTTGCGCGAGGCCATGACGACATGAAAGCCATGCGCCGCGAGCTTGCTGGCGGTGGCAAATCCAATGCCACTATTCCCGCCCGTAATCATGGCGACGCGTGGTGAGTTGACTGACATGAGGTAGGTTTCCTTTCGATGTTGTCCGGGTTGCAGTGGGCGACCACCCGATGCTTGCCCCAGCTGGTCAGCGCATGTCTTACCAGGGCGGCCGCGGCTTCGAGATGTTCATGGCTTCACTCCAAGCCATCAGAGTATACCCGGCCGCGCCGACTGTGGGAAATTACCCATGATGATGCGAAACCTCTTGCGCGGGCTGGCCCTGTCCGCGGCGCGGCCACATTGACAGGTAAAGCATCCTGTTTTATACTGAATGATCCTCTGCAGCAGACTCAGTGCTTCGGCCCAGAATGACAGGGGTGTGGACGAGACAGGGAATGAGAAAAACGGGGAACGGGCGTCTGTTCTGAGCGCTTGAGAGCCACTCGAAAGGAACCTGGTATGCGCCTTGAAGATCTGAAACCCGGTAGTTCGCTGACTGGCCTGGAGCCTGCGGCTGTGGCTACGATTGTGGCTGTTGTGCCCATCGCTGAGGGCGCGGTGACGGTCATCTATCGGACGCCGGACGGCACGCTCAAGGATCGCTTGCTGGGCCGGGTGGATGAGACTGAGACGCACATCGCGGTGGCAACTCAGGAGCGGCCGTGGGCTTTCGACGGCAACGGCGAGAATTTCAAGCTGGCGGTCGAGGCGAAGCGCATTGATCTGGCTTTTCTGTTTGACCCGATGATGGCGGTGCATACCTCGAACATTGACCCGCTGCCGCACCAGATTACAGCGGTTTACGAGTCTATGTTGCCACGGCAGCCCTTGCGCTATGTCCTGGCCGATGATCCGGGCGCGGGCAAGACGATCATGGCCGGCCTCTACATTCGTGAGCTGTTCATGCGTGCGGATGCCCGCCGGGTGCTGGTGGTGGCGCCGGGCAGCCTGGTGGAGCAGTGGCGTGATGAGCTGTATGAGAAGTTCGGCCTGGAGTTTCGTATCTTTTCAAGGGAGCTCGAAGCCGCTTCACCCAGCGGCAATCCCTTCGAGGACCACGATCAACTGATCGTCCGCCTTGACCAGATGGCGCGCAACGCGGAATTGCAGGACAAGCTGTGCGCGGCGTCATGGGACCTGGTGGTCTTCGACGAAGCGCATAAGCTTTCGGCGCACTTTTACGGGACAAAACTGGAAAAGACCGGGCGTTTTCAGTTCGCTGAACGGCTGGGCGCCCAAACCCGCCATCTGCTGCTGATGACGGCCACGCCGCACAACGGCAAGGAGGAGGACTTTCAGCTCTTCCTGTCGCTGCTGGATTCCGATCGCTTCTATGGCAAGTTCCGTGATGGCGTGCATAAGGTAGATACGTCGGACCTGATGCGCCGCATGGTGAAAGAGGAGATGGTGCGGTTCGACGGTACGCCGCTCTTTCCCGAACGCCGGGCGTATACGGTCAACTACACGCTGTCCGACCTCGAATCCGCACTCTACGAATCGGTGACCCATTATGTGCAGACGGAAATGGGCAAGGCAGACCAGCTCGTCGGCGCGCGCAAGGGATCGGTCGGTTTTGCCCTGACCGCGCTGCAGCGGCGGCTGGCGTCCAGCCCGGAGGCCATTTTCCAATCGCTGAAGCATCGCAAGGAACGCCTGGAAACACGGCTGCGCGAGGAGAAGCTGGGCATCCGGGGGCAGCAAATTCTGGCGGAGACGCTGGTTGATCTGCCGGAGGACGACGACGACCTGAATGCCGAGGAGCAGGAGAACCTGGAGGAAATTCTGATTGACGAGGCGACTGCATCCCGCACCATCGCCGAGCTGGAGCAGGAGATCATCATCCTGCAGGGACTGGAAGCGCAGGCCAAAGCCGTGGTGGTCTCCGGCCAGGATCGAAAGTGGGAGGAGTTGTCCCGCATCCTGCAGAACGACCCCGCCATGCGCGATGCCGGCGGCCATCTGCGCAAGCTGATCGTCTTCTCCGAGCACCGCGACACGCTGAACTACCTGCATCAGAAAATCGCTGGCGTGCTGGGCAATTCCGATGCGATCGTGACCATCCATGGCGGCACCCATCGCGATGAGCGCCGGCGGCTGCAAGCCCTGTTCCTCTCCGACCCCGACGTGAGGATCTTGGTCGCCACGGATGCTGCGGGCGAAGGCGTGAATCTGCAAAACGCCAACCTGATGGTGAACTATGACCTGCCGTGGAACCCCAACCGCCTGGAACAGCGATTCGGCCGCATTCACCGCATCGGCCAGCAGGAGGTGTGCCACCTCTGGAACCTCGTTGCCAAGGAGACCCGCGAGGGCGCTGTCTATCACCGACTGCTCAAGAAACTGGAAGTGGAGAGCGAAGCTCTGCACGGTCGGGTCTTCGACATCCTGGGTGAGGTCTTCGAAGAAGTCAGCCTCAAGGAACTGCTGCTGCAAGCCATCCGTTACGGCGACCAGCCTGACGTGCGCGCCCGGCTTGGACAGCGCGTTGAAAACGCCTTCGATCATGACAAGCTACGCGCCATCCTGGACCGTGACGCGCTGGCGCAGGAGACGATGAGCGCCGAACGGCTCTTCGCCGTGAAAGAGGAGATGGAGAAGGCCGAGGCGCGGCGCCTGCAACCCTATTTCGTGCGCGCGTTCTTCATGAGGGCCTTTGCCGCGTTGGGCGGCTCGATCTATGCGCGCGAGGCCGGCCGCTTCGAGATCACGCACGTGCCTACCACCATTCGCGAGCGCGACCGCCAGATCACCGGCCGCAACCGCCGCGATCTGGCCCCCGTTCTCAAACGCTACGAGCGGGTCTGCTTCACCAGGGAAGCGATTCGCCCGCTGGACAAGCCGGGCCTACCCTACGCGGCGCTGCTGCACCCCGGCCATCCGCTGCTGCTGGCCCTGAGCGACATCCTGCTGGAACAGCACGGCAACCTGCTGCGCCAGGGCGCGCTCCTGGTGGACCCGGCCGACGACGGCGAGGAACCGCACCTACTGTTCATGCTGACGCACGAGATCAAATCGGGCGACGGGCAGGTGCTTTCCAAACGTCTTCAGTTCGTCCGCGTCGCGCTCGATGGCTCGGCCAGCTTTGCCGGCTGGGCGCCGCACCTGGACCTGGAACCGCTGGCGCCCGCCGACCGGCCTCTGCTGGGTGAACTGCTGACGGCGCCCTGGATTCGTGCGGACCAGGAACAGCGCGCCCTGGCGCTGGCCGCGGCGACCCTGGTGCCGGAGCACTACGCGGAAGTGGCCGCCCGGCGCATCGCCCACGTGGACAAGACCCTGGTTGCGGTGCATGAGCGGCTGAGTAAGGAGATCAACTTCTGGTCGGACCGCTGGCTGAAGCTGAAGGATGACCAGGGCGCCGGGAAAGACGTGCGTCTGAACCTGGAAAACGCCCGCCGCACCGTCGCCGACCTCGAAGGCCGGCTGGACAACCGCAAACGGGAACTGATGACCATGCGCCACGTCACCTCGGCCACGCCGGTGGCGTTGGGAGGCGCGCTGGTGGCGCCAGCGGGATTGCTGCGCCGGCTGCGCGGGGAAGCACCCGCCGAGGATGCGGCTACGTTTTCTGCAGACGCCGCGGCCCGCGCCCGCATCGAAAGGCTGGCGATGGACGCGGTGCGACGGGCCGAGCAGGCGCACGGATGCACCGTGGTGGATGTGTCAGCCCAGAAATGCGGCTGGGATATCACGTCGTGGAAGGATGGAAGGGTGAAGGATGAAGGGGGAAGGATGAACCTTCTGCCTGATGTGCGGCATATCGAAGTGAAAGGCCGGGCGAAGGGGGCGAGTACTGTTACGATCACCCGCAACGAGATGCTGTACGCGCTCAACCAGGCCGAGAAGTTTCTGCTGGCGATTGTGCTGGTCGGCGATGATGACTCGGTTGATGGCCCCTACTATCTCCGTAACCCATTCGACGCCGAGCCGGGCTGGGGCGTGGCGTCGGTGAACTATGATCTGGGTGCGCTGCTGGCGCGTGCGCACCAGAAATTCGCAGACTGATGAAGTCGTTCCTATACGTGATAAACCCGTCCAGCAGTTGTGAGACGATGATCCGGAGACCAAGACTATGCATCTAAAGAAGGTTGTCCTCAGGGATTTTCGCTGCTTTGAGGAGTTCGAGATAGATATCCATCCGCGCCTGACTGTGCTGGTGGCGGAGAACGGCGGCGGCAAGACGGCCGTATTGGATGGTATCGCCATCGGCCTTTCTCCAGTCCTGCGCTATCTGTCCTCCGCTAACCAGCGTCTCTCCGGTCCCGGTATCGAAGATACTGACTTCCGCCTCGAATTGAAGCGTTCTACGCTCCCATTGATGCCCGAATTCGGCGGGGATGACGATTGGGGGGTGAGCGATTACGCCCAGGTGGTGATCGAGACCCTGACCGGGCCAAAATGGGATAACTGGCGCGCCTCTGCCCTTGGAAAACAGCCAGAATCCAAGGTTGGGCAAAGTGAGATTACTGCTTACGCAGTCGGGGTTCTTGACAGTCTCAAGACCGCAACTCCGCAACTGCTGCCCGTCTTTGCCTATTACGGCGCACGTCGTGGTTGGCTTGTCATCCCGGAGCGGCTGCGGGAGTCAAAGGTGAATTACACCCACCCAACTTCTGCACTGGTAGGGGCGCTGGAATCGCTCAGCGACTTCAAAGAGATGCTCAAGTGGTTTGACGTGGAGGAAGCCGCCGAACTGCGAGCCAATAAGGGGCTTAGATCGGCGGACCACGATGCGTCTGCTGCGCTCTCAGGAGTTCGTTCGGCCATCAGCGCAATTCTTGGCGGCGCCTACGAGACCCCACATTTCAACAGGAAGCACAAATTCGTCGTCGAGTCGCAGAACGGCAGCGTACTCCAGGTCTCCCAACTCAGCCAGGGTTACCAAAGTATGCTGGCGCTAGGAATGGACTTCGCTCGCCGTCTCGCCCTCGCGAATAGCCATCTGCCTGCTCCGGCAGACGCGCCGGCCATCATGCTCGTAGACGAGATAGACCTGCACTTGCATCCCTCCTGGCAGCAACGTGTGCTTGGCGACCTCATGCGCGCCTTTCCCAAAACGCAGTTCATCGTCACCACCCATAGCCCCCAGGTGCTTAGCACCGTGCCGATGGAAAGCATCCGCATTATCAAGGAAGGTACTGTCTACGCCGCGCCACCCGGCACGGACGGCGCCGAGGCGCAGCGCATCCTGGAGGATGTGTTTCAGGTTTCGCCGCGCCCGAAAACTCGCATGTCTGACGCGCTTGACGAGTATCTTCGACTGGTGGATGCCCGTGAATGGGCGGGTCCACGCGCCTTGGAACTCCGGCAAGTGCTTGATAAGTGGAGTCAGGGACACGAACCGCGGCTCTTCGAAGCCGATCTGCAGATCGCCAACATGAAGTGGGAGGCCGGAGAATGAAGAAATGTAGGAAACTCTCCGAACCACCCACACTTGAGGCCTACCGCCTGGCTCAGCCTCAGGGTTCTTGGGACCAGATGCGAAATGACTCGTTTTACGGAGGACAACAGGCGTACACCGATGTCAAGCGCACTCTTGTCAGGGGACAACGCTGTCTGTGTGCATACTGCGAAATCGAGATCGCTGGTGGCATGGACGACGCAGGGATCAATGCGAAAAAACATGAACAACGCGTCGAGCATTTTCATCCCAAGGAAGATCGAAGTGGTACCCTTAACTGGGCGCTCCACTGGTCCAACCTGTGGGCGGTTTGTCCCGGCGGCTCTCAACGCCCTCCCGACGGCATTCCTTTTGACCCAAGCCGTTACCTGCCGCCGTTGCCAGCGAATCTGAGCTGCGACGCCTTCAAAGATCATCAGATTCAGGCTGGCAAGCTGCCTGCAAGCCCGGAGGGCTGGCTTCTGGCGTCCGACGAAGTCCCGGCTTTCCCGCTCCTCTTCCAATTTGCCCCGAATGGAACTCCAGAGCCTCACCCACAGAATTGCGGGGCCCTGGCTCTACCAGGCAGCCACTACCCGAACACGACCACGCTTGTTTCCAAGACCATCGAGCATCTCAATCTCGGGTGTCCGCGACTCAACCGAAATCGTTGTATCGCCAAAGCCCAACTCGAAAAGCAGATTAGGAAAGCGCAGCAGTCGGCGCCTGGCGTTCCTCCGCAGAGCGTGATGCTCGACTTGGCGCGCCGCCTGCTCTCACAAGACGCCGATTCTCCGTGGCCGCAGTACTTCTCCCTGGTTCGCTGGCGTCTGGGCGATCCAGCAGAAGCCCATCTGCAGTCGCTCAATTACGCCGGATGACCCAAAATAGGACAATGTCATGACCTATCCCGTCAAATCCCCAAAGAAACTCATCGAAGTGGCGCTGCCGCTGGACGCGATCAACACGGCATCAATACGCGAGGGCTATATCTATCGCGGGAATCCCTCTTCCATACATAAGTGGTGGGCACAGAGGCCCCTGGCCGCGGCGCGGGCCGTAATCTTTGCGCAGTTAGTAAATGATCCGTCGTGGAAATGGGAAATGGAAAACCCCGGCCAAGTCCCACCGGGGCATCTCAAGGCCTCGTGGGCGGCCAGCCGCAATCGCCTCTTCAAGATCATCGAGGATCTCGTGCAGTGGGAAAGCACCACCAAAGAAGATGTGCTGGAACGTGCTCGCGCCGAGATTCGCCGCTCGTGGCGCGAGGTCTGCGAGCTGAACCGGGACCACCCACAGGCCGCCGAATTGTTCGACCCGGACAAATTGCCCGCACTGCACGACCCGTTTGCCGGCGGTGGGACGATCCCCTTGGAGGCGCAGCGTCTAGGGCTGGAAGCGTACGCTTCCGACCTGAACCCGGTGGCCGTGCTGATCAACAAAGCGCTGATCGAGATCCCGCCGAAGTTTGCGGGCAGAAAACCGGTGCATCCGGCCCTCATTTCAGCCCCCTCTCCGACAGCGGGCGAGGGGGAGCAGTGGAAGGGGGCAGCGGGGCTGGCGGAGGATGTGCGGTATTACGGGGCGTGGATGCGGGAGGAGGCGCAGAAGCGGATTGGGCACCTGTATCCGCCGGTAGAGATCACGGCGGAGATGGCGCGTGAACGGCCCGACCTGAAGCCGTTGATCGGCCAGAAACTCACCGTGATCGCGTGGCTGTGGGCGCGCACGGTGAAGAGTCCCAACCCGGTATTCTCGCATGTGGATGTACCGCTGGTTGCAAGCTTCATTCTCTCCAGCAAGGCGGGCAAAGAAGCGTACGTGCAGCCGGTCGTGGAAGGTGACCGCTATCGGTTCACCGTCAAGATTGGTACGCCGCCAGCAATGGCAAAAAACGGCACAAAATCCGGTGGGAGCGGGAGTCCTTTTCTGTGCATGCTTTCAAGATCTCCAATGGATTTCTCCTACCTACGGGAAGAGGCAAAACAGGGACGCATGGGACAGAAGCTCATGGCTGTGGTGGCCGACACAGCAAGGGGTCGTATCTATCTGTCACCAACACCGGAGATGGAAGAAGTCGCTCAAACTGCCAGACCGAATTGGAAACCCGAGACATCGCTCCCTGAAAGAGCATTGGGCTTTCGTGTTCGGGAATACGGCATGCTGAAATGGGGTGACCTCTTCACTCCCCGCCAATTGGTGGCGTTAGCGACGTTCAGTGATCTGGTTACGGAGGCGCGAGAGAAAGTCCGTCTTGACGCCCTCGTTGCCGCATGGCACGACGACGGTCGCGGCCTCGACTCCGGCGGTGTAGATGCGTCGGCCTATGCCGAAGGCATGGTAGTCTACTTAGCGTTCATCCTGTCCAAGACAACCGATTACAACAGTACACTCGTGCCCTGGTACACGAAGGAAGATCGTCCCGGCCATCTTTTCTCAAGGCAGGCTATCCCAATGGTCTGGGACTTCGCCGAACTGAATCTGTTTAGCGAGATCGGAGGTGCATTCGCGGCTTCGAATGAGATAGTCGCGGATGCTCTTAGTGGCTGCCCGGAAACGGGCGTTCCAGGTCATGTGAGGCAGGCTGACGCCATTGCCTTGCGTACGGGTGCCGGACATGTCTTCTCAACAGATCCACCCTACTACGACAACATTGGCTACGCCGATCTATCCGATTTCTTCTATGTCTGGCTACGTCGTGCGCTGAAGCCCATCTTTCCTGACTTGTTCGCTACGTTAGCAGTACCCAAGGCAGAGGAACTGGTGGCAACACCCTACCGTCACGGCAGCAAGGAGATGGCTGAAACCTTCTTCCTGGAAGGAATGACGCAAGCCATGCAGCGCCTCGCCGAGCAGACACACCCAGTCTTCCCAGTCACCATTTACTACGCTTTCAAGCAGTCCGAGAGTGATAGCGGGGCAGGTACAACGAGTGCTGGTTGGGAGACCTTTCTCGATGCAGTGCTTCGCGCTGGCTTTGCGATTACCGGTACTTGGCCGATGCGGACCGAACGGAGTGCGCGTTCAGTCGGCATTGGCACAAATGCCCTCGCATCTAGCATCGTCCTCGTGTGCCGGAACCGCCCCAACGATGCGCCGACCATTTCCCGCCGCGAGTTCCTGCGTGAGTTGAACGCGGTGCTACCCGAGGCCCTCGACGAGATGACCAAAGGCTCCGGCGACGACCGTTCGCCGGTGGCGCCGGTGGACCTGTCGCAGGCGATCATCGGGCCGGGGATGGCGGTCTTTTCCAAGTACGTCGCGGTGCTGGAGGCGGACGGCACGCCGATGAGCGTGCGCACGGCGCTGCAACTGATCAACCGCTTCCTGGCCGAGGACGATTTCGACGTGGACACGCAGTTCTGCCTGCACTGGTTCGAGCAGTACGGTTGGAAAGATGGAGTATTCGGGCAGGCCGATGTGCTGGCGCGGGCGAAGGGTACGAGTGTGGACGGCATGAAGGCCGCGGGCGTGCTGGAAGCCGGCGGCGGCAGCGTGCGTCTGCGCAAGTGGTCGGAATATCCGGCCGGGTGGGATCCACAGACCGACACCCGCAACCCGGTGTGGGAGACGCTGCACCACCTGATCCGCACGCTGAAGCAAGAGGGCGACACCGGTGCGGGCCGTCTGCTGGGCGCGGTCAGGGGCAAGGGGGAAGCGACCCGGCAACTGGCGTATCGGCTGTATACGCTGTGCGAGCGCCAGGGGTGGGCGGAGGATGCGCGGGCGTATAACGAGCTGATCACGAGCTGGAGTGGGATCGAAGCCGCGGTCAACCGGGAGGAAACCGGTGCGAAGCAGGGCAGGCTGTTCGAGTAATCCGGAGAGGAACTATGTTGAAATCACTTACCTTCAAGAACTTCACCGTTTTTCCAGACACGCCGTTGGAGTTTGGTCGAAACCTAAATGTCATTGTCGGCGAAAATGGACTGGGGAAGACGCAGATTCTGAAGGCTGCCTATGTCATGGCGTATGTCAGTGCACGGGGTGAAAAAGAATCTGCTTCCAGTACACCCACCAAAGCCTATCTACAAAGTGCCATCGCCAAAAAACTGCGTGACGTATTCAAACCTGATGCGCTGGGACGATTGGCGCGACGGCAGGCTGGTCGCAGTCGTTGTGAGATTAGCTGGGCCTTCTTCCGACCAGAACTGGATTGCAAGGTGTCGTTCAACACGGCCAGCAAGAGTGAGGTGGGCGTCGAGCAGACGCCTACGACCTGGCTCGACAAACTGCCGGTCTACTTGCCAACGCGAGAACTACTGACGGTCTATCCAGGCTTTGTGTCGCTTTATGAAACCACCTATAACGAATTTGATGACACATGGCGCGACACCTGCATTCTGCTCGGCGCCCTCTTGGCTAAAGGTCCTCGTGAAAAGCGCATTAGAGATTTGCTGGAACCATTGGAGATGGCGATGGGCGGCAGTGTCGAACTCGACAGATCAGGGCGGTTCTACCTCAATACCAAAACGGGAAGCATGGAGGTGCATCTTGTCGCCGAGGGGCTACGCAAGCTGGCAATGCTGGCGCGCTTGGTCGCCACTGGTTCGCTCTTGGACACGGGCTTTCTTTTTTGGGATGAACCCGAGGCTAACCTCAACCCTAAACTGATCCGGCTGGTTGCGCGCACAATTCTGCAAATCAGCCGGAACGGCATTCAAGTCTTTGTCGCCACCCACAGCCTCTTTCTCTTACGCGAGCTGCACATTCTGCACACCCAAGAATTTTCGAAATTGGACACACGCTACTTTGGTCTTCATGCCGCAGACGATGCAGTCGTAGTGAAAGTGTCCGACAGTCTGGATGAAATTGGGAGCATCACGGCGCTGGATGAAGATCTGGTCCAATCGGAGCGATACATTGACACCGAGATGGGCCTCATGGTTACTATCAACGAGAACGAAAGGTAAACCCAGCGTGTCGCATCTTCAAGTTGATTCCCTACGGTTCACCTTCGCACCAACAGTCGTAGCGCAACGTTATGACACTTGGCAACACTACACGACTGTCTGGAATGCAGCCGGCAGGCAAAAGGGCATTGATGTGGTGGCTGTTGAAAGTGTGGCTGCTTCGACGACCACGTGGCTGATCGAAGCGAAAGACTTCCGGGTTATCACCCAGCCGCCAAGGCCATCGAACATTGCGGGGCTGCCAAAAACCGTGGCGGACAAGGTGCGGGATACTGTGACTGGATTGGCAGACGCTGCGCTCAATGCGGCTGACGCCGCTGAAAAAAACCATGCGACCAACGCGCTGGCAGCGCCTGCCAAACGGGTCGTGCTGCATTTGGAGCCTCACGTGGGGCCTCATTCGGTGCTGTTTCCGGCCGGATTTTCGGCCAGCGTGCTCCAGCAACTCAAACAATTGGTCAATACCATTGATCCAAACCCGCTGGTCTTGAATATCGCGAACACCCCCGCGGCCGGAGTGCCGTGGAGCGTAGCCTAATGGCTTGTCAAACAATAACTTCCCGCTCTGGCCGGTCTCCGACCGAGCCAGTTCGGGAGTTTTAAACCTAGGAGCACTGCCTATGAAACCCTGGCGAGAAGTAGCCGTTCCCCATCCCGACGTGCTCGAAGGCACGTTTCAGCAATCGGAGTTTGCCGCCGACATCACCGCGGTGCGCACGGGCGGGGCCACGCGGGAGTACCAGGATGCGGCGGCCTTCTACCAGCGCACCTTCATCACCGAGGGCATGCGCCTGCTGCTGATCCAGGTGGCGCAGCGGTTGAACGGCCAGGGTGGCGAGCCGGTCATCCAGTTGCAGACGGCCTTCGGCGGCGGTAAGACGCACACGATGCTGGCCGTCTACCATCTCGCCACGCGGCACTGCGCGCTGGGCGATCTGGCCGGCATCCCGCCCCTGCTCGACCAGGCCGGCCTGATGGACGTACCGAAGGCCCGCGTCGCGGTGCTGGACGGCCAGGCTCACGCCCCCGGCCAGCCCTGGCTGCACGGCAAGCACACGGTGCGCACGCTGTGGGGCGAGCTTGCCTGGCAGCTCGGCGGCGAAGAAGCCTTCGACCAGCTCAAGGACGCCGACGCCACCGGCACTTCCCCCGGCAAGGCTGTGCTCCAAACGCTGCTGGCCGCCTATGCGCCCTGCGTGGTGCTGGTTGACGAGCTGCTCGCCTATATTCGTCAGTTTCAGGCCGGCCAGCCGCTGAGCGGCGGCACGTTCGACAGTAACCTGTCCTTCGTCCAGGCCCTCACCGAAGCGTGCAAGCTGGTGCCCAACGCCGTTCTTCTGGCCTCCTTGCCCGAATCGGAGGTGGAAGCAGGCAGCCAGCGCGGCATGGCCGCCCTGCGGGCACTGGAAAAAACCTTCGGACGTGTGCAGGCGCTGTGGAAGCCCGTGGCCACCGAAGAGGCCTTCGAGATCGTGCGGCGACGCCTGTTCGAGCCAATCCGTGACGAACAGGGCCGCGCGGCGGTCTGTCGCGCGTTCGCAGACGCGTATGTGGCCGAAGGGGCCAGGCTGCCCAGCGAAACCCAGGAGCAGCGTTACTTCGACCGCCTGGCGCAGGCGTACCCGATTCACCCGGAAGTGTTCGATCGGCTTTACGAAGACTGGACGACGATCGAAGGCTTCCAGCGCACGCGCGGCGTTTTGAAGCTGATGGCCAAGCTGATCTACCGGCTGTGGAAGGACGACAACAGGGACCTGATGATCATGCCCGGCAGCCTGCCGTTGTATGATGGCAGCACACGCAACGAACTCATGTACTACCTGCCGGCGGGCTGGGACCCGGTGGTGGAAAAGGACATTGACGGCGAGCGGGCCGAAACGACCGAACTGGAAAACAAGGAGCCGCGTTTCGGCGCGGTGAATGCGGCCCGCCGCGTGGCGCGCACGATCTTCCTGGGGAGCGCACCCGCTTCAGTGTCCACGAAGGCCGGCATCCGCGGCATTGACCGCGCGCGTGTGCTGCTCGGCTGCCTGCAGCCCGGCCAGACCTCCTCCACGTACTCCGACGCGCTCAACCGGCTCGCCGACCGACTGCACTATCTGAAAAGCTCCGGCGAAACAGCGCTGGCCTCGACGCGCTTCTGGTTCGACACCCGCACCAATCTGCGGCGTGAGATGGAGGACCGGAAGTCGCGCTTCGACGACAAGGCTGACGTCCGCGTCAAACTGGCCGAGGTGCTCAAGAGACTGACCGCCGGCGCCACCTTCTTCGACGGCATCCACATCTTCACGCCGCATGCGGATGTGCCGGACGACAGCGCGCTGCGTCTCATCATCCTGACGCCGGAGGTTTTCTATGCGCGCGAGGAGCCGCGCGTGGCGTTCGACGCGGTGCTGGACAGCGCCCGCAACAACGGCGCCAAACCGCGCTACCGTGGTAACCGGCTGATCTTTCTGGCTCCCGATCACGGCGTGCTGGCGCACCTGCGCGACAGCATCAAAGTGGCGCTGGCCTGGGGTTCGATTGTGGAGGACATCAGGGACGGCCGCCTGAACGTTGACCAACTTCAGAAGCGGCAAGCTGAGAAAGAATTGCAGACGGCCGAGAACGTGCTGCCGGGGACCGCCCGCGAGTGTTACAGGTGGCTGCTCTGCCCCGCGCAACATGCGGCCACGGATCCCAAGCCGACGGTTGAGGTCTTCCCGCTGAACAGCGGCGGCTCATCCCTGGGCAGCGAGATCGAGCGCGTCTGTGTGGACAATGAGCTGGTGATCGGCGCCTGGTCGCCCATCCACCTGCGCAGTCACTTGCAGCGACTGTACTGGAAGGCCGATAAGCCGGCTGTCGGCGCCATGGTTTTTTGGGAAGATACGCTGCGCTACCTCTATCTGCCGCGCTTGAAGACGCGCAAGGTGCTTGAGCAAGCGATCATCAAGGGCGCGGCCAGCCGGGATTTCTTCGGCACGGCCTACGGGCAGCACGAGGGGAAGTATGACGGGTTCAAGCTGGGCGATGCTAATGTGCAGTTCGATGACACGCTGCTGCTGATCGAGCCGGAGGCGGCGCAGGCGTATGAGGTGGCGCAGGCGACTCCCGCGGCAGCGCCGGCCGGCGGCATCAGGTACCCGACTGCCACAGGCGGAACGGGGCCAGGAATCATTTCCGAAGCTCCAAGCTCGACACCTGGGGTGGCCACAGGGCCCACGCCGGGCGGGTCGGCAAAGGCGCACGCGTTCATCGGGACCGTTGACGTGAACGCAACCGCGGCGAAGGTGCGGCTGCTGCTGATCGCGGATGAGATCATCAGGGTGTTGGCCAATGATCCGCAGGCGAGCGTGAAGGTGACAGTCGAGATCAGCGCCGAGTTCCCCAGCGGCGTATCGGATGAAATCAAGCGCGCGGTGTCCGAGAATGCAGCGAGTTTGGGGTTTAGGATTAAGACGTGGGAGTAGGAGGCGGGGCGACCCAGGGCCTATATCTCTAGCCGTCGCAGGGCGGCTATGCACTCGTTGCAACGACCTCAGAGTTACTCGCCTGTGATCTTGGTTGGAGGCTGATATCTGAACTGAGACAGACCATGCTCAACGATGGAGTGATTCAGAAGATTAACAAGCGGATGGGGCGCATGGAGATTGCACAGGTCGCCGTGATCGTTGCCCCCTGGTCGGCCGGTCGTTTTGGCTGGCGGCGGGCGATGATGATGGTCGGCTTTGAGCGGCCTGATCAGGGCGGCATGGGCGCCGTCTACACCGCCTGGGACATGGCGCCGTTCGCGGCCGACCTGTGGGCCGATGCCGACGAGGCGCTGCGGGCGAAGCTGGAAGAGCAGCACGAAGCCTGGCTCAAGGCCACGGGCGGACATCCCTGGAACCCGCCTGACTGGGCCGGCGGCGACGCGTGCCCCGCGCCGTTTGCGCCGGCCAAATGGGACGCGGTCGCCGCGCACTCCTGCGCGCCGAGCTTGACGCCTACTACGCCCGGCTCTATGGCCTGACGCGCGACGAGCTGCGCTACATCCTCGACCCCAAGGATGTCTACGGCCCGGATTTCCCCAGCGAGACGTTCCGGGTGCTGAAGGAGAAAGAAATCAAGGCGTTCGGCGAGTACCGCACGCGGCGGCTGGTGCTGGAGGCGTGGGATCGGCTGGAGGCGGAATTGGGGCCGGTCGTTGTGCGCAACTACCGGGAGGAAATGGCGGCGACGCCTGGCCGGGTCGCCGAAACGGGTCGCACGTACCAGGCAATCGCCCAGCCCGCCAGGCCCCCGGCTCCCGGATCACCTGCCAGGCCGGCGCCTGCGGCGCAGCCCCAGGCGAGCGCCGGGCAGTCCGACCTGTTCGGCGTAGCGGCTGCCCCTGCCACCACGCCGCTCAAGGCAGAACCCGTGCGCCCGGCTGCGCGGCCGGAACCCGCGGCCCAGCCGGTCATGATCCCCACGCCGCCGCAGGGCAATCGCAGCGAACGACTCGGCCGGCTGCTCACGCTGGGCCGCAAACAGACTTCAGAGGCCATCGGCGAGTTGGTGGCCGCCCTGGGCGACGAGGACGAGCAACTGCGCTGGCTGGCCAGCCTGTCGCTGCTGGGGATGGGGGGAAGCACGGTGATCGCGACGCTGCAGGCGTTCATTGTGCAGGCGCCGTCCGCGGTTGCGCGGGAGGAGGGGGAGAAGGTGTTGGGGAAGCTGGAGGCGTTTGGCGGATGAGCGCAAGACCAGGGCAAAAACACCGTCATGACCAACGACGAGGCGCCGAAGTTGATCGCTACCCGATAATGCCTGCCGGGCAAGATGGGTGACGACCAGGATCGCACTGATTCCGCAGGATGAGATGGTGGAGAACATGACGTTCGACGTGCTGGCGAGCCCGTTTTGGGCGCCGGTATAGGCACAAATATCCAGCCTGGTGTGAAAGGAAGATCAGATGGAAATCAATACGATTCTTAATCAGATTGATCTTGGTGCGATGGCGCTGCCTGAATTTCAGCGCGGCTATGTGTGGAACCGCAATCAGGTGCGTGACTTGATGGCGTCACTCTACCGCCGGTATCCTGTGGGTGGGCTGCTGGTGTGGATCACGAAGACCGAGAGCGCCGATGCGCGCGGCGACCATCCGCTGTCCGCCGGCACCGTCGAGTTGATCCTCGATGGACAACAGCGGGTGACGACGCTCTACGGCATCATCCGGGGGGCGCCACCCTCCTTTTTCGAGGGCAACGCCAGCGCCTTCACCGGTCTCTATTTCAATCTCGAGGACGAATCCTTCGAGTTCTATGGACCTGTGAAGATGGGCAGCGACCCACGCTGGATCAACGTCACCGAGTTGATGAAGCTCAGCATGGGCCCCTTCATCGACGGCATCTACCAGAACGAGGCGCTGAAGCCTCACGCCCAAGTATACCTCGGCCGTCTCAACCGGCTTTACACTATCGGAGAGATCAAGGTTCACATCGAGAAAGTCGCTGGACCGGACAAGACGGTGGACGTGGTGGTGGACATCTTCAACCGCGTCAATAGCGGAGGCACTAAGCTATCAAAAGGTGATTTGGCGCTGGCGCGCGTCTGCGCGGAATGGCCTCCCGCGCGCGAAGAACTGCGTTCAGCGCTTGGCAAGTGGGCCAGGTCCGGCTTTGATTTCAGCCTGGATTGGCTGCTGCGCAACGTCAACGTCGTGGTGACGGGTAAGGCGCTCTTCTCGGCGCTCAAGGACGTCGACACCGCTGGATTCCAGCAGGGCTTGAAGCAAGCGAAGAAGGCCATTGATTATCTGCTCAATATCGTCAGTGGCCGCTTGGGATTGGATCACGAGCGAGTACTGGGCGGGCGCTACGCGTTCCCGATCATGAGCCGCTACGTCGTGGAAAACGGCGGCAAATTATCCAGCGCACAGCAACGCGACAAACTGCTCTACTGGTATGTGCATACACTGCTGTGGGGGCGCTATGCCGGTTCCACCGAATCCATGTT
Organism: Candidatus Amarolinea dominans; assembly: GCA_016719785.1. Lineage (NCBI taxonomy): Bacteria > Bacillati > Chloroflexota > Caldilineae > Caldilineales > Candidatus Amarolineaceae > Candidatus Amarolinea > Candidatus Amarolinea dominans. Next base: position 216,063 of record JADJYJ010000008.1, read on the forward strand.
GATGCAGGACTTGACGGCGATGGAGAATCACGCCGAGGCCCTGGACCGGCTCATAGACCAACTGCGCACCTGGCGCGGTGATCTCGAGGTGCGTCCCAACAACTTCGCCAACTGGAGCGTGGGCGCCCGTTTTTATCCGATGCTCTACATGCTGACGCGCGTCGGGGAGGCGCGGGACTGGGACACGGGGCTGCCGCTCAAGGCCAATCTATTGGGCAAAACCAGCCGGCTGGAGATTCACCACATCTTTCCCAAGTCGCAGCTCTATGCGCGCGGGCATGACCGCCCTAAGGTCAACTCACTGGCAAACTACTGCTTCCTGACGCAGGCCACCAATCTTGACATCAGCAATACCCTACCCGAAGTCTACTTCCCGCAGATTGAGGCCAGCCACCCTGGCGCATTATCGTCGCAGTGGGTGCCTATGGACCCCAAGCTGTGGCGCATTGAAAACTACGCTGACTTTCTGGCCGAACGCCAGCGTCTGCTGGCGAAAGCGGCCAACGTATTCCTCGATAGCTTGCTGACGAGCAGCCATGTGGGACCACTTGAGACAGTGCCGTCGGTCGCGGTGCCGCCCGCCGTCGAAATCATCAGTGTTTCGGGTGGCATTGACGATGAAGGCGAAGAAGCCGTGCTGTTGGAGGAGAACATTTGGGTGACAGAACAGGGCTTGCCTGAAGGCGAAATGCTCTATGAGATTGTTGATGCCGAGACGGGCGCTCTCAAGGCGCTGCTCGACCTGGCATGGCCCGAGGGCATCCAGACCGGCTTCAGCGAACCGGTCGCCCTCTTGTTGAATGAACAGATGAAGACTCTGGAATTGGCGAGCGCAGCGGGTTTCCGTTGTTTCACCGATGTAAAGGTGTTTCGCAGCTATGTGGAGAAGGAAATCCTGGCTTTGGATACCATGGCAGCAAACTGACAGCATCACTTCCCCGGGGAAACCATGTCGGCGCGCGAGAACTCAAATAAGGAACGCTGCCCGCTGTGCGCTGCCAAGATTGCGAGATCCGAGAGGTTTGTGAAACCGTTCGGATCTCGCGCTAGTCATGTGGTGCTCCCCCACATCCTGGCTTTACGGAGAGGGGCGGCGTAGGGCCTCAGCGCTGCGGTGGTCCTTCATGCAGGCGATCCACCGCAGCCCACACGGCGTCGCGCAGGCGTTCGATCAGCGGGTTATGCAGCTTCCGCTCAGTGCATAGCCTGGTGCTATCCCTGTGGGTCGGGGCGGAGCGCCAGGGTGAGGGGGCCGTCGAAGGCGTCAACCTGGCCGAGCTGCTGGCTGCCGGATCACAAGAACGAGTGCAGAAGTAGTAGCTGGAAACGGAGGAAGAGTATGCTGTCCCAAAAGCGTTATCCGATTATGATCGCCCTCGGCATGATGATTTTGCTCCAGATGGCTTGTGGACAAACATCGCGCACCAGTGACGAAAAAAGCATCGCGGCCACAGTCGCCAAGCAGGTGCGGGCAACCCTAACCGCTGAAGCTCAAAGGTCGGCAGCAAATACGGCAGTCGCAGTTGCCCCATCCGACACCCCTAAGCCGACTGAAACGACAGCGCCTACGGCGACATCTGCTCCCACCGAGACGCCGGCGCCAACGGCAACTGACACTCCGACGTCTCTCCCAACCGATACCCCCGTACCGACTGATACACCTACCGTAACGGAGACACCGACTGCAGACAATACGAACGACCTGATCGTCAATGCACCAGCGATTTTGGGCGCTAAAGTTGCAGAGGTCGAGGGTACCCTGGGAGAACCCCTGGATATTGCCCAAATTGATCGAGGGTCGGTGCCCGCGATTCCAGACGGTGGCGAGTCTCGCATGTACATAGCACAAACATATATTCTCTACGTTGATTACGACAAGACCGGTATTGCCAAAGGCGTGCAGTTGTTCAGTGGGCTGGAAAAGCATAACTACGCCTTGTCTGAATGGCCTGTGGCGCTTAGACGTGTTGGGGTTGACTTTATTACCAAACCACCGGACCAATCAGCCCTAATTGCAGTCGCATGGACCAATGTAAATGGCTATGCTGTCAGGGTAGAGACCGATGCTATCGGCGGTAAGATATGGAGCGTTTGGGTTTCGCTCGTTTCGTCTAACCCGCGGCCGGCAAATACGCCTGACAAACCGGCGGCGGTTGCATCCAATGCGAGCAACATACGGTCGGGACCAGGCACGAGTTATCCTATTGTCGGCAAGGCGAGCGCCGGACAGCGCTATGATATTCTGGGGCGTAACGCGGATTCGTCGTGGTGGCAAATCTCGTATGGTGACAAACAGGGATGGATTGCGGCTTCGGTTGTCAAGACGAGCGGTCCGCTGACGCAGGTGGCTGTAGCACAGAACATTCCAACACCGCCCCCTGCACCAACTTCTCCGCCGGCCAAGCCAACGTCCCTGCCACTCACGCGGCCCGAGCAAGAGTTCACGGTGAAGAACTGGGGACTGCGCCTTTACGATGTGAAGCGCGCCAAGTCAGTCTATCACTACGGCAACGCGCGCTTTGCCCAAGGCACCTACCTCATTCCGCTCGTTGAGTTTCGGAATACGGGATCCGGAACTGCGACGCCCCTGCGCAGTCTCAATTTCTACCTGCAAGATACGCGGGGGCGGACTTACAAGTTCGATCCGTTCGATGATGCGGTTCTGGGCGCCGCATGGCAGTTCCAGGCTGGGCACTTGTACGATGACATTAACCCGGGGCTAAAATTGGGCATCGCATTGCCATTTGATGTGTCACCTGACCTGACTGACGTCTGGTTGCGCGTCAAAGAGGACTCCAGAATCGTGATGTACCTGGGGAATGTGAGCCAGTTACCGGAAAGCAAATGAAACGATGACGCCAAAAGCTGGAGTTGAAGCTGCCATAAAAAGAGGCCCCGAAGGGCCCGAAGGCGTTATGCCTTCCACCTCCAGATAACTGGATTGCTGTCATTATAACCGAACGGTGGCTGCGAAGTCAAGAGAGAAACACTACACTAGGCGAGTTCCACCAGGTTTGGCGTCGAGGCTGAGAAGGGCAGCCTAGCGGCGGGGAGCGCGGGGTGTTTGGAGCACGAAGACGCGAAGCGGCACGAAGCATACGAAGCACGAAGATCGCGAAGCGCGAAAGAGGGAGTTAGCGTTGAAATGATTGCCTTTGCCCATGACATGGCGGCATGATTGATCTGCTGATCGTGCAGGATGGCATCGCTTATCCCCTGCAGATCAAGAAAACCGCCGCGCCGGGTCGGGATGATGTCCGGCATTTCGGAGCGCTGGCGCATCTCGGTTTGCCTGTCGGCCCGGGCGGCGTCATCTGTCTGGCGGAGCAGTCGCTGCCGCTCACGGCTACGGCCCAGTCCATCCCGGCCTGGGCGCTGTGAGCCGTTGGATCACGAAGACACGAAGCCTTACGAAGAATACCAAGCGCGAAAGAGGTGGATCATGGTCGGTCGCAACGATCCCTGCCCTTGCGGCAGCGGCAAGAAGTACAAGAAGTGTTGTCTGAAGAAGGATGAAGAGGCCCGGCAGGCTCAAGTGGAGGCCGAGCGCGCGGTGCGCCAGGCGGCCGCCGCATCGCTTCCGCCACCGTTGCCCGCAGTGCAACACCTCCCGCCCGCTGCCGGGACGGACGACGCGCTGGGGGATGGGCCAGAGACGGAAGCTGAGGCAGACGCCATAACCGACTCCTCCTTTTTCGATACGCGCTGGGCAGAGTTCGAAGCGGCAGAAAATGACGAAGACCAAATCGCCATCTTCCTGGCGACGCTGGATGAGGGGGCGATGGATAACGAAAGCGCCTTCGAGATGCTCAACGTCATCTACCAAGCCAGCGTGGCCAGCGGCGAGCGCGATCGCTTCGATGCGTTGCTCGCCCTGTTGCGCCAGCGCCAGCCGGACGTCTACGCCCACGATGCCCATTTCTACGCCGGCTGGCTGATCTCGAACGCCCTGGCCGCCGGACGCATGGACGCGCTGCCGGCCCTGGCCCATGAGCTGGCCGACACAGCCGGCGAAGATCTCGACACCGTCAGCGGCACCCTCGACCAGTTGGCTTACCACGGCCACCTGTCGGTGGTTACTGAGGCCATGCGCCGCGCCTGTCCGTTGGTGCGGGATGCCGGCGAATACTTCGAGTGGGCGGTCACTGCATTTGCCGAACGTGCGCTGACGTACGCGAGGCTCGACTACCTGGAGCGCACCGCAGCCCCGCACGCCGCCGAACTGGAGGCGCTGAGCGCCGCCTTTGATTGCGCAATTTTGCAGCCAGGGGATGCGGCCCAATTCCTGGCGCATATCACCGGGCAGGCCGAGCGGCGCTGGAGGTTGGACGACTTCACCCTCACGCCGCACCGGCAGCGCAAGGGCGCACCGGGACTCTCGGCGGACGATGGCCGAACCAATCTGTATTACCTGACCGTCGAATTCCTGGGCTACCTGCGCCGCGCGGAAGGCATGCCGTATGCCAAAGGGGAGATTGCGCGCGATCAGATTCAGCGATACATCTTGAAGCGCCACGCCGGGGAGTTGAACGATGCGAACGGCAGGAGGGGGGCCAGGCCCAAAGCGCGCGCATCGGCGCCAGTGCATCCCCTCTGCCCCGACCACGACACGATGGATCGTTTTCTGGCTCGTCTGTTGAGTTTCCTCAGCTCGCAGCCTTACAGAGCCGCAGCCCTATTCGAGATGCTCCCGGCCTGGCTCAGGTTCCTGGAAGCACGCGAGCTGATTGACGCCGACCAGCGCGTCCGGACCCTGCGCGAGTTGGATGGCCTGGTCCCTGATCTAATCAAAGTTTTGCATGGCTATCGTTCGGACTCCGCGCTGCGGCTGGCAGCAGAGCACTGGGGGGAGAACGATGGTCTCAGGCCGATGCGCCGCGATCAGGCCGCGAAGTAGGCGCGGTAGAAGGCGTCGAGCCGGCGCCGGATACGCTTTTCGGCATAACCGCTCTGCAGCGCAGTTTCCACGACCGGCGCGGCCAAGAGCGTCACCTCATGCGTGACGATGGCTTGCGTGACGCCCATGGCCGCCAGCCACGCGCGGACGTCCTTTTCCCCATGGACGCGGAAGAAGTTGCGCACCAGCCCCGCCATCAGCTCAGCAAACAACGGCGTGGCGCGGAAGTGCAGCCAGAAGTTCAGGCCAATCTGCACCATCGCCTCCAGGGACTTGGTATCCACATAGCCGGCCAGTTCGGCCATCTCCGTTTCGGCATTTGCCGCCCACACCTCCTCGCTCCACTTGCGCATCAGTCTGGCATCCAGGGTCGTGTTCAGGAAGGTTTCGCTCTCGAGGATGGTCTCCTGGACATTCGCGCTGATGAAAGCGAGTAACTGCTTATCAATACTCCTTCCCAGGGTTGGCGCACCGGCGTTCAAGGCATTCTGTCCCATCCTGAGCAGCGACGATGCGCCGGGGATGTTTTTCGCCAGGGCATTTTCGGTCAGCACAAAGGCCTTGATGCCGCGGTAGAGGACATTGGAGATCAGCACCCCATAAACGGAGCTTGAGATAACCTGGTGGGTGATCTCGCGGCGCAGGTCCTCCAGGCCGATGATGTTGTCAACGAGCTGATCGAACACCCCGCGCGGCAGGAGCGACGCGACGCGGGCGTCATCGTTCGTCAGGAATTCATGCACAAACAGTACGTTTTCCCGAATCTCGTCCACGAGTTCGGGCGAAATCGGCCTCTCGATCACATTGCGCCCGATCCAGTCTACCACCTGGTCTGCGCTCACCACCTCGTGCAGCCGCACGTGCCCCAGCCAGGCAAAAACGTCCGCCACTTCCTCCGCCAGCGTCGCCGGCAACTTCTCCCCGCGCAGCCGCTCCAACTCAAACCGCACATGCGCTTCCAGCAAATCATCCTTCTTCTTTGTCATCCCTCATTCCTTTCCGATTTTCGATTTTCGATTTTCGCTCACGAATCTCCGCTCTCTGCGCTTTGCACTCTGCACTTTGCACTTTGCACTTCTCCCCCCTCCTCCACCTGCAGCCAGGACGTGCCCCATTCATCCCCAACCCAGCGCCCCTGCACCAGCAGCGGTTGCCAGGGCGCCGGGGACTTGGCCGCCTTGTCGCCGCGGGCGATGACGAACGTGGCGCCGTCGCCCAGGAAAAAGCCGGGGCCGCCGGTCCAGCCGGGCAGACGCACGCCCGCGGTCAGGAGCGACCGGCCGGGGAAAGCGGACAGTTCGGCCAGGGGCACATGCGCCGGCAGACTTGCGCGCACCAGCGCCAGCGGATCGGTCAACGCGCTGACCGGCAGGCCGAGCAATTCGGTCTCCCAGTCCCAGCGCTGGCGCAAGGTTTCCGCGGGGACCGCACGCCGGCCAAAATCGAAGATCATCTGGCCGGCAGAACCGTGACGGAACTCCTGCGCCTCGGCCAGCAGGCTGGCCCGGCTCGGCGCCAGTCCATCCAGCGCGCCGCCGCGGATCAAATGCTCGATCTCTTTCGGCCGCAGGGCGACGCGGCGCAGCAGGTCACGCAGATCGCTGAATTTGCCGGCGCCGCGCTCCTGGCAGATGGCCGTGATGGCCGCCTGGCGCAGGTCGCGCACCTGGCCCAGGCCCATGAAGAGCACCGGCCCAGATCGCCCCTCCGCCAGGCTGAACGCCTCGGCGCTGAAGTTGATGTGCGGCGGGCGCACGGTCAGCCCCAGGCGCACCGCCTCTGCCATGTAGATCGCCGGGTGATGAAAGCCGCCGTAGTCGGCCAGCCGCGCGCAGAGGAACTGCGCGGGGTAGTGCGCCTTGAGGTAGGCGGAGCGAAAACTGACCTCGGCGTACGCGGTGGCGTGCCCCTGGTTGAAGCCGTAGCCTGCGAAGGGCATCACCTGCTCCCAAAGCGTGCTGGCCTGCGCCGGAGTGAAGCCAGGGCCGGTCGGCGGCGGTCGCTGGCAGCCGGCGATGAACTGCCCGGCCAGCGCCGCCATCTCCTGCGCGCCGAAATGGCTCATGCCGCGACGCAGTTGATCGGCCTGCGCCCATGTCAGCCCCGCGATCTCGCGCGCCAGGCGCAAGATCTGCTCCTGAAAAATCAACACTCCCTGGGTGGGGCCAAGAATCGGCTGCAGAGCCGGGTGCAGATAGGTCACGGCCTGCTCGCCGCGGTAACGGCGCACGAATGCGCCGGCCATGCCGCCCATCGCGGGGCCGGGCTTGAAAAAGGCGTTGGCAATCGCCAGGTCGCGTACGCTGCGGGCCTTGAGCTTGCGCAGGGTGCGCTGCGCGCCGTCCGATTCGCACTGGAAGACGCCAATCGTCTCCCCGCGCGCCAGCAGATCGGCCGTGGCCGCGTCGTCCAGTGGGATGTCGGCCAGGCCAAAGGCCGCATCGTGACCCTCGCGCACCCAGGCCGCGGCGTCGGCCAGCACGGTCAACGCGCGGATGCCCAGCAGGTCCATCTTTTGCAGCCCCAGCGCTTCCACATCGCCGTGTTCGAACTGGGTGATCAGGAAGCCCTTGGGCGCCCACTGCACCGGCGCGATGTCGGTCAGCGGGCCGGGCGTGATCACCACACCGCCGGGATGAACGCTCAGATGATCGGGCTGCCCCACCAGGGTGTAAGCCACGCGCACGGTTTCCTGCTCCAGGGGATCGGTCAGCGCGGCCAGGACGTCGTCCATCGTGCGTTGATCGCGGCGCCGCGGGTCGGGATGCCAACGGTGCGGCAGTTGACCTACCAGCCGGTTGACCTGCTCGGCCGGCAGCCCCAGGGCCTTGCCCGTTTCGCGCACGGCCGATTGCGGCCGCATCGTGCTGACCGTGCCGATGAGCGCGACGCGGTCCGCGCCGTACGCGTCGCGCACGTAGCGCAGCACCTCATCGCGGCGCCGGCTGCAGAAATCGAGGTCAATGTCGGGCGGGTTGGTCCGCGCCGGATTCAGAAAGCGCTCGAACAGCAGCCCGTGCTCGATGGGGTCCACCGTGGTGATGCCGGTGCAAAAGGCGACCAGGGAGTTCGCCACGCTGCCGCGCGTGCTGACCGGAATCTCGTGGCTGCGGGCAAAGCGCACGATGTCAGCCACCACCAGGAAGAGCGGCGCGAAGCCGTGGCTGCTGATGGCGCTCAATTCTGCGGCCAGACGCTCCTGCGCCTGGCCGCGCCGGGGCGAGTCGGCGGGAAAGAGGCGCTCGAGACCGGCTTGTGCCAGGGCGGCCAGCGCCGCGTCCGGCGTCTGTCCACTGGGCAGCGCCAGGCCGGGCCAGATCGGCCGGCCGTCGGGCAGGCAGTCGCTGCAGACGGCCGCAATCTCCCCACTCTGCGCCACCGCCTGCGGGAAGCGCGCAAAGCGCTCGGCGATGTGGGCCGGGCTGAGCCAGTGCGGGGACGGGCCGTGAGCCGCCTGGCCGCGTGGGAACGAGGCGACCGGTGTGATGGGCGTTGGCGCGGCGGCGCGGCGCGTGGTTGTTCGAGCCACGTAGCGCGTCTCGTCGTCGGCCCATTCCTCATCGGGATCGGCGCCGTCGTTCGGCGCATCATTGCCTGCATCTTCGTCCAACCGTGCATTGGCGCGGATCGCGGCCAGCAGGCGCAGCCGGGGCGCGTCCGCGGGCGCCAGGCAGAAGATCGGCTGCACTGCAACCGTGGCCAGTCCCAGGCGCCGGCCCAGGGCGGTCAGCGCATCCGCGATGGCGGCATCGGCGGGGGCGTGCAGTTCCAGGGCCAGGTGCAGATTCTGCCCGAAGATGTCCGCCAGCCGTTCGGCGTAACGCTGCGCCGCGGCCGCGTCGCCGCTGCGCAGGTAGCGTTCGATCCACCCTTCCTGCCCGCCGCCCAGGCAGATCAGCCCGGCGCGCTGTTCGGCCAGCGCGTCCAGGTCAAGCCCGCGGGCCGCCAGCGCTTCCCGCTGCGGGCTGCCCTGGATTAGCGATGAGAGGCGGCAGAGGGAGCGGTAGCCGGCGGCATCCCTGGCCAGCAGCACCAGTTTGCCGGCCGTGACTGCATCGCCGGGCTGCCAGGGGAAAGCAGGCTCGGCCACCGTGACCGTCATGCCGATGATGGGCTGAACGCCGGCGGCGCGGCAGGCGCGACTGAACGCGACCGCGCCGTAGAGCGCGTTCGTGTCGGTCAACGCCAGGTGGGTCAGGCCATCCGCGGTCGCGCGCGCCACGAGCGCGGCCACCGAGGGCGTCGCGCCGAGCAGGGTAAAATGCGAGTGGACTTCGAGATGGGTAAAGGACATCGCCTTTATCATAGAACGGAGCCGCCGAAATAGCAAACGGCGATGCACAACTTCAGGAATTCCAGATGTGGCGCCGCGCGACCGTTGTTGACGGACTTCTACAGGCCTGTTACAATCACGACAAGGTGTGGAGCGATTCCTCGCCATTCACATGACTTACCTTCAGACAAGATGTTGACATGGACAAAGCAGAGCTTGTTCAGGCGTTACAGGAATTGGATGTGAGTCTGGCTGCGCCGTGCGACATCATCGTGATCGGCGGCGCAGCCATGATCTTGCACTTCGGCGCGCAACGGGCCACGCGCGACATTGACGTGCTCCTGCTGCGCGGCGACGTCGGAGAGTTGCGCCGGGCGGTCAGGCACGTCGCCAGGCTGCACGATCTCCCCGACGACTGGCTGAGCGATGCGGCCAAGGGTTTCGCTGACATCCTGCCGCCCGACTTCTACCATCGCCTCACTCCCCTGCCGATGCCATTGCAGCGCCTCCATGTCTACGTGTTGGGGCGGCCAGAACAGGCCGCGATGAAGATCGTCGCCTTGCGCGAGCAAGACCTGGAAGACCTGGAGTTGTTACTGCCTTCGATGAACGAAGCCGACAAGGCAACTCTCGTAGCGACTATGTACCATGTCGCCCGTTTCCGGCCCGATTGGGCGCAAAGGATCGAGTATTTCTTGCAGGAGCAAGGATGGCAGACCCAGTAGATCGGCTGTTTCAGGAATGGCAACAGTTGGGTGGTCGGGTGCTTCTGGCTGAAGCCCATGCCGCCTCGACGTCGCGCGCCTCCGAACAGGTGATCGCCGAAAGCACGGCGCATTGTCGCGCATCGGGCCGCCTCACATGGGTAGTGCTCGACTGGTTGATCCGTCATGTCGAGCAGTTAGACGAAGACAGGTTGCTGCAAGAGACGCGGAAGCGAGGCAATCTATCTGTCCTCGGCCTGCTGTGCGATGCGGCTAATCTGCGCCGCCCTCATTCGAAATTCCAGCGTATCATGGCCGCGTGCAAACCGACCGACGCGGTCGAGCCATTCTTTCAACGCGTCGCCAAAAGTCGAACAGCGTTGGCCTTAACACAGCAGAACGCGCTGGAAGTATTTCGTCGGTGGAATTACCTGTGTAGTGAACTGCGCTATCTCTGACCGGAATCCGAAACATGGGAGAAAAAATCTTTGACTTCATCCCCCCTTCTCCTCTCCGCTATGCGGAGAGGAGAAGGGGCCGGGGGTTGAGGTGAGGCCCGCACCCATCCCCCGTAACTCCCGGTGGCGCGGGAGATCCTCACAGAACGATCGTCGCAGCTCAGCATCCGCGATCAAGGCGGACTGCTCGTGCAGCCAGCGGCAGCCGCGCACCAGCATCTGCTCCGCCCACGGCTCCCCGGCAGCGTCCAACACAGCATAACAGATCAAGTAGAGCGAGCTTGGGTCGGCCGCCTGGTCAATCAGGGGGAGAGGGGCGCCGGTCAACAGCTCTTCCACGCACGCGCAAGCCTCGCCGGTCTCACCCCTCTCCAACGCCAGGTGCGCCTGCGCGCCCACGATTTCAGGCAGCAGCCGCGCCGCGACCTCGCCGTGCGCGGACGCACGCGCCTGGCGCAGGGCATCTCCGGCTTCCGCCCATCGGCCCTGCCGTTGGCGCAGCAGGCCGGTCAGCAGCCACGCTTCGGCCAGAATATGGGCGACGCCCAGCCTGGCGGCGATGGGCAGCGCCTGGCCGGCCGCGTCGGCGTATCCAGGCTCCCCGCCATCCAGGTGCAGGCGGGCGGCGAGCAGCAGGAGCCGCACCTTGAGCAGCGACGCGGCCAGGGCATCGGCGGCGACGGTCGCGGCCTCGATGAGACTCTTGGCCTGCGCCCAGGCGCCCAGTTGCACGAACATCTCGGCCGCCTCCACCTGGCCGGCCGCGGCGGTCCAGCGATCGTTGATGGCCTGGCAGTGCGGCGCCAACCGGTCGTAGAGCGCAAGACAACGGTCGTAGGCCGCCGACAGCCGGTAGAGCGCGAGCTGGTTCAGCAGCACCTGCCCCTCCAGCCAGGGATGGCGCAGATCGCGGGCTGTGGTCAGCGCCGCGTCGAGCCTGCCCTCAGCCTCGGAATAGTCGCCACGCGTCCAGGCCACCATGCCCAGTCCCATCCGCGCCACGGCGCGCAAGAGCGGCGCTTCGCGGCCAAGGGCGCTGTCTCGCACCTCGCCGAAAGCCGCTTTCGCGCCGGCCAGATCATCCACAGACCAACAGGCGATGCCCAGGTGCAGCAGGCAGTCGGCGACTGCGTCCGGCGCCGGCTGCGCACGCGCCTTGCGCAGCGCATAAGCATAGTAGCGCCGCGCGAGATCCAGCTCGCCGCGCCACCAGTGACTGCGACCGGCAATGCGATGAGCCTCGATCTCGGCGGCCGGATCGTGCAGCGCCGCGGCCAGCGCCAGCGCGGCGTTGGCCGCGACAATGGCTTCTGCGTAGTGCGTGGTTTGTTCGGCCAGGGTCGCGCGGCGCAAGGCCGCGACCAGGCGCTGGCGTGGGTCGTGCGTCAGCTCCGCCAGCCGTTCCAATTCGCCAACGTCGGCCGCCTGGGCCTGGGGATCGCGCCGTTGGCTGTGCGCCTGCTCCCGCGCCGCCAGCAGTTCGAAGCGCAGCGCAGGCTGCGCGGGCGGCGCCAGGGCCAGCGCCTGCGTCAGATAGCCAACGGCTTCGGCGTACGCGTGCCAGGCCAGCGCCTGCTCGCTGGCGGTGCGCAGATAATTCAGTGCTTTGATCCGCTCGCCCCCATGCGCGCAGTGCCAGGCCAGGGCTTGGAGGGTGACGCCGGCCGCGGCGCCGTGCCGGGCAAAGAGCCGCTCCAGCTCCAGCCCGATGGCTCGATGCAGATGGCCGCGCTGCACCTCGTCCAGTGCGCCGTACAAATAGGCTTGAAACAGATGATGGCGAAAGTGATAGACCGCGCCGGGCGTCCCCGCGTGGGGCAGCACGCCGCCGGGAAGCACCAGGCGATGCGCGCGCGCCAGATCGCCGCTCAGCCGGGCAATGACCGTTTGCTCGCTCTCGCCCACCAGCGCGGCGACGATCTCGCTGCGGAACTCGTCGCCCTGAACACACGCTGCGTTCAGCAGCGTACGATCAGCCGGCGGCAGGCGGTCAATGCGCTCCCGGATCAACGCCTCGACGCGCGGCGGCAGCGCGTCCCAGTTCAGCGCGCTGCGGTCCACCCAACGTCCCTCCGGGTCCTGGCTGAGCCACCCGGCCGCGGCCAGTGTGTGCAGCAGTTCCACCGTGAAAAGGGCGTGACCCTCGGTGTGACGATACAGGGTCTCCCGAAACGACGCTTGCAGCCGGTTAGGCTCGCGGTCGAGCAGCGCGTCTACGAAGCCGCGGCCGTCGGTCTGGTCCAGGTCAATCGTCGTCGCGCCGATTTGATTTCGCAGCGGCTGGATCATGGTGCCCAGGGGATGGCTGCGCTCGCTGTGCGCCAGCGCGAGCGCGCCTGACCGGTAAGCGCCAACGATGAGGACGCGGCTGTGGGTCAAAGCCTGCGCCAGGTGGAAGAGCAGGGCGACGGTGCCGGCGTCGGCCCAATGCAGATTGTCCAGCGCCAGCAGAAGCGGCCGCAGCCGCGTCACCTGCTCGATAAAACGCGCCAGTTGGTCGAACAGCGCCGCCTGCGACATGGGCGGCAGCGCCTGCCGGTTGGCCGGCGGCGCGTCCGCATTGACGCCTGCGCCAACCAGAACCCGGCGCGCCCAGTCCGGCGCTTGCTCCCAGAGCAGGCGGACGACTTCGCCGCCGGCTGGCGGCGCCGCCGCAGGATGGTTGTGCGCAGATGGGCGGGTGTTGGGGAGGCCGCTCTCGTGCGCCACGAACAGGCGCAGACCATCCACAAAGGGCTGGTAGAGATCGCCGATCCCAAGCAGCGCCGTGCAATTGCCACGGACGACCAGCCACGGCGGGTTGGTGCGGCCGAGCTGGCGGGCGATCTCGTGCAGCAGATACGTCTTGCCGCTGCCGGCTTCGCCCATCACCAGGACGACGCGGCCGCGACCGAGCGCCGCCTGCCTGGCGCCGGCATGCAGCGCGGCCAGCTCTTGCTCGCGGCCGACAAAGGGGTGAGCATCCTGCGTTCCCCGTGCGGACCAAGCGGCTATGGTTGGCCCGGCCGCGCTAACCGGTTTGGCCGCCGCGGCCAGGCGTCCCTGCTGAATGGCTGCGGCCAGCTCCGCGGTCTGCGCTTCCGGCTCCGCGCCCAACTCCTGCTGCAGCTCACGCCGATACGCTGCATAGCGTGCCAGCGCGGCGCCATGCTGATCGCTGTCCACCAGCGCCAGCATCAGCCCGCGCTGCGCGGCCTCGTCGTACGGATTGAGCGCCAAGCAGCGCCGGTAACGCGGCAGCGCCTGCGCCAGATCCCCCTGGACGTGGTCATGCTGCGCCAGCCGAAAGAGCGCGCGGGCGGCAAGCTGCTCCAACTCGCTGCGCGCGGCGGTGATCCACTGCTCGAACTCCTGGCAATCGTCGGCGTGGAACCCTTCCAGGAAAGGACCGCGGTAGAGCGCCAGCGCCTGTTCCAGGTTGGACGCCCACCCCGGCTGCGATTCCGGCGTTTGCGCCAGCGCCAGAAAGCGCACGGCATCTACGGTCACATCCGCGGCCAGGTTGAACTGCAGGGCCTCGCGTGTGATGTGGAGATAGGGCGGCTGTGCGGTCTGGTCGTTGAGCACCGCGCGCAGGTTGGCCAGGGCGCGGCGGAAATTACCGCGCGCGGCTTCGATGGTGTGCCCCGGCCACAGCAGCTCGGCCAGCGCCTCGCGCGAGTGGGGACGGCGGTGCTCCACGGCGAGGAAGGCCAGCAGGGCACGCACCTTATTGGACTCGAAACGTTCGATCACCTGGTGATCGAGGGTCAGTTGAAAAGGACCGAACAGGGTCAGGTCGAGATGGGCCATCGGGCTCCCTCCTCAAAACCGCACAGCAAACCAGGTTATGCAAAAACCGCTTTCATTGTACCACAATTCTCGTGACTTGTCCGGACATTTTGCGCGCGATTTGCGCGCGATGTTGTGCTAATCTAGACTCGCTTGAACGAACGCGGCCCAAACGTGCCTTTGAAGCCACCTCAGTTTAGTCTCGAAGTTGTCTCGTATAGGAGAAAGTAACATGTCACCCATCCATCGCTCATGTGTTCTCTCGATTCTCTTGCTGACAGCGCTCCTGGTCGCGTGCAGCGGCCCGACGGCCACACCGGCGCCGCCCGCAGCGACGCCGGTTCCACCAACGACAGCGCCGGTCCAACCAACACCGGTTCCACCGACGGCAGCGCCGGCCCAACCAACACCAGTTCCACCGACGGCAGCGCCGGAGCCATCACCGCCGCAAGGCCTGCGCTTCGATGCGCCCAAGTATGCCATCAACGGTCCCTATGCCGTAGGGGTTCGCTACTTCACCATACCAGCCACAGCGGAGAACGACCGCGACCTCACGGTCAGTGTCTGGTATTCGGCCCAGAAATCCGACGGTGCGACTGCCGAGATGGTCTACGAGCAGCAGTTTGCGCCCGGCGAGATTCCCGCGTTCTCGGTCTTTGGTCATGCCCAACTGGATGCGCTTCCCGACGATAGCGGCGCACCCTACCCACTGGTGGTCTACAGCCACTCCCATTGGTCGTTTGGTCAGGAGACTCCCTATTTTGCCGAGCATTTGGCCTCGCGCGGGTTGGTGGTCATATCCAGCGACCATGAGGATAACTGGAGCACGGCATTTGGCCCCATTGCGCCGCAGGCATATTTTCGGCGACCGCAGGAGATCACACGCCAGATCGATTATGCCGAGCATCTCTCCGCCGATGGCGGATTACTGCCCGGCTTAATCAACACGAACCAGGTCGGTGTTGCAGGTTGGTCCCAGGGGGCCATGACTGCCCTTGCTGCAGCCGGTGCGCGCTTGAACCTGGCTAATGCGGCCGCCTGGTGTAAGGAAAATCCGGACACTGCTGAGCTCAACCCGACAGCGTGCCCAGACCTGGTCGGTCGCGAAGCGGAGCTTGCCGCCTTCGCAGGTCTTGACGAGACGCCTGCGGGGCTTTGGCCGGACTGGAGTGACGAGCGTGTTGGCGCCGTCGTAGCCATGGCGCCATCCACCATCCCCTTCGGCAAAGAAGGCATGCAGCCTGTGAATGTGCCGGTCATGTTTCTGATAGGATCCGGTGAGACATCCGTTGACGGAGGCTTTGAGATGGCTAGCCCCTACGAAAGTGTTGTCTCCGGAAGCAAGGCCAAGGTGGTCTTCGACTATGGCGAGCATCTGATATTCTTCAGCCGTTGTGCTGACTCACCTAGTATCGTGGCGTTGGGCTTTCCTATGTTCTGCACCGATCCGGTATGGGACATGGACCGCGCCCACGACCTGATCAACCACTTCACCACCGCCTTCCTGCTGGCCGAACTGAAAGGCGACGCCGATGCGGCCAAGGCGCTGGCGCCGGAGAATGTGACGTTCCCGGGCATCAAGTACGAAGCGGCCGGCTATGGCGCGGCTCCTACGGCTAAGCTAGACGACGCCACCGTGGCCAAGCTCGAGGGCATACTAAATGACCAAATGCAGCCCAACGGCGTTCCCGGCTACGCCATGTGCGTGGTCATGGACGGTAACCAGGTCTACAGCAAGGGCTTCGGCGTTGCGGAGTTGGGTGGTGATCGGCTGGTGACGCCCCAATCGGTCTTCGCCATTGCCTCGACTACGAAATCCTTCACTGGCGTTGCGTTGATGCAACTCGTCGAGCAAGGCAAGGTAGACCTGGACAAGCCGGTCACGGCCTATCTCCCCTACTTCGAGATGGCCGACCCGCGCTACAAGAACATTACTGTGCGCATGCTCGCTTCGCACACGTCGGGGTTGACGGACGAAGCAGTCACGGCAACTCTGCCGGAAAGTGTGGAGCCAACCGCAGTGGACGCAGCGCTCGAGTGGTACGTGCGGTCCCTGAGCGATGACAAGCTGACAGCGGCGCCCGGCGAAACATGGCAGTATGCCTCGGTCAACTTCAGCATCTTGGGCGATCTCATCGGCAAGGTGTCAGGCTTGCCCTATGACCAGTATGTCGTCCAGAACATCTTGGAGCCACTCAAGATGACGCACTCGACCTTCGATGCGGCGGCGATCCCGCCCGATGCCCTGGTTGGCGAACACACAACCGGTGAAGACGCTATCGTGAAGGCAAAGCCGGTGACCCACACCAAGGGCATAGACCTACCGGCAGGCGGTCTCTATTCCACCTGCGAGGACATGACGCGCTGGATGCAGGTTAACCTGAACCGGGGCGAATTGGACAGCGCGCGCATCCTCAAGCCTGAGACCTACGATATCCTCTGGAAGGTAGAGGCGCCGACCGGTCTCGACCAGTTCTTCGGTGCGTGGGCCGGCCAATATGGGTTAGGCTGGGGCGTGGCGGAAGATGGCGGTCATTTCCTGGCTGGCCATCCCGGTGGGGGTGCGGGCCAGACCACCGGCTTTCAGCTCGCCCCCGACGACAACCTGGGCGTGACGGTGCTGGCTAACTGGGGCACCGATGCCATCTACCCAGCCTGGATGGCTGCGGCTGATGTGACTTATGCCTTGTTGGGTATCGACAAATAAATGCCCAGGAGATCGGTTGGGTGATCCACCCCGGATCACCCAACCGATAGGCAATTTCGATCCATGACAACTGGAAGGAGTGCTAACGATGTTACGTTTCAATCGCAGTTTTGTCATTCTGGTGCTGGCAGCATTGCTCGCCGCCTGCGCCGGCCCGGCCGCCGTGCCGACGGCGACACCTGTTCCGCCCACGGCCACGCCAGTACCGCCGACGGCCACGCCGGTACCACCAACACCAGTGCTGCCCACAGCAACCCCAGGCAAGATTGAGGCGAAGAAGGGGGAGATCACCAGCCAGGCGCTGGCCGGCAACCTCCTGGGCGACCCGACCACCCGCGAATTCTACGTCCTGCTGCCGTCCAGCTACGCCACCAGCGACAAACGCTATCCCGTGGTATACGTGCTCCACTGGTACACGGGCCATGCCAACACCCTGCTGGGCGCCTTCAAATCAGCATACCAAATTGCCCTGTCCGCGGGCGACTTGCAGGAGATGATCTTCGTTTTTCCTGATGCTAACAACCGATTTGGCGGAAGCCAGTATCTGAGTTCGCCAACCATCGGCGACTACGAGACCTACCTGACTCAGGAACTCGTGGCCCATATCGACGCCACCTATCGCACCCTGCCCGACCGTGTCAGTCGCGGCATCACCGGCTGTTCTATGGGCGGCGATGGATCGATGGGCCTGGCGTTGAAGCACCCGAACGTATTCAGTGTCGCAGCGCCAGCCTCCGGCGAATACGATTTTTCAGGCGATTTGGTGCTGAAGCGCGCGACGGAGGTTCTGAAGATCCCACCTAAGAATTTTTCTGACCTGACCAAAAACTGGGAGATCAAGTATCTCCTGTCCTGGGTCGCAGCTGCCGCTGCCAATCCTGACAAGCCCCCGTTCTACCTGGATATACCTGTCGCTCTGGTGAATGGTGAGGCTCAGATCGTGCCTGAGGTGGTCGAAAAGATGATCGGAGTGGATCCCGTCCACGATCTCGACCGCTACCTGTCACAGCCGGAGCGCCTGAATGCGATCTTGATCTTGCACGGCGAAGGTGACAACCTTGTGCCAGTGGAACTGGCCCGTGATTTTGACAAGCTCCTGAGCGACCGCGGCGTCGAGCACGAGTACCTTGAGATCAAAGGGGGGCACTGCGACTTCTTGTTCACGCCCGTGGTGACCTTCATGTCGGCTCACCTGGTGGGCGAGGAGCAACCATAGCGGCGACTGTTAAGACCGATGTGCGCTGCCTGCGAGATGGAGAAGCTGGCGGCCGCAAGTTTGTCAGTCTGGAACTTCAGAGGAGCATATTATGAGACCCTGGAAACATCTACCTATGACGTTCAGCGTCCTGTTGATCGCCGCGCTGCTGGTCGCTTGCGCCGGCCCGACCGCCACGCCGCCGGCGGCGCCGACAATCACCCCAATCCCACCGACACCGACGCCCCTTCCGCCCACGCCCGAGCCGGCACCTGTCTCGACGGCGGAAGCGACCGTCGCGGCTGAGCCGGAGCCGCCGCACGGCATCCGCTTCGATGCGCCAGAGTACGCCATCGACGGCCCCTATGCCGTAGGGGTTCGCTACTTCACCATACCGGCCTCTGCGGAGACCGACCGCGATCTCACGGTCAGTGTCTGGTATCCGGCCCAGAAATCCGACGGTGCGACTGCCGAGATGGTCTACGAGCTGCAGTTTGCGCCGGGCGAGATTCCAGCGTTCTCGGTCTTCGGCCACGCCCAACTGGATGCGCCTCCCGATACCAGTGGCGCACCCTATCCACTGGTGGTCTACAGCCACGCGACCTGGTCCTTCGGCCAGGAGATCCCTTATTTCACGGAGCATTTGGCCTCCCGCGGGTTTGTGATCATATCTGCCGACCATGAGGACAACTGGAGTACGGCGTTCAATCCCGCGGCAGCGGAGGCTATGATCCGCCGGCCACAGGAGGTCACGCGTGAGATCGATTTCGCCGAAAGCCTCGCGGCTGCAGGTGGCGATCTGGCAGGCATGATCAACACAACAGGTGTCGGTGTCGCTGGTTGGTCCATGGGTGGCGAGGCAGCGCTTGCCGTTGCCGGGGCGCGTTGGGACCTGAACGGCCTGCGCGCCTGGTGTGCGGATAACCCAGATGAGGCAGAACTGAGCGTGGAGGCCTGTATCGAGAAGTTTACGGCCTTGGCAGGTTTGGAAGAAACGCCACAGGGGCTTTGGCCTTCCACGGTTGATGAGCGTGTCCGAGCAGTCGTTCCGCTGTCAGGATATACGACGCCATTTGGAAGCGACGGCATGGAGTCTGTCGACGTGCCGGTCATGTTTATGGTTGGATCGGGCGCGGTGGCCGCCGATCGAACGTTTGAGGTGGATGTACCCTACGAGAGCGTCGGCGCCGAACGAAAGGCCAAGGTGGTCTTCGACTACGGCGAGGCTCTGATGTTCTTCAGCAGTTGTGCTGACTCACCTAGTATCGTGGCGTTGGGCTTTCCTATGTTCTGCACCGATCCGGTATGGGACATGGACCGCGCCCACGACCTGATCAACCACTTCGCCACCGCCTTCCTGCTGGTCGAGCTGAAGGGCGACGCTGAGGCGGCCAAGGCGCTGGCGCCGGAGAAAGTCGATTTTCCCGGCATCAAGTACGAGACGACGGGCTACGGCGCGGCACCTACAGCCAAGCTAGACGACGCCACCGTGGCCAAGATCGAGGCGCTGGTCAAGGAGATCATGGCGAAGGGCAAAGTGCCAGGCGCAGCGGTGGGCATTGTCAAGGATGGTGAGCTGGTCTACGCCAGCGGGTTTGGCGTCGGTAAACTGGGCAGTGACGCGCCGGTGACGCCAGACTCAGTCTTCCAAATGAGCTCAGTTGCCAAAACGCCAACGGCGATAGCGATCATGCAGTTGGTCGCGGACGGCAAGATTGACCTGGATGCGCCCGTAACGAAGTATTTGCCTTACTTCACTCTGACGGATCCCGACGTGGGAGAAGTCACCATCCGCCGCTTGCTGTCGCACACAGCCGGTATGCCTGACCCCATCAATTGGCTGGCAGAGTATCAGGATAAGAACTTGCGGAACGACAAGGCTGCCCTGGATGACTACGTCCGCAGCCTCAGCGACAAATCCCTGACCTTCCGGCCCGGTAAGGAGTGGGCCTACAGCAATACCGGCTTCGATATCCTGGGCGATGTGGTCGCCCAGGTGTCCGGCCAGGCGTTCGAGGACTATCTGCAGGCCAACGTGCTTACGCCCTTGGGCATGGAGAATTCCTCGTACCTGCTGAGCGACCTGGACCCGGTCAGGTTGGTGGCGCCCCATATGCCCGATAAGAACGGCAATGCCAAGACGATTGACTTCTACCCGTACACCCGCGCCCATGCGCCGTCTGGGGCGTTCTATTCCAGCGTGAATGACATGGCCCGCTTTGCGGTTGCCAACCTGAACCAGGGTACACTGGATGGAACGCGGGTGCTGCCGGCGTCAGCCTATGACAAGATGTGGGCGCCTCAGGCCACCAGCTCATGGGCGGAGAATTTCGGCCCACAGGTTACCAGCTACGGATTGGGCTGGTGGGTAGGTGAGTTCAAGGGACACCGCATCATCGGCAACTATGGCGCCGATTTCGGCTCCCAGTCCCATCTGGGCCTGTTCCCGGACGAAGGCCTTGCCGTGATTGCACTGGTCAACCTCTTCGACCCTGATGTGGGCTCACTCTATGCGTATGACATCGGCAACGGCATCGCAGAAGTGCTGTTGGGTGCCGAAGCAAAGCCGACCCCACAGCCCTAACATCCAAACCTGGTTGGCAGCGGCTGATGTGGCTTATGCCCAACAGGGCATCGACAAATAAATGCTCAGGCGATCGGTTGGGTGATCCACCCCGGATCACCCAACCGATAGGCAATTTCGATCCATGACAACTGGAAGGAGTGCTAACGATGTTACGTTTCAATCGCAGTTTTGTCATTCTGGTGCTGGCAGCATTGCTCGCCGCCTGCCAGCCGGCCCGGCCGCCGTGCCGACGGCGACACCTGTTCCACCCACGGCCACGCCAGTACCGCCGACGGCCACGCCGGTACCACCAACACCAGTGCCACCCACAGCAACCCCGGGCAAGGTGGAGACGAAGAAGGGGGAGATCACCAGCCAGGCGCTGGCCGGCAACCTCCTGGGCGACCCGACCACCCGCGAATTCTACGTCCTGCTGCCGTCCAGCTACGCCACCAGCGACAAACGCTATCCCGTGGTATACGTGCTCCACTGGTACACGGGCCATGCCAACACCCTGTTAGGCGTCTTCAAATCAGCATACCAAATTGCCCTGTCCGCGGGCGGCCTGCAGGAGATGATCTTCGTTTTTCCCGATGCTCACAACAAATTCAGCGGCAGTTTTTTCTTGAGCTCGCCGACCATTGGCGACTACGAGACTTACCTCACTCAGGAGTTGGTGGATCTGATTGACGCCACCTATCGCACGATCCCTGACCGTACCAGCCGCGGCATCAGCGGCTGCTCCATGGGCGGCGACGGCGCGATACATCTGGCGCTGAAGTATCCGGGCGTATTTAGCGTCACCGCGCCTGTGTCGGGCACATACGATTGGGCACGCGATCCCATATGGGACACCGGCTTACGATATTTCACGGGTTTGCCTAAGGATTTCGCCAGTTTATGGAAATTGTCGTGGGAGATTCAGATTATGTTTAGCGAGGCCGCGGGTGCCGCAGCCAATCCGGCGAAACCGCCGTTCTACCTGGACATGCCTTTGGCTCTGGTAGATGGGAAGGTCAAGATCGTGCCTGAGGTATTTGACAAGATCGCCGCCGTGGATCCGATCCACGACCTTGATCGCTATCTCACGCAGTCGCAGCAGTTGAGTGGGATCTTGATCTTCCACGGCCAGCACGACAATCCTGAGCTGGCCCGTGATTTTGACAAGCTCCTGAGCGACCGCGGTGTCGAGCACGAGTACCTGGAAGAAGTCAATGGCGGGCACTGCGACTTCTTGTTCACGCCCGTCGTGAACTTCATGTCGGCTCACCTGGTGGGCGAGGAGCAACCATAGCGCCGACTGTTAAGACCGATGTGCGCTGCCTGCGAGATGGAGAAGCTGGCGGCCGCAAGTTTGTCAGTCTGGAACTTCAGAGGAGCATATTATGAGACCCTGGAAACATCTACCTATGACGTTCAGCGTCCTGTTGATCGCCGCGCTGCTGGTCGCTTGCGCCGGCTCGGCCGTCGCGCCGACGGCGACGCCGGTGCCGCTCACCGCCGCACCGACGCCCGTTCCACCGACGGCGACCCTTGAACCTACCGTCAGCGTGGTTCCCACCGCAACCGTTCAGGCGCCACCTGCAACGCCGGCAGCGCCAGGTTTGGAGAAACAGCCATCTGACGTGCTCTCCGGCTTCGTGGAAAACAACGGCGTGCGGATTCACTATGAGGTCGAGGGCGAGGGCCCGCCCTTGGTCCTGGTGCATTGGTTGACCGGCAGCCTCCAAGATTGGCGGGTTGTCGGCTATGCCGATGCACTCAAAGCGAACTATCGCCTCATCCTCATTGATGCCCGAGGTCATGGCCAGAGCGATAAGCCCCACGATCCGGCTGCCTATGTCCTGGAAAAACAAGCCGGCGACATCGTCGCTGTACTCGACAAGTTGGGCGTTGACAAGGCGCATTACTTTGGCTACTCCTTGGGCGGTACGGTGGGTTGGGCTGTAGCCAAGTATTTCCCTGATCGTCTTTCGTCACTGATCATCGGCGGCGAAGCCCCTGAGAATTTCGATCCCAGCGCCGATATTGAGCGCGATCGCACGCTCACTCATTCACAATACGGGCGCGACGCAGCAAGTGTTTTTGGTAGCTACGGATTCTCCGAGACCAAAGCCTATCAACTTTATGCTGCCACCGATTTTCAGGCTGTAATCGCTGACCTACAAGCCTTTAGCGCCGAAAACTTCGCCCCTGATCTACCGGATATGACGATGCCCATACTTCTGTTTGCCGGCGTGTATGATGAAGACCATACTGCATTGAAGGCTGCGACCAACAAGCTGCCCAACGCCACATTCGCATCACTGCCAGGCCACGATCACGTGACGGCCTTCATGCAAACGGACCTTGTCGTGGAACTCCTCACGAAGTTCCTCGCCCAAGTAGAGAAAGCGGTACTTGACGATGCCACGACTGCCAAGATCGAAACAATCGTCAAGAAAGCGATGACAGACTACCCGGTGCCCGGCTTCGAGCTTTGCATCGTCAAAGATGGCCAGGTGGTCTACAACAAGGGTTTTGGGCTTGCCAACGTTGCAAGCAACCGGCCGATGACCCCCCAATCCGTTTCTACCCAGGCTTCCATCTCCAAGTCGCTGACCGCGATGGCCGTCATGCAGTTGGTGGAGCCAGGCAAGATTGACCTCGACAAGCCGGTTACTGCCTATCTGCCGTACTTCACCATGGCCGACCCGCGCTACAAGGATATCACGGTGCGCATGCTGCTCAGCCATATGTCCGGCCTGCCTGACGTGCCGATCCCTTGGGATGCCCCGCTCGACCCGACGATTGATCCGCTCGAACAAGCCGTGCGCAGCCTGAGGGATGAGCAGTTGATCTCGGCGCCCGGCGAAGCATGGAACTACAGTGGCTGGGGTTACTCGATGCTGGGCGCCATCATCGTCAAGGTGATTGGCGAGCCGTTCGAGAGCTACATGCACCAGCGCTGGCTGGAGCCGCTTGGCATGGCGAATTCCACCTTTGTGATGGACGAGGTCGATCCCGACCTGTATGTGACCGGGTACATCTCCGCCGAAGATGGCAGCGCCGCCGCGATGGAGCATTTCGTTGACCCCAGAGATGTTCCGGCCGCCGGCCTCTGGTCGAGCTGTGACGACATGACCAGGTGGGCCCGGCTCATGCTGAACAAGGGCGAGCTGAACGGCAGGCGTTTGCTGCAGCCTGAGAGCATTGACGCCATGTGGACATCGGTTGCCAGCACCCCCTGGATGGATGCTCTCGGCCCCTGGTATGGACCGTACGTTGGGGAGTACGGGCTGGGATGGTACGTCGGCGAGAAGGCCGGCCACCGGCTAGCCGGCCATGCGGGCGCCGGCGACGGCGTCAATACCCACATCCAGTTTGCGCCCGATGACGGACTTGCCGTAATCGCCATGGACAACTGGCTCAAACCGGACCCGGAGTGGTATCCAGCAGGATTTGCGGCCTTCGACGTGATGGACTTGCTGCTGGGCATCAAACCGGAATAGACGCCGGTCAGCGACTGCGGCCAACCCGTCTTACCTGATTGCGCTGGTCTTTCGCCAGGTCT
Organism: Candidatus Amarolinea dominans; assembly: GCA_016719785.1. Classification (NCBI taxonomy): domain Bacteria; kingdom Bacillati; phylum Chloroflexota; class Caldilineae; order Caldilineales; family Candidatus Amarolineaceae; genus Candidatus Amarolinea; species Candidatus Amarolinea dominans. Next base: position 240,187 of record JADJYJ010000008.1, read on the forward strand.
GGTGGAGCGCGGCTTCGCCAGACCTGGCCTCCCCGCGCTGATCTGTGGCAGCAGGCGCTTATACCATATGGTTACTATACCAAATGGTATATTTTCATTTGGCCGAACCCAAAGGTTTCATTTGGCCGAACCCAAAGGTTTCATTTGGCCGAACCCAAAGTTTTCATTTGGCCGAACCCAAAGGTTTCATTTGGCCGAACCCAAAGGTTTCATTTGGCCGAACCCAAAGTTTTCATTTGGCCGAACCCAAAGGTTTCATTTGGCCGAACCCAAAGGTTTCATTTGGCCGAACCCACTCAATTGCTGGAGACGTTCGTCTTTCAGGAGTTGCGACGGCAGGCGAGCTGGCACGAGACCGCCCTGTCTTTCTACCACTTTCGCGATAAGGACGGCGCTGAGGTAGATCTTGTCCTGGAACAAGGTGTACGCGCCGTTGCCGGGATCGAAGTCAAGGCGGCTGCCACCGTGACAGAGACAGATTTTCGTGGTCTGAGGAAGCTGCAAGCGGATGCGGGTGAACGTTTTGTCGTCGGGGTCGTCCTGTACGATGGAGAAGCCAGTGTAGGTTTTGGGCCTGGCTTGTTCGCAGTGCCGATTCGCGCGCTGTGGGAAACGATCGCCCCCGCCGGCGAGTGAGACCGATCAGAGCCGCAAACGTTCGATCTTGCGTTCCCAGGCTATCTGACGTATAATCAAGCTATCCCAAGTTTTCGATCTCTATCCTTTGGGGGCGGCATCCTATGCCTGTTGCTCTCACCACGCGCCGGCGCAGCCGGCGATGCGACCGTTCTTCTCGGCACCACAACACAGCAGCGTTTTCCTGGCCGTTATGCAAATTTTGCATAACGGCCTTTTGTTTCTTCTAAGTCCGGTTAGGCGCAGCTACGATGATCGTAGTTGCTGAATCTCTGTCAGTACCAACAAGGAGGTGGGTATGAGTTTGATGGGTTACACAAACCGTGTAGCATGGGTGGACCTGACCGCCGGCCAGGTGGATTATCGGCCGATCGCTGAAGAAGATGCGCTCAAGTACATCGGTGCGCGTGGTCTCGGTGTCAAGTACGTCTTCGACAACGGTCCGCAGGTGGACGCCTTGTCCCCGGACAACATCCTGTGCTTCATGAATGGCCCGCTGACCGGCACCGACGCCAACATGAGCGGTCGCATGGCTATCGTCACCAAGTCACCGCTGACCGGCACCGTCACCGATTCGCATCATGGCGGCTGGTCGGCTGCGCGCCTCAAGTGGGCCGGTTTCGATGGCCTGGTCTTCAAGGGCATGGCTGCCACCCCGGTCTACGCCTATATCGAAAACGGCGAAGTAACGCTGCACGATGCCAGTGACCTGTGGGGCAAGGGTGTGCATGAGACGGTCAAGATCATGCAGGAGCGCTATGGCGAGCCTAAGACCCTGAGCGTGATTGCCATCGGCCCGGCCGGCGAGAACCTGGTCAGGTTTGGCTGCTGGATCAATGAGAATGACCGCGCCTCCGGCCGCGGCGGCACCGGCTGCGTGGGCGGCAGCAAACACCTGAAGGCCGTTGTCATTCGCGGCAAGTACCAGGATCGGCCGCGCCCTGCGGACAAAGAGGCGTGGAAGGGCGCCCATGACCGCGCGCTGGCCACCATCATGGACGAGAAGAATGTCACCAGTCCGCGCAAGGGCGGCCTCTCGGTTTATGGCACCAACGTGCTGATGAACATCAGCAACACGATGGGCGCGTTGCCGGCGTTCAACAGCAAGCTGACCTCCTTTGGCGAAAATGGCGAGTTGATCAGCGGTGAGTGGGTCAAGGAGCACATCCTGGTGAATGACCCCACCTGCCATGCTTGCCCGGTGGCCTGCAAGAAGGAAGTGGAAATCACCAGCGGCCCCTGGCTGGGGTTGCACATGGAGAGCCTGGAGTACGAACCGGCCTGGTCCATGGGCGCCAACTGCGGCAATAACGACGCGGCCGGCGTGGCCAAGATGATTGACCTGTGCAACGACTACGGCATGGACGCCATCGAATCGGGGCATCCGCTTTCTGTGTACATGGAAGCCTCCGAGCGCGGTTACACCAATGGGGATGGCCGACTGGCCTGGGGCGACGTGGCCGGCATGGCGGAATGGGCACGCAAGATCGCCTTCCGCGAAGGTCTCGGCAGCGTCATGGCGGATGGCGCCAACGCCATCGCCGCCTACTTCGGCCATGACGAGCTGGCGATGACCTGCAAGGGCCAGGGCATCCCGGCCTACGATCCGCGCGGCCTCAAGGGCATGGGCATTGGCTATGCCACCAGCAACCGCGGCGCCTGCCACCTGCGTGGCTACACGCCGGCCGTGGAGTTGGGCCTGATTCCGTGGAAGATGGACCCGCTGGCCTGGGAAGGCAAGGGCGACATGCTGCGCATTCTGCAAGACCTGTTTGCCTTCACCGACAGCCTGGATCTGTGCAAGTTCTCGTCTTTTGCCGAAGGCGCCGAGGAGTATGCGGCGCAATACAGCACCTTCACGGGCCGGCCGTTTTCCGCGGACGACGTGCTCAAGACAGGCGAGCGCATCTACAACCTGGAGCGCTACTACAACAACCTGAACGGTTTCCGCGAGGGCAGCGATGCCCTGCCGACGCGCTTCACGCATGAAGCGTCCACCATGCCCGGCTCCGAGGGCCATGTCTGCGAGCTGGACCTGATGCTGGTGGAATACTACAAGATGCGCGGCTGGGTCAACGGCGTCGTGCCTGAGGCCAAGCTGCAGGAATTGGGGATTCTCTAAGACTTCTGCCGCCTGCCGGCAGCGGTCATGACAACGAACAGGGGCGCGTCAGCCATCCCGGCTGACGCGCCCCCCTTTTTGCCCGTCATCATTCGCATTCAGTTGTTCCCAAAACTTGTTTGGATGATTGGGCTTACCCCCCCGCGCGGATGAGTTTGCGGTCGAGGCGCGCCTTGAGTTCTGGCATGATGTCAGCCTGGCCGGTCACTTCCATGCGTATCTCGCCGATGCGCAGCGATCCGATCTGGAAGTCGGCCAGTTGACTCAGATGTACTTCCCAGCCTGGTCCGATGACGTGCTGCTCTGATTGCGCGGCGCCGCCCAATTCCACCAGGTATTCGCGCACCAGCCACAGGGGGATGCCGCGCAAGTCGCGTGTTTCTGTCACCATGCGCCACCGCCTACGGCCGGGAAGACATTCAGCACATCGCTCAGCGACAAGGGCGTGTCCATGCCCAACGGCAGGAAATGGGTGTCGCGGCCGTTGACGAAGACATGCACATGCAGATAGAGATTACCGTCTGCGTCCAACAGCTCCTGGCGCATGGGCGGAAAACGAGTCACGATGGCTTCCACCAGGCTGCGGATCGTCGTGCCCGCCGGCAGGTCAAAGTCCACCGTCTTGCCGCCCGCCATGGGGCGCAGCGTGGCGAAAAATGCACTTTCATTATAGACGTCCTCCGTTTAGGCGTCCTCCGTTCTGACTCAAATCACACCGGCCTGACGCAGCCAGGCTTCCGTACGCCGCATCCCTTCGGCCACATCAATCGTGGGTGCATAGCCCAGTTCACGCTGCGCCTTTGTGATGGCGAAGCGGCTGCTGTTCTGCAGATAGTGCAGCGACCAGCGCCCGGCCGCCTGCCGGCCCAGCAGTCGCCGCGTCCAACGGCCCGGCGGTGAGATCACCAGCTTCCCCGCCCATGCCGGTACACTGGGCAGGCGGGAAATCCCCATCATGCGGGCGTAATAGCCGTAGAACTCATGAAAAGGAATGGCCTGGCCGTCGCACAGGTTGTAAGTCTGACCGGCCGCCGCGGCCGCGGTCAGCGCCTGCAGCGTGCCCTGCACCACGTTGTCAATGTAGCCCAGGTTGACCAGCCCGCGGCCGCCGGCCAGCAGGCGCAGGCGCCCGCTCTTGATCTGCTCCACCGGGCCGACTGTCCAGGCTGTGCCGCGCGGGCCGTAGGTGCTGGCCGGCCGTACGATGACGGTGTCCAGGCCGGCCGCGGCCAGGCGTCGCACCACGGCTTCGGCGCGAATTTTGCTATCCGGATAAGCCTGCCCTACCAGGGGCGTGGCCGCGGTTTCGTCAATGAGCGGGCTGGCGTTGACCCCATAAACCGCCACGCTGCTGAAGTGAATCACACGGGCCACGCCGGCTGTCAGCGCTGCTTGCAGCACCGCTTCGGCGCCGGTTACATTGACCGCCTCGCCCAGCGCCGGATCATCGGGGACGCCGGTCCAGGCCGCGGTGTGAATCACGGCCGCGCAGCCATCAACGGCCCGCGCCAGCACTGCCGGGTCGTCCAGGCCGCCTTCGATCAGGCTGATGCCCTGGTCGGCCAGCCAGGCCGCGCGTGGCAGCGAGCGCACCAGCCCGCGCACCTGCGCGCCGGCCTGCTGCAAATGCTCGCACAGGTGCCCGCCGATGAAGCCGTTGGCGCCGGTGACCAGGATCGCAGCGCCGGGCAAGGTGATGGCGCTCATGACCCGCGCCTCCCGGCCTGCCCCAACCCCAGGCTGACCGCTTGCATCACAGGCGTTGCCGGTTGGCGCGCGCCCGAAATGGCATTCAGGCAGGCGAACATTTCGCCGTTCACTGTGATTTGTCGTTCGATCTGGTCCATGCTGCCCTTGCGTGCGTGAGATGATTGCCGTAAGCCGGGCGATTATATCATTCAGACCCCGATACGTCCAGCGCCGCCAACTTTGTCCAGGAATCCCAAATGTGGTCGCTGAAGACATCTGGAATGAAGGCTTTAGCCGGTTATTGGGCACTTGAGAACCCTGTGGCAGACCGGCTGAAGCCTCGATTCCGGGACCATTTGGATTTGCTGGCTTGTCGTCTGGCGTGAATGATGTTATCATTCGATCATGACAACGACATCTACTGCGCCCAGACGCCAGTCCACACCGCCGCTGCCCCGCCATGCATCCCTACGTGGGCGGATACCGCCTCGCCGGCGCCCCAGCATCGTGCTTTTCTTTGGTCTCTGCCTGGGATTGAGCGCCCTGCTGCTGCTGACCGCCATCACCGCGGTGCAGTTGCGCTTTGCCAACCGCGTCTTTGCCGGGGTGCGTGTGGCCGGCGTGGATCTGAGCGAACTGACGCGTGAGCAGGCCGCGGCGCGGCTGCAGGAACAGTTGACGCCTTTTCAGGGGCCGACCATCCTCTTGCGCTACGCGGGACAGGCCTGGCCGCTTGCCAGCGCCGACCTGGGCCTGCAGGTGGATGCACAGGCCACGGCTCAGCGCGCCTATGAACTGGGGCGCCAGGCCAACCCGCTGGATTCACTGGCCGCACAGTGGCGGCTTGCACGCGCAGGCGCCAACCTGGCCCCGGCGTTGACCGTAGGCGAGGTGCAGGCGGCCGATCTTCTTCAGCGCGTGGCCCAGTCCATTGATCGGCCGGCGCGCGACGCGACGGTGACGATCCACGGGCTGCAGGTGGTGACGACCGTTGCCCAGGCGGGGCGCGATACCGATCTGCAGGCCACATGGGCCGCGGTGCAGGCGCAGTTGGCGCAAGGCGAATCAGGTACGGTTGACGTGGTGGTGCATGAACTTCCGCCGCTCGTACATGATGTCGAGGCGGTGGCGGATCAAGCGCGGCGCCTGCTGCGCACGCCGCTGCTTCTGGCCTACGCCGGCGACGCGGCCCAGGATGAAGCGCCGCAGCAGTTTGCGCTCGATCCGGTGCAGTTGGCCGGCTGGCTGCACATCATTCCTCAACCTTCGGCGTCCGGCGGCATCAGCCTGACGCTGCAGGTGGATGAAGCCGCCGTGCGCGCTTACGCCCAATCCCTGGCCGCCAGCCTGGCGCGGGCGACGCGCGACGCGCGTCTCCATTTTGATCCGATTGATCCAACCGCCGGGCGCTTGAGCGTCTTGTCCCCCAGCCAACCCGGCCGTGTGTTGGACGTGGCTGAAACGGTGACGCGCACGCTGGCCGCGCTCAGCACGGGCCGCGCTCAGATTGATCTCCCTTTGCAGGTGGTCAAGCCGGCCGTGGATATGCGTGACCTGGATCGAATGGGCATTCGTGAACTGATCGCCAGCGGCGCCACCACATTCAAAGGCTCCAGCGCCGCCCGTGTTGCCAACATCACGCAAGGCGCCCGCCAGTTCGAGGGGGTCGTCGTGCCGCCCAACGGCATCTTCTCCTTCAATCGCATCGTGGGCGATGTGTCGGCCGCCAATGGCTACGAGGATGCGCTGGTCATCTGGGGCGACCGCACCGCGGTCGGCATCGGCGGCGGCATCTGCCAGGTTTCCACCACGGTCTTCCGGGCCGCATTCTGGGGCGGCATGCCCATCGTCGAGCGTTGGGCGCATGGGTACGTGGTCGGTTGGTATGGCGAGCCAGGCATGGATGCGACTATCTTCACGCCGAGCGTAGATTTCCGTTTTCGTAACGACACCGGCGCCTACGTGTTAATCCAACCGGAGCTGGATTTGACGCAGGGACGGCTGACCTTCAATTTTTACGGAACCAAACCCAACCGCACGGTGGAACGGATTGGACCTGAGACCAGCAACGTGCGCAAACCTGAGCCGCCGCTCTACCAGGTTGATCCGTCGCTGGCGCCTGGCGTCAAAAAACAGGTGGATTGGGCCGTGGACGGACGCGACGTGGTGGTGACGCGCGTCATCAAACAGGGCGAGCAGGTGCTGCGGCAGGACAAGTTCGTGAGCAAATATCAGCCCTGGCGCGCTGTGTACCTGGTTGGTCCAACGCCAGATGCGGGCGGTTGATGATCCCAGCATGACCCGCCCCCACCACAGTGACCGCTGCCGGCGGGAGGGCGTCTTGACGATGCAGTTCATTCGTATGCATGTGTGGATTCGTGGCGTGGTGCAGGGCGTCTTTTTTCGCCAGTCCACGCGGCGACAGGCGCAGGCGGCCGGCGTCACCGGCTGGGTGCGCAACTGCGCTGACGGTGCAGTCGAGGCCGTGTTCGAGGGCGAGGCTGCCGCGGTTGCCTCTGTGGTGTCCTGGTGTCATTATGGCCCGGCCGCCGCAGTGGTCAGCCAGGTTGACGTGGCAGGTGAACCGTATACGGGCGAATTTAGCCTGTTCAAGATCAGCGGCTGGTAGACTTTCAGTTCTGAATTGTCAGATTTGACTGTTGACGTTGGACAAGCCGTATGTTATACTGCTTGTAGATTTACGCAACGTTAGATGGGAGGTGCCTATTGAAGGCATTGGCTGTTCGCGGGGACACAGCCGCCACCAATGGAACAGAGGCTCAGGCCACGACGCTCGAAGTCGGGCAGGCGCTGGCTCAGTTACAGGGGTTGGCACAATCCCGTGGCTACTTGCTGTTCGATGATATTTTGGCTATCTGGCCACAGGCGGAAGACCAGATCGAAGCCCTGGAAGATTTATTCGCGCGCCTGCAAGAATTGGGTATCGAAATCTACCCCGATGCAGGAGCGGCCCAGGCCGAAATTGGCCCGCCGCCGGACGAGGTCAGCGTTGAGGAGATTGACCCCATCCAGTTGCTGGCGGTGGGCATTGATCTCGATCTCAGCGAGATGCCGACCGATGATCCGCTGACGCTCTACCTGCGCGAGATGGGGCGAGTGCCCTTGCTCACGCCCGAACATGAGATGGCCCTGGCCAAGCAACTGGCCGAAGGACGCCTGGCGCGCCGCCGTCTGCGTAACGGGGGGCCGCCGGAGACCGATCGCCTGCTCGAACTCTCGCGCCAGGGTGAGGCTGCGCGCGAGCATTTGATTCGTGCCAATACGCGCCTGGTCGTCAGTGTGGCTAAGCGCTACATGGGCCAGGGCGTGCCCTTTGCCGATTTGATCCAGGAGGGCAACCTGGGCCTGATGCGCGCAGTGGACAAATTCGAGCCGGAGCGCGGCCACAAGCTCAGCACCTACGCCACCTGGTGGATCCGACAGGCCATCACCCGTGCGCTGGCCGACCAGGGCCGCACCATTCGCCTACCGGTACACATGGGCGACCGCATCCGCCAGTTGTACCGCACGGCACGTCAGCTTGAGCAAAAACTTGGCCGCCCGGCGCAGCCCGAAGAGATCGCCGAGTCCATGGGGCTGGACTCGCTGCAGGTACGCTGGATGCTGCGCATCTCGCGTCACCCGGTGTCGCTGGAACAGCCGGTGGGCGAAGAGGAAGAGAGCACGCTGGGCAACTTCATCGAGGATGAAGACTCACCCTCGCCGCCCGATGTGGCGGGCAACAGCCTGCTGCGTGAGAAATTAGAGGAACTGCTGGAAACCCTGACGCCGCGTGAGGCGCGCATCTTGCGTCTGCGCTACGGCCTGGACAACGGTCGCACCTATACGTTGGAAGAAGTGGGCAACAAGTTTGGCCTCACGCGTGAGCGCATCCGCCAGATCGAGGCCGAAGCCCTCAATCGCCTGCGCCACCCCAGCCGGGCGCGCCAGTTGCGTGACTATCTCTAATCTCAACCGCCGGAAACTGCTCAAGCCATCCATCCGGCGCCAACAAGGATTCAACCGCGAAGACGCGAAGGTCGCGAAGATTTAGGGTTTCTTCTCGGCGCTCTCGGCATCTTCGCGGTTGATTTTTCGTACAGGCGGCAAGGATTCAACAGGTCGTGAAGATTTGAGATTTTTTCTTGGCGCTCTTGGCGTCTTCGCGGTTCCTTTCTCCCTGTTTGGCTAAGCCGCCCGCCGAATGAATTCGTGGCTGCTGTCGTCTGTCCTGTGAAAGAATCAGGGCGCCAGCCAGCGCAGGATGGCTTCCTGACCCTGGGGCGAACCGAAGTAGCCGAAGTGATTACAGGTCATCTCCACGACGCGCAGCGCCGGGTAATCGCCCCCGCGCACCCCGCGCGCGCTCTTGACCCCGACTGCCAGGTCGTTTTGTCCCTGGAAGAGCACGTCCAACCCCAAATCCACCACATCGCCCAATGTCTTGAGCGCAATTTGCTTCCATGTGGCATTGGGTGAAACGGGCCGCTCCTCATTGCGGCCGGCCAGCACCAGGTAGGGCACATGGTCCGGCTGCGTCAGCCCGTTGATTTCGCTCAGCAGGGGCGAATCTGGCTCCATGTCCCCCGTGGAGATGGCCCGCTGCAGCGCCTGCTTCAGGAACCAACTGCCGATGAGCGCGGGAACGGTGGGCGCCGCACTGTTGAGCAGCACGCTGCCCAGCCAGGTGATGGCCTGCTTGCCGTACTTGACCAGCGGCGTGCCGGCGTTGGGCGGCCCCGCCATCACCAGGCGATCCACAAACGCCGCGCCGCCCCATTTTTCGATCATGGTGCGCGACACCAGTGAGCCGAGGCTGTGGACATACAGATCGAGCTGGCGCCCATCCTCCGGTCGGAACCCTGCTTTGACCAGCGCCTGCTGCAGGGTCTTGGCGTTGTCAGAGACCGAGGTGTTGAACGTCTCGTAATCGAACGTGATGATGCGGTAGTCCAACCCCTCCGAATTCAGCCACTGCGCCGGGCCTTGCACCATCCAACGTGAGTCTGAGGTGAAGCCGTGGACAAAGAGGGCCACCTTAGAGACCCCTTCCAGATCGCCATCCTTGATCGGCGTGTACTCTACCTCACCGGCCGCGTTGACCTGCGCGTGGCGCAGGCCGATGTCGGGAATCTCCTGGCCGCTGATCTTGTACAGATAGAGGCGAAGGGTGCGCCCCACCCCGCGCGTCGTGGGACTTGGGGGCAGCCAGTCAATCTGCAGCGACTGCATCGGCAGGCCAACGCCGCGAGTGCCGGCGCGCACGCCCACCAGGCCAGGCATGTCCTCCATCGCGTCAGGGGTCGCGCCCATCTGACCGACCGGATAGTAAGCCATACCGTCGGTGGCGATGGCGATGATGGCTTGCGTTCCCTCCTCGACCGGCACATCGAAGCTGAGCGCGCCGCCCTGCGCGGCCAGGTCCACATAGGCTGCACCCTGCGCTGCACCCGCGCTGCGCCGCGCTGCGCCTGGCGGGGGCGCGAAACGGTACGGCTCGATGCCCGGCAAATCGGCCAGCAGGTTGGGCGGCGGCAAGGCGGTTTCGCCCGCGCCGAGGCCCGGCCGCCATTCGCCGGGGTTCAGCGTGGCGCTGACATCGGGCGCCTTGCGCAGGACCACGCCGGTGCCCCTGAGCAGCGCACTGCTGAAGCCAGGCGCCAGGGTGGTGGCCGGCAGCCCGGCCGCGCCCTCGCGCCGCACCGTCAGGCCTGCCGTCACGGTGGCCCAATCATCGGCCGCCTGCGCATAGACGGACGTCGCCGACTTGCTGCCGGGCTTCACTGCCGCTTGCCAGAGCAAGCGCTGCAAGGAAGACGCGTGGTCGAGATCCGGATCACGGCTTGCGGCCTGCGTCAACACGGAGAAGTCGGTGGGCTGGCTGGTGACGAAGAACTTGAAGAAGTCGGTGGCTTCGTTGGCGACATAGGGCAGTTCGGTCATGAGACTGCCCTCGTCGAACCGGAGTGCATGACTCTTGCCGGGCGCCAGGGGCGGGAAGTCGTTTTCAAGTACTGGATAGAGTTTGTGAATCCGCCAATCGGCGCTCAGGGCCAGCACGGTGACATAAACCGTCGTCGCGCCACGGTTGGTGAAGCGCATCAAGTACGGCTCGCGCTCCCTGACCACCAGTTGCCCGCCCTGCTGCGGCGCCAGCGTCTGACCGCTGTTGGCGCCGGCCGCCGCCTGGCGTTCGAAGCGGATCTCCAGGGCATTGACCAGGCCGGAGTTGGGGTTTTCGATGTGCAGGACGTTCTGGAAACGGGCGACCGCCTCCAGACGAGATTGGACGTCGCTTTCAAGGTTGGGCGCTTGCGCCGGGACCGGCTGCATCATCAGGCGGCCGTCAGGGAAGATCAGGCTGATGGCCTGTGCCTGCACCAGGACTTGCGCATCGGTTCCGGCCCCTTCACCTTCATCGGTGATGCGCAGACGACCGGAAGCGGGCAGCGCGTCCTGCAGCCCGGCCAACACCGCTTCCTGGCCGGCCTCGGCCGTCAGCGCCACACGCAGGCGTTGATCGCCCGAATTGCGCACCAGTTCCACGCTGCGCGCACGCAGGGGCACGCTATTCGGGTCTACATCATCTGGCAGCCACGCCTGGCTGCTGATGCCGCCTACCTGGACGATCGTGGCCGTCGCCAGGCGGTTGCTGTCCTTGTCGAAACGGCGTGTACGCGGCCGAAACAGGGCGATCTGCGATCCCGTTCTCATGCCGTGGGCAGCTCCCGCGCCAATCTCGACCAGGCGGTTGGCGGCATCCACCCGATTGACGTAGAAGAAGGGCTGCTGACCGGAGAATTCACGCGCGAAGAGCGGCCGATCCAGTGCGCCTTCGATCTGCGGATTCTGGCGGTAGCGCGAGGAAACCTCGGCCGTCACCGACTCGAAGACATCGCGGAACGTGGCGTCGGCCGCGGCGGACTGCATGGACTGCATCAGGAAATAGGTCAGCGCGCCGTAGCGCCCGCCCTCAGGCGCGCGGTGTTCGTTGGACTCTTCATTGTCGCGGCAGCCGGCCATGAACACCAGGCGCTCGTTGGGCGGAAACCAACCGCTTGGGCCGTGTTCAACCACGTCCACGCTGCGGGCGCCGGCCGCGGCGGGCGGCGGGTCGCGCGGATCAGGGTCCGCGCGCCGCGTGGGCACCGTCGGCGCGCCCACCTGGCGTGTGGCGCTGGCCGAGTGGCAGCAGTCGAACAGGAGCACCACGTTGTCGGTTTTTGCCAGCAGCGCATCCACCCACTCCTTGATCTCATCGTCGGTGATGTCGAACACCTGGCGGCCTGGGTCACGGGTGTCGTGGGGCAGGATAGTCTCATCCATGCCGTCTTCTTCATCGCCATGCACGTCGCGCATCTGCGATCCGTGGCCGCTGTACTGGATGAAGACGGTATCGCCGGCCTGCGTCTGTTCGGTCAAGCCATGCCAGGCGGCCGTGATGGCCTGGCGGGTGGCCTGCTCGTTGATGAGCAAAACGGCGTTGCGTTCTTCGAAGCCGAAGCGGCTGGTCAGCAGTTGACGCATCGCGCGAATGTCATTTTCGCAGCCTGCCAGATTGGGCAGAAACGGCCCGGCATGGCGATACTTGTCAACCGCAATATGCAAGGATCGGCGCACGCCGCCCGTGGTCGTGATGCTCGATGGAGCCATGATTACCTCCTGGAGAAATAGAGCCTGACGTATGGTCCACATAACCGTGAGCGCGCCGGGCACTGGAGACCGCCCGGCCAGCGTAGCATACAGGCAAGCAGAAACTTTGTCAACTGACAGCTTGACAAAAACAGGCCTGGCAGGTATACTCTGCCCTGACTTGGGGCTGTAGCTCAGTTGGGAGAGCGCATCAATCGCACTGATGAGGTCAGGGGTTCGAATCCCCTTAGCTCCACTGTTCGGAATCATCGGTTTTGTAAGTTTCGGGGCTGTAGCTCAGTTGGGAGAGCACTACGCTGGCAGTGTAGGTGTCAGGGGTTCGAGTCCCCTCAGCTCCACCTCATGACCTCTCGCTGTTGCGGGGGGTCTTTTTTTGGGTGCAATCGGGGGCGCCGGAGGCAATCGGGGCTGATTTTGGGGTTTCTCTACCGATGGTTATAATGCAGGCGTTGTGATTGCCGCCCGCCTGTCCCCATTCCTTGTGGAGGTACTGCCATGCTTGCCCATGATGCGCACGTCTCCTGGCGCCGGTTTGGCCCCCAGTTAGGCGCCAGCCTGCTGCTGGCGTTGGGCCTTCTGCTGGGATGGGGGGCGTTGGCCGCAGCCAGCAGTTCACAACCGATTCTGCTATTCAGCCTGCACGTGGAGGCGGGTCAGTTCAGACTGACGGCCATCGAGGGCCGCACCGGTTTCATGCCAGACAATGGCAGCCCGGTGGACACGAATGACCTCTACACGCTGCTTTTGCTTGACGCCAGGGGAAACGCGTTGGCGACGCAGCAGTTTGCCCTGGGCCGGACCGTCTGGGGTGCGCCCTGGGCAGATGAGCCGGAAGCTCCACATCCGGTGGTGATGCCAGCCGTCCTGGAAACAGTTGTGACGGCGCCCGATCTACCCGGCGCCGATGGCATCGAAATCTACGATCTGAACGGCACGTTGTTGCTGCGCGAGACAGGGCTGCATGACCGGGTGCAACGCGCAGGCGAATCCCCTACGACGATCTGGGAAGACATTTCGACCCCTTGCTGTGGCGACAACTGCCTGGACCTGCTCTTCCTGGGCGATGATTACACGACGACCGCCAGCCTGGACATGTTTCGCTCCGATGTGTCCTATATGGCAAACTACTTCCGCCAGGTGGAACCGTACAGCGCGCGCCCGAATGTGATCAACGTGCGCGCGATTGCGAGCACGACCGATCTGGAGTGTAACTACAACTGCTTTGGCACCCCGCGCCTGATCTGCTGTAACGGTAACATCATCTTGCCCCTCGCCAGCCAGGCCCCCCATGATAAAATTATCGTGTTGGTCAACAATAACGAGTATGGCGGTTCGGGCAGCGTGAACTTTGCCGTCGCCTACCATCGCTTCCCGCAGTACGGACCGCAAGTTGCCATTCATGAGTTCAGCCACAGTTTCGCCCTGCTCGGCGATGAGTACAGTTTTGGTCCCAACAATGGAGGCAATCCCCTGCGTGCAAATTGTGACGACAATGCCAGTTGCCCCCGTTGGAATGGGATGCCCGGCACGAGTTGTATTCCTGGCTGCACCTACAACGAGTGGTACCGGGCGACCAACGACTGTCTGATGCTGCGCATCCGCAGCGAGCCGGCCAGCGGCGTCTTCTGCCCGGTCTGCCGCGCCATTATCGGCGGCTACCTGGCGCCCTTCAGCGACGCCTGGTCGGACACTGACTGCGATGGGGCCACCGATGTGTTGGATATCACCCGCGTGGCTCGCGCCTGGAACGATTTTGCGCAGAATGGCAGCTATGACCCCAACTTCGACGTAGACAACGGCGGCACGGGCGATGGCGACATTGATATCGTTGACGTGTCGCTGGTGTCCGGACATCTGACCCTGTAAAGCTTCATCGTTTAACTCCCGCTGCTTGACTCCCGCTGCTTAGTTCAATCTTGTCTCGGAAAGGAAAAATTTATGGTCTCTTCTTTTACCCGCCGGGCCACCCTGGCCTGGCGCCTGACGCGCGTCGATGAGTTTCTTGCCTTCGTTCTGGTGACGACTTTTTTTGGATTCAATGTCGCCGGCGCTTTTCAGTTCTCGATTCCTCTTGTAGCCACGCTGCTGGGTAACCTGTTGGCTGTGGCGTTTGCCTTCATGATCAACGATGTCGAAGATGCGGATGATGACGCACGCGACGCCAAGAAAGTACATCGTAACCCCATCTCGGCCGGTCATGTGGCGCCGCGGACCGCCTATATTGCCTGTTTTCTGGTGGCTATGGGGTCGGCGGCATTCTATGCCGTGGCCGGCTGGCGTCCTTTCGTGCTGGGCGTTCTGTGTCTCTTGCTCGGCCTGTTGTATTCCTGGCGCGCGGTGCGCCTGAAGGCCATTCCGGGCGCGGACCTGGCTTCGCACGTGCTTCTCCTGGCCGCGCTGCAATTCCTGTGCGCTTATTTCACCTTCGATGTGAGCGGCTGGCGCTGGCTGCTGCCGTGTGGGTTTGTCGTCGCCGTCTCGTTGTACGGCCAGCTTTTCAACCAACTGCGCGATCTCGAATGTGATCGCCAGGCGGGCTTTGTCAACACCGTGGGGCTGGCCGGCGAACGATTTGCCCATATTTTGGTCTACGGCATGATTGTGCTGGCCCTGGCCCTGCTGGTGGCCTGTGTGGCGTTGGGCATCGTGCCGGTGCGGGTGATGGTCGTGGCTTTTGTGCTGGCGCCCTTTGTCCTGATCCGCCAATTGCGCCAATCCGACTCGCGCCGATTTCAGGGCGATACCACCGGGCCTTTCCAGGAACCGGCCCTGATCATCGGTGTGGTCACGCTGCTGGCCTGGTGGTTCGGCGGCATGGTGGGCGCCCCTTTAATGTAGAACCAGCCCGCGGCCCGTAGGTCACGTCTCCGGCGTGACGGCGCTGCCCTGGCTGGTCAACCTCTCGCCCTGGCTGGTCAACCTCTCGCACCGGTTCGGGATTTCCGGCGCAGCCGCGGCCCGTAGGTCACGTCTCCGGCGTGACCGCGCTGCCCTGGCTGGTCAACCTCTCGCACCGGTTCGGGATTTCCGGCGCAGCGACCATGCCCCGGCCAGCAGCACGGCGAGCAGCGCTATCCCAACCAATGCAAACTTGACGCTGGCGAACACGCCGGCCAGGAGAGACAGCGGGCCAGCCGATGGCATGGTCGCCACTACGGCGAGCAGGCAGATGTTTTCGAGGATATCGAGCGCGCCGGCGATCAGCGGCAGCGGCGTCAGGCGGCGCAGGGCGGGCGCCCACGAGGTCAAGCGCGGGCTGGCCGCCAACTGCACGAGCAGCGCGGTCAGGCCGCCGGCATAGCCCACGATGAAGAGGAAATCGAGCCACAGCGCCCGGCGGGCCAGGTCACTGCCGCCGGCCGGCCAGGCCTGAATGAGGGTCGCGGCGCGCTCCGCTGAAAAAGCCAGTTCCAGCTCGATGATGCCGCCGGCAGCCCCGGCGGCTTTCAATTGGGTCTCGATTCCCTGGAAGATGATGAAGAGGATCAGGACGATCAACAGAGCCAGGAGCGTGAACGCACGCAGCCAGCCGCGGTGGGTCATGGCGCCCCTAACTCCTGGGGCTGATTCACCGGGCTGGACTCCGCCGGCACATCGTCGCGTGTCAGCCAGGTGTCGAGCAGCAGCAGTCCAACTCCCACGACCACCAGGCTGTCGGCCACATTGAAGACCGGCCAGTCGAACGTGTCGCCAATGTGCCAGTGAATGAAATCTACCACGAAGCCGTACATGAGCCGATCCAGCAGGTTGTTACCCACGGCGCCGGTGGCAATGGCGGTGAACGCGGCCAGCATCAGCGGTCGCCGTGGCGCAGCCAGGACATACCAGGCGATGACGGCCAGCGTCGTCAGGCTGACAGCCACGATGAGCGGCGTGCGAATCGTTTCCGGAATCCAGCCGGTCAGATTGAAGGCCGATTCCCGGTTTTCGACGTACTGAAAATCCCAATAGCCCGGAATGAAGGCCACGCCGGGCGTTCCCTTTAGTTGGGTGATCGCCAGGCGTTTGCTGAACTGGTCAAGGGCCAGCAGCGGCAATACGCCGAGAATAATCATGACTAACTGACGCACATTTGGTTTCGACACAATCACCTTCCTGGAGCCTGACCGCTGGCCGCGCTGCATCCCTGCATCCCTTGCGGACAGGCCCGCGGCTTTTCTTGAGCGCGTTCCCCGCTCCGCGGCTATTGTACCACAACCTGCCGTTTGGACTGAACCGCGACCGGTGCATAGCACACTTTTTTGCTCTCGCCCGCTCTCGCCTATAATGTCTGCCGCAAGACGTTTTATCATCCTTGACTCAGGAGTCTCATCATGCGTTCACTGAACGGCAAGACGGTTCTCATCACCGGCGCCAGCAGCGGCATTGGCGCGGCGTGCGCACACGCGTTCGCCGGCCTTGAGGCGCGGCTGCTGCTGGCTGCGCGGCGGCTCGACCGGCTGCAGAAGTTGGCCGCGGCCATCTACGCCCAGCATGGGGTCGAAGTGCATACGATCCAACTGGATGTGCGTGACCAGCCGGCTGTCGAGGCCGCCATCGGCGGTTTGCCCGCGGCCTGGGCCGTCGTGGACATCCTCGTCAACAACGCGGGCCTCAGCCGCGGGCTGGACAAGCTGCACGAAGGCAAGCTGGCCGATTGGGAAGAGATGATTGACACCAACATCAAGGGCCTGCTCTACGTCAGCCGGGCCGTCATTCCGGGCATGGTGGCGCGCCGCTCTGGACATGTCATCAACATCGGTTCCATCGCCGGGCACCAGGTTTATCCGAGCGGGAATGTCTACAGTGCGACCAAACACGCGGTGAACGCGCTGACGCAGGGCATGCGCATAGACCTGCTGGGCACGGGCGTGCGGGTAAGTACGGTGGACCCCGGCATGGTGGAGACAGAATTCAGCCAGGTGCGCTTCCACGGCGACGAGACTCGTGCGGCCAAAGTCTACCAGGGACTGACCCCCTTGACCCCGGACGATGTGGCGGACGCCGTCGTCTACTGCGCCACCCGCCCCGACCACGTCAATATCAACGAGATCATCATCATGCCGACGGCGCAGGCTACGGTGACCATGGTCGCACGCGTACCGTAATGATTGAAATTACCGGTTTGGAATGAGCTGTCTCCACGTTGCCCTGATTTGTTCGGGTGACCAGTCCTGCTCCAGCAGCCAACCGATGGCCGCGCTGCAGCCGCGACAGAACGTCTCGCTGTCGAGGGTATCTATCTGAGTCAGGGGGGGCCAGTGTGCCGGTGTGGAATCGGTGCGCAGCGTAAAGGTGAGAATGGTATCGTGTTTGAGCGCGTTGAGATTGGCGATGTGTGCGGAGATAGGATTTTCGGAAAACACCACGTGTGCGTTGACGAGGCAAAATCCAGCCTGACGTAGAGCCAGGGTCAGCTCCGCCCAGGCGTTGGGGTCCCAGTGATGAAACGTGAAAACCAGCCGACCGGTCCCTGGTTTGAGGACGCGAGCGCATTCACGCAGAATGCCGCCCAGAATTGCCATGAAACTGGTGTCCCCATTGGCTGCCGTTGATGCCACTGCGCTGTGGGCTGTGTCGTAAGTCCAATTGGCTTCGGTTGGCAGCAGCCGCGCCAGCCAGACGCGAAAAAAGGCCGCCAGGTCGCTGTACTGAACACTGTCGTAATAGGGAGGGTCGGTGACAATCAGGTCCACCCCGTGATCTTTTAGGGGCAGGCGGCGTGAGTCGCCGTGGATCAGCCAGAATGCTTGCTCGCTGTTCTGCAGGGATGACTCGTCTGTTACTTCGATGCCGCCATCTACTTCGCCCACGATTTTGACCTGCTGCCATTGACGATTGGCGTCCAATTTGCGTTCGACAGGCGCCAGCGCCCATTGTCGCCCGCGCTCGATGCGGTCACGAAAGAGGGCCTGCAGATTTCCCGAGGCTCGCCGTCCATTGACCGGATTGTTCTCGGCCGCCGTGTATTGAAACACATAGGCATGCAGACCAAACACATGGCGAATTGCGCCCGGCCGGTTCTTGAACCAACCTTTGTAACCGCACAGCATGGCGTTGAACTCAAGCGAGGTCGAGATCAACAGGGCCAGATTGAGTCTGACGACATCTCGATAGCCCTGCACCAGTCGGACGGCATGATACAGGTAGAGGAGTTGGCGCGACGAGAAGAGGTCGAGGTAGGAACGCACCTGGCGTGTCAACAAATCACTAGATTTTGGACCAGGAGCAATGTCGAAAGCGCACAACGGGCTGAAATCGAGCTGGCAGCGTAACGCGTCTGCCGACCGCAGCCTGGTCAAATCGGCTTCAGCGGGCGACCGAAAGAAGAATCCGTGCTCAGGGCATTGGCCGGCAATGGCGATAGGCGCGTAACGTGCGTAGAAGGGCAGATCGAACCGTTCGGCGTATTTCTGGCCGCAGGTGGTGCAAGCAGCATCGTCCTTGGTGACGAGGCGCACCGGGCTGGCTGCGCCGGCCGGCGATGCAGTGTCGTCACTAACAGCCCATGTTTCGGGCCAGATGCGAATCACGCGCCCAGCCTCATGGCGCAGGTCGAATTGATCAACCTGAACCACGTCACCACAAGCACATTGCTTGCGTAGACCGTACAGGGTAAACTGCGAATCCACCGTCTGTGCGCACTCTGGACATTCGGTTTGATAATAGGAGCCGGTCAACCGGTGTAGATCGTGAAAGAAAGCATGGAAGGCCGCGCGTAGTTCGTTGAGCGGCGCCTGCGTCAACGACGCGCGCGCCTGGACAATGGGAATGGGATCAACATCGGCGCCGATCACACTGGCGCCCAGTCGCAGCGCCTCATGCAGCGTGGTTCCCCCGCCCATCATGGGGTCGAGCACGACCTTGCCTGCCAGACCGCCTGGCGCGTAGTAGTCTCGGCGTTGAGGGTCGCTGACGAACTGCTTGAGGATGGTGCGAAAGGTGGAGCCGCAGCGCCGCGCCCACCATTTGTGCAAATAGGTGTTGGGGCGAAAGAGGTGCTTGTTGAACGCCTCGACTTCGGCCAGCGCGTTGGCGAACTCCTCAGGAAACGGGGCATTCACCATGAGACCCTGATCGGGCGCATGGGCCAGTTCATCGAAAGTCAGTTGACGCGTGTATGGCGTGGTCATGGCCCCAATTGTAGCACATGACCGGCGGGTGCGGCGAAATCGGGGCCGGCCATGCCTGTTTCCGTGCTGTCACGCTCCTTCCCGTATTTTCTCAATTTGTAGGGGCGCACCCTTGCGGTCGCCCGCGCTGGCAGGCGCTATTGAAGGAACAGGAGCGCAGTGATATAATACAGGTGCGTTCTAGGTTCGAATCAATCTTTTCTGCAGAATGGCAGTGAGGTTCGGTAATAGGGAAGTTGAAAGGTACGTAACAACAATGCCGGTCATCCTTCGCGAAAGAGGATATGAGTCTTCAGATGAATACACCACTTGTTACGATCAACACACGTTCGCGCAATGGACGGTCTCGTTCTGTCATTGTTCCTGTGTCAGTTCCCGATCTCGATGATGTGAGGGCGCTGGCTGTGCAGCTCCATCGCGGCGGCAAATCGTATCAGGGCCGCATGTGGGGATGGGAAGTTACCTATGAGCCAGAATTCGATGAGCCGCGTGCCGAAGTTGAAGTCCCTGATGGCCGAGGTGGATTCATCACGCAAATGATGCGAGTGTGGGCGCCGGCAAGTTTCACGATTGGTGAGAGTGGTGTCTGGTTTTTTTCGCTCCTGTGGGAAAATGGCGCCGACGGAGAGCCTGTCGAATTTCTTGACGACCGCAATATCCTGGAAGAAGCCTGAACCGATGGATTGTCGCGTGGGTTGCGGGGCCTGTTGCATCGCCCTTTCGATTTCATCCCCGATTCCTGGTATGCCCAGCGGCAAGCCGGCCGGGGTGCGCTGTGTGCAGTTGACGGCCGATAACCGCTGCCTGTTGTTTGGCCTGCCCACGCGGCCATTGGTCTGCACACGGCTGCGCCCCATGCCAGAGATGTGCCGCGACTCTGCCGACGAGGCCCTGACCTGGTTGACCTGGCTGGAGCAGGTGACAGCACCGACCGACGCCCTGACCCTTTTCAGGCTTGACGGCGATCCGGCCTGAATTGGCCTGGGCGACGCCTCGCGCTTTGTCAACGCCTCTAACACTTTCCTAACACTGCGCTAGCGCAAATCTAACACAAGACGACTAGAATAGAGCACGTAGTCTGGACACGCCCCCGGACAACGTGCCCTTTTTGTCATGCAAGCACGGAAATCAGGTGCAGGCAAAGGCTGGTTGCTGAGTTCACATAGACATGGCATCAGTGGAGGAAAGCGATGGGAAAAATTGTAGGCATTGACCTGGGAACGACGAATTCTTGTATTGCCGTGGTAGAAGGCGGCGACGTGACGGTGATCCCGAACGCGGAGGGCGGCCGCACCACTCCGTCGGTGGTGGCGTTCACTAAGACCGGGGAGCGCCTGGTTGGGCAGACGGCCAAACGCCAGGCGGTGGTAAATCCGGAAAACACTGTTTTTTCGATCAAACGTTTTATGGGACGCCGCGTGGCGGAGACGCAGAGCGAGCAGAAAATGGCGCCCTATCCTGTCATCGAAGGCCCGGCGGGCGATGCGCGGGTGCGTCTGCCCATCAACGGCAAGACGCATACGCCGCAGGAAATCTCGGCCATGATTCTGCAGAAGCTCAAGACAGACGCGGAGACCTACCTGGGCGAGCCGGTGACCGAGGCGGTGATTACGGTGCCGGCCTATTTCAACGACGCACAGCGCCAGGCCACGAAGGACGCCGGCAAGATTGCCGGTCTCGATGTCAAGCGCATCATCAATGAACCGACGGCCGCGGCGCTGGCCTATGGCCTGGACAAGAAGACCAATGAGACGATCCTGGTCTTCGACCTGGGCGGCGGCACCTTCGATGTGTCGGTGCTGGAAGTGGGCGAAGGCGTGATCGAGGTCAAGTCCACCAATGGGGACACCCACTTGGGCGGCGATGATTGGGATCAGCGCATCATCGCTCATGTGGCCGATGAGTTTCGCAAGGAGAATGGGATTGACCTGCGCCAGGACCGCCAGGCGCTGCAACGTCTCAAGGAAGCGAGCGAGAAGGCCAAGATCGAACTGTCGAGCGTGATGGAGACGGACATCAATCTGCCGTTCATCACCGCAGACTCGGCCGGGCCAAAACATCTGCAGATTCGCCTGACGCGTGCCCGCTTCGAACAGTTGACGGCCGACCTGGTGGAGCGCTGCGTCAAGCCGTTCAAGCAGGCGCTGGAGGATGCACGCCTGCAAGCGCAGGACTTGAAGGAAGTGGTGCTGGTGGGCGGCGCGACGCGTATGCCGATGATCCAGGACCTGGTGCGCAGGTTGACGAATGGCAAGGAGCCGCACAAGGGGGTCAACCCGGACGAGGTGGTTGCCATCGGTGCGGCGTTGCAGGGCGGCGTTCTGGGCGGCGCGGTCAAGGATGTGCTGCTGCTCGACGTGACGCCGCTGAGCCTGGGCGTCGAGACACTGGGCAGCGTCATGACGCCGGTCATCGAGCGCAACTCGACGATTCCGATCAAGAAGAGTCAGGTTTTCAGCACGGCAGAGGATGGGCAAACGGCCGTGACGATTCACGTGCTGCAGGGCGAACGCCCCCTGGCAAGCGACAATATCAGCCTGGGGATGTTCAACCTGGAAGGGCTGCCGCCTGCGCCGCGTGGTCTGCCGCAGGTGGAGGTGACCTTCGACATTGATGCGAACGGCATCCTGCATGTGGCGGCTAAGGACAAAGCTACGGGCAGCGAGCAATCCATCCGCATCACGGCCTCTACAAATCTGAAGAAGGATGATGTGGAGCGCATGGTGCGTGAGGCGGAACGCAATGCAACCACCGACAAGCGACGCAAGGAACTGATCGAGGCGCGCAACAATGCCGATGCCCTGATCTACACGGTGGAAAAGGCGCTGCGCGATCTGGGCGACAAGGTGCCTTCTGCCGATCGGAGGCGCATCGAGGAGCAAGTGACCGCGCTGCGTAAGCTGAAGGAGGGCGAGGATACGGCCGCCATTCGCCAGGCCAGCGAGCAGCTACAGCAGGCCAGCTATGCGCTTTCACAGCAGATGTACAGCCAGGCTGGCGGCGGTCCCACGAACGGTCACGGCCCAACCGGCGCCGACGGCTATGACCAGGGCGACCGGCGCAGCGACGAAGATGTAGTCGAAGGCGAGTTCAGGCCGGTCTAACCTTCTGAGAATTCGGAGGTCTGCTTTGCAGGCTTCCGAATTCTTCAGCAGTTCCAAATGTAGCACACATTCAACCGCAAAGAACGCAGAGAACACAAAGAAACGGCAGATCAGACGCAAATCGGCAACTTCTCTGCGTTCTTTGTGATCTCTGTGGTAAAAAACCAGGCTACATTTGGAACTGCTGCGAATTCTTTTCCGACTTCCGAAACCGGCAAGTCTGTGATATAATACGCGCGCTTGTTGACCCATGTTTTGCAGCACAGAGGGGCTTGAAGGAGTCGAAAATGTGGTTTTGGAATCCACTCTATTTCCTGTTTACATTACCGGCGCTGATCCTGGGCCTTGTTGCGCAGGCCATGGTGAAAGGCGCGTTCAGTAAGTATTCGCAGGTGCGCACCAATGGCGGCCTGACCGGCGCGCAAGCGGCCAGCTCGATCTTGCGCAGCTTTGGTCTCTTCGACGTGACCGTGGAGGAGACGCAGGGCATGCTGACCGATCATTATGACCCGCGCAGCCGCACCCTGCGCCTGTCGCCCGATGTCTACCGCAACAGTTCGATTGCGGCCGTTGGCGTGGCCGCGCACGAAAGCGGGCATGCCTTGCAGCACGCCAAAGGCTACTGGCCGTTGCAAATTCGCACACAGATGGTGCCGACGGTGCAGCTTGGCTCCTGGCTCGGCCCGATCATCTTCATGGTTGGCTTCTTCCTGGGCGGCCAGGTCGAAGGCTCGCTGGGCTACTATATTGCGCTCGCTGGCTTGATCCTGTTCGCAGCGGTGGCCCTCTTTGCTGTCGTGACCCTGCCGGTCGAGCTGGATGCCAGCCGCCGCGCCAAGCAAGTCCTGGTCTCCGAGAATATCCTGGATCGCGGCGAGATGGATGGGGTCAATCGCATGTTGAACGCCGCCGCTCTCACCTACGTGGCAGCGGCCGTGCAGGCGATTATGACGTTGCTCTACTATGCCTACATTTTGTTCGGCCGCCGGCGCGACTGATCGCGGCGCGGCTCTGTTTCCGATGTGATTCTGCGTTACACTCTGCGCAGAATCTTTGCTTTAGAAACGAGGTATCTGCATGTCGAATTCGAGACGCAATCTGATCGTTGCTATCATTGTTCTGGCCGGTGCATTGCTTTTGCTCTGCATCTGTGCCGTCGGCGCCTGGTTTGCCGTTCGTCCAAGCCTGGACCGGGCGGACTTTCTACAAGGCCTGCAGCCAACCGCGGCGATCACGCGCCAGGTCGCGCCGGCCACCGCGACGCCGGCACGCTCCCAACCGCGTGCCACCGCGACCCCGGCCAAGCAACCGTCGGCGCCGGCCAACCCGCCAACCGCGCCCGTCCTGCCTACAGCCGTGCAGGCGCCGGCTGGTGCAGACATCGAAACGGCACTTCTGACCAACCTGTACGAACGGGTTAATCCTTCCGTGGTCAACATCACGGTTTTGGGCCGGGCCGGCGAACAGGTGGCGCCGGGGATGGGCATTCCAACGCCGGAGAACCCCGATGAATTGGTACCGGTCAGTCAAGGATCAGGCTTCGTCTGGGACGCGGAAGGCCATATCGTCACCAATGCGCACGTGATTGAAGGCGAGGATGGGGTGCGCATCACTTTCTCAGATGGCACGTCGGCCACGGCCGAAGTGATCGGCGCCGACCCTGATTCAGACCTGGCGGTTGTGAAGGTTGATCCCGCCACGGCAGCCCTGGTGCCGGTGGCGCGTGGCAGCATGGACGCTGTGCAGGTGGGACAGCGCGTGGCCGCGATTGGCAATCCGTTTGGCTATAACGGCACGCTGACGGTGGGGGTGGTGAGCGCCATTGGCCGTTCCATCTCCTCGCTGACGCAGTTCAACATTCCCAGCGTGATCCAGACCGACGCGCCGATCAACCCTGGCAACTCCGGTGGCCCTCTGCTCAACATGGACGGCGCAGTGATTGGCGTCAACGCGCAGATCGAGACTTCGAATGGCGTGCGCGCCAATTCGGGCGTTGGTTTTTCCATTCCGATTAGCATTGTCGAGCGCGTGGTGCCCGCGCTGATCAACGAAGGCGTCTATCGCCATGCCTACCTGGGCATCAGCGGCAGCACCTTCAGCCCCTTCTGCGCCGACGTGCTGGGGATTGATCCTGCAGTGCGCGGCGCGTATGTCAATGAAGTCGCCAACGGCGGGCCGAGCGACAAGGCCGGCCTGCGCGGCGGCTCGCAGGCGGTTGACAAGCTGACCTGCCCGGAGATGGCCGGCGGCGATCTCATCACGGCCATTGATGATCAGCCGGTGGCGCGTTTCGACGATCTCCTGATCTACCTGGAGACCTACAAAGGCCCTGGTGACACGGTGACGCTGACGGTGCTGCGTGATGGGCAGGAACAGAAGATCGCGGTAGAACTGGGCCGCCGACCCCAACGCAGCCAGTAGGGTTGGCAAATTCAATTTTTGCGGTTGTCTATACGCCGTGGGCGCGTAGCCAGGCAATCACCTCACTGCGCGGCACGCTGACCTGCTGGCTGCTGGTCAGGTCGCGTACGGTGACGCTGGCCGCGGCCAGTTCGTCATCGCCCAGGATCAGCGCAAAACGTGCCCGCGCCCGGTCCGCCTGCTTGAGTTGCGCCTTGAGGCTGTCGCGGTAGGGCAGCAGCGCGCCGATGCCGGCCTGGCGCAGGGTCTGCAGCAGGCGGATGGCCTCCACTTTGGCGGCCGGGCCACGATAGACCAGCATGACCAGGGGCAAGGGCAGAGCCGGCGCCTGCACGCCCTGCGCCTTCAGCGCCAGGATGATGCGCTCAATGCCGGAGCCAAAACCGACGCCCGGCACGGCCGGCCCACCCAACGCTTCGATCAACCCATCGTAACGCCCACCGCCGCAGACGGCCGCCTGCGCGCCAATGTCCTGCGCCCAGACCTCGAACACCGTTTTGACATAATAATCCAGCCCGCGCACCAGCCGCGGGTTGATGGTGTACGGCCGCCCAAGCAGGTCCAGATACTGGCGCAGGGTGGCGAAGTGCGTGCGACAACTCTCACACAGAAAATCATGAATCACCGGCGCCGAAGCCAGCAGCCGCTCCATCGCCGGGTCTTTGGAATCGAGCAGGCGCAGCGGGTTGCGCGCCAGGCGTGTGCGGTCGGTTTCACCCAGTTGCTCAGCCAGCGGCGCGAAGTAGTCGCGCAGCGCCTGCACAAAGGCCGGTCGGCACTCGCGACAGCCGGTGCTGTTGATCATGAACGAGAGGCCCTTGAAGCCCAGGGCGTCGTACAAGTCCCAGGCGATGCTCATCACCTCGACATCAATGACCGGGTCTTCCTCGCCCAGTGCCTCGACATTGAACTGATGATGGATGCGGTAGCGGCCGGCCTGCGGCTTCTCCTGGCGAAAGATGGGGCCGATCGCGTAGAGGCGCAGCGGGGCCGGGCGCGTATGCATGCCGTTCTCGACGTAGGCGCGCATGATGCCGGCCGTGAACTCCGGCCGCAGGGTCAGCTCGTCGCCGCTCTTGTCCTGGAAGGAGTACATCTCTTTCTGCACCACCAGGTCGGAGCCTTCACCGACGCCACGCGTGAAGAGGGCCGTGGATTCAAAGATCGGCACGCCCAACGGCTCGAAGCCGTAGAGCGCGGTGATGCGCTGGATGTTTTGTTCGATGTGGCGCCAGAAGGGCCATTCTTCAGGTAGAATGTCTTTGGCGCCGGTCGGCGCTGCGTAGGGCATAATGGGCCTCATAACCGTAAGATTGCACGCACAGGTTTGCTTATTCTATACTGCAAGCGGGAATAGACTTCACTTTCCCGCCTAAGGAAACAGGCGCAATTCGCGCCCGCTTGCAGTATACCATCCTGCTGCGGAGACGTCTAACTGGCAACGCGGCCACCTCAGGCGGCACATTGTCATACAAGCCCGGCTACGGTATACTACGGCGAAGGCTTCAGCCGCGGTCTCCGATCTTGAACAATAGCCGTATCGTTGCCGTAGTCGTCACGTCTTTAGTGTTGCAGGCATTGGCAACCAGGGTTGCAATCATGCTCGATTCACCAAACCAACTCAACCATGGAGGCTTCAGAGCGTCAGACCATGAAAGCAAAAATACTGATCGTGGACGACGAACCGTATCTGGTTCGCTTGATGGAATATGCACTCAAGGCGGAGGGGCATGAAATTATCACCGCCGGCACCGGCACCGACGCCATCAAAAAAGCTGAAACCGAAAAACCTGATCTTCTCATTCTCGATGTCATGCTGCCCGATCTGAACGGCATCGAGGTTGCTCAATATCTGCGTGCCAAGCCGGAATTCGTACACCTGCCCATCATCATGCTCAGCGCGCTGGCGCAGGTGACGGACAAGATCGAGGGACTCAAGGCCGGCGCCGACGAGTACCTGACCAAGCCTGTTGACCTGCGTGAAATGGTCGTGCGTGTGACCATGCTCCTGGAGCGCCGCGCCCTCACCCAGCCCAAAGCCGCCCCCCCCGCCTCTCGCGGTAAAATCATCACCGTCTGCGGCCCCAAAGGCGGCATCGGACGCACCTTCACCGCCACCAACCTGGCGCTCGCTCTGACCAAAACTGTCAGCCGCAAAATCATGCTCCTGGACGGCAACCGCCAATTGGGTGATATTGACCTGGCCCTCAACCTGCGCCAGACCCGAACGTTGGCGGACCTGCTGGCACGCGTGGATCGGCTCGACGCCGAACTGGTGCGGACGGTGATGGCAACCCACAGCGCCGGCGTTGATGTTATTCTGGCGCCTGCCCATCTGGCTGACTCACAGCCGGTGCAACCGGCCGCAGTCCGCAAGGTTGCCAGTGCGCTGTTAGACATGTGTGACTACCTGATCGTGGATACGCAAGCGGTGATTGACGACTTCACCGAGACGTTCATCAACATTGCCGACGTCATTGTGCTGCTGGTGCAGGCCGAAATTTCCACCTGTCGCAACGCCAAGCTGCTCATGGAACTGGCGCGGTCCGACGGCCAAACCCTGGATAACCTGATCGTGGTTCTCAATCAGTTCAACCCGAGCGATGAGCTGCAGCCGGCAGATATCGAGAAAATTCTCTATCAGAAGATCGCTGTCAAAGTGCCGGCTAACCACGAATTGGTACAGTACAGCCTCAACCGCGGTGTGCCGGTGGTGGTGAGTCACCCCAAGCAAAACGTGACGCGCGCCATTTTCCAACTGGCCGACCTGGTCGCCTCCAACGATGACAAACGCATCGCTCCCGCGGGCGGTCTCTTCGAAGCAGCCGGCTCTCTCTTTGGCCGCCGCACGTCCTAAGCCGGAACCAAACAGGAATCCACCGCGAAAACGCCAGGACGCCAAGAAAAAAAGTTCTTTGCGCTCCTGGCGTCTTCGCGGTTCAGCATCCCGAAACGACCATGCGTAGGAACCGCCACGGTGTTCTCATCCATGCTGGCACTACACTAAACCCCCGTTTCACCGGTCTCTGGCCTCTCCCATTCCCCACTCCTACCGCCCGTCTTCCGCAGCAGACGAATCTCTCCAATGACCATCGTCTTTTCCAGCGCCTTCGCCATGTCGTAGATGGTCAGCGCCGCCACGCTGACGGCCGTGAGCGCTTCCATTTCCACCCCGGTCTGGCCCTGACAGCGCGCCGTGGCGGTAATGAGCACGCGACTCGTCTCCTCGTCGAAGCTGAAGTCCACGCCGATATAGGTCAGCGGCAACGGGTGGCACAGAGGAATCAGCTCAGCCGTGCGTTTGGCAGCCAAAATCCCGGCCACGCGCGCCGTGCCGAGCACATCACCTTTGGGCACATTGCCGGCGCGCAGCAGGCGCAGCGTCTCCGGCGCCATGCGCACTTCACCCGCAGCCACGGCTTCGCGCTGCGACTCCTGTTTGGCGCCCACGTCCACCATGCGCGCCGTGCCTTCGGCGTCCAGATGTGACAGCGCGGGCGCGCCCGACGGCTGATTCATGCCAAAGCCTCCCAAGCTCAGGCGCCGCGCCGCGACCAGGGCAGGCGCAGTTTCGGCCAGGTCAGCCCGCGCTGCGATTGTGGCAGGCGCTGACTGAGACGCTGCGCCAGCGCTTTGCCCTGCAGCGTCGCCTGGTGATAGAGTTGGTTGAGAGCTTTGCGTTCCAGGCGCCGCCCGCTGGCGCACCAGACCCGCACCGCTTCACCGGTGACATAGGTGCCAGCATAGGCCACTGCGGTTTTGGGAATGATTCCCCACACCGGCACCAGCCCCACCAACTGCCGCGCCACCTGTCGCCACAAGAACCCGCTGCCCACCACGCTGGCCAATTCGGTCAGCGCCTGCTGCGGCTCACCGGGGAGGCCATAGAGCAGCGCCACCTTGTACGCCAGCAGGGCCTGGTTCTTGGTCAGGATGACCATGTCGGCCACGTTGAAGGGGATGTCGAAGACCGGGATCACTTCAGCCAGCCCGGTGCTCAGGGCATAAATGGCGTTATTCTGGGCGGTAGTGGCAATCAGCCGTTCGGTCAGGCCATCGCGCAATCCGGGTAGATGGCGCCCCAGGGCCGGCCAGCGCTCGATGGGCACGGTGGCTGCCAGACCGAGGGCCATCTGCCGGCCAAATGCATCTGGCTGGGCCACGTCGAAGCGCACCACTGGCGCGCCGAACCAGCCATCTTCGGCGCCCGACTCCCTGATGACCGCCACGGCCACCTGGCGCTGCTGCAAGCGCGCAATCAGCTCCTGCTCCACCTGCCGCGTGGAAGCCGCCGGGCTGGGCAACAGCAGAACCAGTTCGGCCTCGCGCAAGGGCGCCAGGGCTTCGGGCAGCGCCGGCCAGTTCAACGTCTCCAGGGACGCCTGCGCCGGCAGCGGCCCGCCTGGCCCCTGCAGTAGCGCGGCGATCACGCCATCGCGCAGCCTGTTGGCCGCGCCCAACACCACGACTCGCGGCGGGGTTTCGGCTGCGCCACGCAGCGCGCCAACGTCCAGCTCGCGCAGTTGTTCGATCACTTTACGTAGATCAGGCCAAACTGGCATAAGATGTCCTTCGACTGGGGAAAAGACGGAAAATGAGGGGGGGAAAATGAGGGGGGAAGGCTAACGGGGGCTATTGGAGTTGAGCAACAGCGCGCTCACCAGCGCGCCGGCCGGCAGTATACCATTGCCGGCCGGCGCCAGTTGCAGCAGAGCATTGGCGCCCACCATGGACAACAGGCGGCCCGAACTTTGTGAGCCGGTGGTGGTGGCAATCAGCGCGTCCCCCTCGCGGCGCACCACGGCTCGCACAAATTCCCAACGCTGGGGATCATGATGCACCGCATGAGTCAGCCGCACCGCCACTTGTAGGCGAGCCAGGTCGGCGCGTCCCTGCATCTGCAAGAGGGCTGGGCGCACGAACAGCTCGAAAGCTACCAGCGACGAGACCGGAAAGCCGGGCAGGGCAAACACCGGCTTGTCGGCAATGGTGGCAAATGTGAGTGGCTTGCCCGGCTTCATGTTGACCCGCCCAAAATGGACCGTGCCCTGCATCTCCAGCAGCGGCTTCAGCAGATCGAGCTGGCCCATCGAGACCCCGCCGGAGGTCACCAGGGTGTCGGCCGCGAGCAGGCCATCACGAATACACGCTTCCAGGTCCCCCTGGCGGTCGCGTGCAATGCCCAGGTCGAGCGGCTCACCGCCGGCTTCCTGAACGGCTGCCATCAAACTAAAACGGTTGCTGTCGCGAATCTGACCGGGCGCCAGGGTCTCGCCCGGTGAGCGCAGTTCATCACCGGTGGAGAGGACCGCGACGCGTGGCGCGGGGAAAACAAGCGCGTCGGGCAGGCCCAGGCTCGCCAGCAGGCCGATCTCAGCCGGGCCGAGGCGTTGCCCCTGGCTGAGCACGCGCTGACCCACCCCCAGGTCAATGCCGGGCGGCCGCACATCGGCCAGGGGCGCCACGCCGGTCTGGATCTCAACCAGGCCAGCCTGCTCCTGTGTCTGCTCAACCATCACCACGGCGTCGGCGCCGGGCGGAAGGGGGGCGCCTGTGGTAATGCGCACCACGGCGCCCGGCGTCACCCGTTCGTTGCCCACGTAACCGGCCATCTGTTCGCCAACCAGACGTCGCCAGCCTGGCCCGTCGGCCGCGATGACGGCATAGCCATCTTTGGCCGCGGCGGCAAACGGCGGTATGGCCTCGGCCGACACGATGTCTTCCGCCAGGGCGCGACCGCCCAGGGCACGCAGGGGCAGGCGCACCGGCGTCAACCGCGGCGCGTGCGCCAGGACCAGGCGCAGCGCGGCATCCACAGAGAGCATGACATAGGGTGACTCAGGCATGGACAGGCTCCTGCTAAAAACTCAACATTGTCAGAGTCATTGTAACTGATTTTCCGGCAAAATTCCAAATCCAAAGGTCAGAATCCCGCGTGAGAACCAACACCTTTGGCATGACCCCCTGCGTCATCATTGCAGCAATTCCAAAATGTGGCCGAGTTTTTGACCACAGAGATCACAAAGAACGCAAAGAAGCTGCCAATTTGCATCTGATCTGCCGTTTCTTTGTGTTTTCTGTGCTCTTTGTGGTTGAATGTGTGCTACATTTTTGGAATTGCTGTCATCATTGCATTGCCAGCTATCTGGAATGGGTGTATACTTATGATGACTCGTTTGTGCTTGCCTCTCTGAAGAGTTTTGTCATAGAGCGTACCATGCCCTCGCAGTTGAGAAGAAGCCATGAACCTTGGGTCTGTCATCTTACTACTCATCCTATCGTCGGCCCTGTCGCTTTTCGTGGGCGTGGTGGCCTGGCGCCGACCGCTGGCTCCCGGGTCACGGCCATTCGCCATCCTGATGTTTGCGGTCACCTGGTGGACCATTCTCTACGCCCTGGAATGGCTGTTGCCAGGCATGGAGCAAAAGCTGTGGGCGGCCAGGCTCGAATACCTGGGCATCGTCCTGGTGCCGGGCGCCTGGCTGCTGTTCACGCTGCGCCAGGCTGGCTTCAACCGCCGCGTACCCAACCTGTTTGCAGCCGCGCTGGTCCTGGCCGCGATTCTATCGCTCCTGGCTATCGCGACCAACGACTGGCACAGGCTTTTCTACATCCAGGTGCAGCTTGACACCAACACACCCTATCCCATGCTGGACATCGAGTATGGCCCGCTGTTCTATGCCCTCATTGCGTACACCTATCTGTTGCTGCTTGCAGGCGCACTGTTGCTCGGCTGGCGTTTCATCCGGGCGTCCGGCGATCACCGCTGGCAGGCCGCGGTCGTGCTGCTCTCTGCCTTCCCGCCCTGGATCGGCAGCTTTCTCTACTTGACCGGCGTGCAGCCCCTTCCGCACCTCGATCTGACCACGTTTGGGCTTGCGCTGACCGGCATCCTCAATATGGCGGCGCTCTTTCGTTTTCGCTTCCTCGACCTGGTGCCCGTGGCGCGTGATATGGTGATCGAAAACCTCGCCGACGGCATCATCGTGCTCGATCCTCTCGACCGCGTGGTAGACGCCAACCCCACGGCTCGGCGCCTTCTCAGCGTCACACCGGCTGCCATCGTTGGCCGTGCAGTGACAGAGGTGCTGGCGGCCCGGCCGGACCTCTTGCAGCAGTACCAGCAGGCCAGTGTGCCGGCCCGACCGGACGTAGTCGCGCCTGATTCGGCATCATTGCCGGTCATCCCGACTTTCACCCACGAGGTGCGGCTGACCCCGCTGCTCAACACGCGCCAGCAAACCCGGGGCAGCGTCCTGGTGATCCATGACATCAGCGAGCGCCGCCGCCTGGCAAGTCTCTACACCACCCTGTTTGCCATGACCCGCACCACCGATCTTTCTTCGCTGCTGAAATTACTGGTGGAACAGGCCACCAACCTGCTGGATGCCAGCAGCGGCGATCTCTACTTGTGCCAGCCCGGCAGTCGCCAACTGCAATGCCTGGTCAGCTATCAGACCGAACAGGACTTCACCGGCCTGGTGTTGCCATTTGGCGAAGGAGTGGCCGGCACGGTGGCGGCCACGGCAAAACCGCTGATCGTCAACGATTATCCGGCCTGGGAGCACCGTGCGGCCGCCTATGCCAGTGAGCACTCGTTTCGCGCGGCCATGGGCGCTCCGCTGCTGTGGCAGGGTCAAGCGACCGGCGTCATCAACGTGATGCGCAGCGCCGACCAGGCCGGGTTCACCGACTTCGACGTGCAAACGCTGACGATCTTCGCCAGCCAGGCGGCCGTCGTCGTCGAAAATGCCCGACTACTGGACACCACCCAGCACTATGCCAGCGAGCTTGAACAACGCGTCAGCGAGCGCACCGCCGCGCTGCGCGCCGCCAATATCAAGCTGCAGGAACTGGATCACATGAAGAATGAGTTCGTGTCCAATATCTCCCACGAACTCCGTACCCCGCTGGCCAACATCAAGCTCTATCTGCGCCTGTTGGAGACAGGACGGGCAGAGAAACAGCCGCAATACCTGGCAACGCTGCACAAAGAATCCGCATTACTGCAAACCCTGATCGAAGATCTGCTCGATCTTTCACGCCTGGACATGAAGAAAGCGCCGGCCAATCTGGCCACCGTGGACTTGAACGAACTGGTGCAGTCCTGGGTCAATCATCGCGCCGGCTTGATCGCCGAGCGCGGTCATCGCTGGGAAACCGGTCTACAGCCCGATTTGCCCACGGTCAACGCCGATGCACATCGGCTGATCCAGGTTCTGAGCAACCTGCTGACCAATGCCATCTATTACACGCCGCCGGGGGGCCTGATCCAGATCATCACCAGGCGCCAGGTGAACGATGACAAGCCCTGGGTGACGCTCAGCGTGCGCGATAATGGGCCTGGCATCAGCGCCGAGGAACAGGCAGCGGTCTTCGGTCGCTTTTTCCGTGGGGCGGCTGGCCGGGCCAGTCAACGCCCGGGCACCGGCCTGGGATTAGCCATTTGCCAGGAGATTGCGCAGATTCATGGTGGCCGGCTGACCCTGGAGAGCAGCGTTGGGCATGGAAGCACCTTCACTTTTTGGCTGCCCGCCTAGGTGCTGGGTGATCGTCATTCCAAATCGGACGATTTTTTGCCGTAAAGAACGCATAGAACACAAAGGCGCCGCTAATCTGCCGTTCCTTTGTGTTCTATGCGTTCCGTTTGGCCTTGCGGAGTAGTTTGCGTTGTGCGTGCCTTGTCAGGCGGCTGATTCGAGATGATCGGGATCGGCATCTGACCCCCAGCGGATGGCCTGGCCGGTTTGGTTCAGCAAGAGGGGCCGCGTGCGCCGGCTGATGGTGTCGGCGTTGACGATGCACTTCGCCGCCTCGGGGCGTGATGGGACTTCGTACATCACGTCGAGCAACGTCTCTTCGATGATGCTGCGCAGGCCACGCGCACCGGTTTTGTGCTTCAGCGCGGCGCTGGCGGCGGTCTGCAGTGCATCGGTTGTGAAGACCAGTTCCACATTGTCGAGCGCAAAAAGGCGCTGAAACTGCTTGACCAACGCATTCTTGGGTTGGGTGAGTACGGCAATCAAAGCCTTCTCGTCCAACGGTTCCAGGCTGACGGTGACGGGCAGGCGCCCTACGAATTCCGGGATCAAACCGAAGCGCATCAGGTCATCGGGGATGGTCTGACGCAGGAGTATCGCGCGTGCCTTTTCACGCTGCAGTGCGGAATCCCCGTGTCCCTGGCTGAAGCCTAACTGTCCCTTGATCCCGATGCGCTGCCCGACGACTTTCTCCAGCTCGGTGAAGGCGCCGCCACAGATGAAGAGGATGTTGCGCGTGTCAAGCTGCACGAACTCCTGATTGGGATGCTTGCGCCCGCCGTGCGGCGGCACATTGGCCGTAGTGCCTTCGATGATCTTGAGCAGGGCCTGCTGCACACCTTCGCCGGAGACATCACGCGTGATGGACGGGTTATCGCCCGACTTGCGCGCGATCTTGTCAATCTCGTCAATGTAGATGATGCCCAGGCGTGCCCGCTCCACGTTCCACTCGGCAGACTGCAGCAGGCTGGACAGAATGGTTTCCACGTCTTCGCCCACATACCCCGCCTCGGTCAGGCTGGTGGCATCGGCAATCGTGAAGGGCACGTCGAGGATACGGGCCAGCGTCTGCGCCAACAGCGTCTTGCCTGAGCCGGTCGGCCCGATCAGCAGGATATTGCTCTTTTGCAGTTCCACCTCATTGGTGTCGCCGCCGTTGGCGATGCGCTTGTAGTGATTGTAAACCGCCACCGACAGCACCTTCTTGGCGCGGTCCTGGCCGATCACATATTCATCCAGACGCGCCACGATTTCTTTGGGCGACATGATATGGTCGAAAAGTGGCGGCGCCGTGGGCGCAGCCTTCAGGTTCTCCTCGTTCAGGATCTCCTGACACAGGCGCACACACTCATCGCAAATGAAAACGCCTTCAGGCCCGGCGATCAACCGGGCCGCCTCGCTCGCCTTGCGACCGCAAAAAGAGCAAACGGACACGCTGTCCGGTTTACTGACCATTCTGGCTTAGCTCCACTGCCGCCTGCACCACGGCCGGGGGTTCGCCTAACACGGCATCCACCAGGCCGTAAGCCACGGCCTCTTGCGCGCTGAAGTAGTGATCGCGGTTGAAATCGGCCGCGATGCGCTCGGGCGGTTGGCCGGTGTGGTTGGCAAGGATGGCATGCAACATGCGCTGCATACGCATCAGCTCGTTCAACTGAATTTCCACATCGGGCGCGTACCCCTGGGCGCCACCGCCGGCCGGGTGCATGTGGATCGTGGCATGGGGCAGCGTCATACGCTTGCCTTTGCGCCCTGCCGCCAGCAGCACCGTGGCCATGCTGGCCGTCCAACCCACCGCCACCGTCGAAACCGGCGCCTGGATCATCTGGATGGTATCGTAGATCGCCAGGCCGGGGTAGATGTGTCCGCCCGGCGAGTTGATATACAATTGAATGTCACGTTCCGGGTCTTCCCGGTTGAGGAAGAGCAACTGCGCCACGATCAGGTTTGCCACCTGGTCGTTGACCGGGGTGCCCAGGAAGATGATGCGTTCCTTGAGCAGCAGGGAGTAGATGTCATAGGCACGTTCGCCGCGCCCCGATTGTTCGATGACCATCGGAATTAAGGATTGCGGTAGCATCTGGTTTTTTTCTTTCTTCTATTCTTCGTGGTCTTTGTGATCTTCTTCATCGCCATGACCCTCGCCATGACCCTCGTCATGACCCTCGTCGTGACCCTCGTCATGACCCTCGTCGTGACCCTCGTCATGACCCTCGTCATGGCCCTCGTCCTGGCCCTCGTCGTGACCCTCGTCGTGACCCTCGTCCTGGTCATGCACATCGGGCGGCAGCGGGTTGCCCTGGGCAATGGCCACCAGGCGATCCAGCGAACGCCGGTTGATCAACTGTTCCAGCAGGTACATCTGCCCACCCTCTGAATGCATCAGCGTGCGATAACTTTCAGCCTGATCGTCCTTCATGGTGCGTGCCACGGACTCGATCTCAGACTCCAAATCCTCCGCATGCAGGTGTACATTCTCGGCGCGCACGGTGGCGGCCAGAGCTAGTTTTTGTTTGACGCGGCCCTCCGCCATAGGGCGCAGCCCCTCGCTCACTTGCTCCGCCGTCTGCTGGGTATAGCGCAAATAGCTTTCGAAGTCCAGGCCCAAGTTGCGGTATTCGTCTTTGTACTCTTCGAGCATCCGCGCCTGCTCATCTTCGACCAACTGCAGCGGGAAGTCGAGCGTTACCGCGTTCGCGACGACGGCTTCCAGCACGGCATGACGGTAGTCTGTCTCAGCCTGGCCACGGCGTTCCTCTTCCAGGTTGCCGCGCAGATGGGCGCGCAGTGCGGCATAATCAGGGAAGTCGCCCGCTTCCTGGGCCAATTCCTCATCGGTGGGCGCGACCTTGGCCTTGACCCCCTGCATCGTGGTGTTGAACTCTACCGCGTGCCCTGCCCACTGCGACGTTGAACTGTCAGGGTAGGTCAACACGAAGGATTTGGTCTCGCCGATCGCCATGCCGACGAACGCAGCATTCAGGCCAGGCACCAGGCCATCATCGGTGTCACTCAGTTCTATGTCCCAGCCTTCGCGCTGGATCACCTGGTCCTCGCCGGCCATACCGCTGATGTCCACCGTTACCATGTCACCGAACTGAGCCGGGCGGTCAACCGGTGACCAAGCGCTGCGCTGGTCGCGCATCTCATCCACCAGTTTATCCACATCTTCATCTGCTATTATGACCTGCGGCATGGGGATGCGCAGATTCGAGCGGTAGTCGCCCAGGTCAGCGACCGGCTGCAGCGGCACCACCAGCGTCAGCGAGATCGGCTCGGCGGTGTAGTCGGAGAGACTGGGCCGACCACTGGGCGCTAGTTCGCTTTGCGCGATGGCGTCTGTGTAGGCCAGATCGAAGAGCGCATCGAGAGACTCTTGCACCAGGGCCTCGCGGCCGACGCGGCGCACAATGACCTCGTAGGGGGCCTTGCCCGGTCGGAAACCGGCAATCCGAATCTCGCCCGCCACGCGCCTGGCCGTTTTGCGCAGAACGGGGTCGGCCAGCGCCTCGGGGATCGTAATGGTCACTCGCGCCTGGCGGTTCTCCATCGCTTCCACAGCGACTTGATATGGTTCTGACAAGTTTTGTTTACTCCTTTTGGGGTTTCATGGTTGGAAAATCAGCACAAGATTATGTACTGCAAGCGAGCACGAATTGCGCTTGTTTCCTTAAGCGGAAAAGTGAAGTCTATTCCCGCTTGCAGTATAACACACACATAATAGATAGCAAGTTCAGGATTCAACGCCGGGCGAAGAACTTTTCCAGTTGCACGGCGCTGAGCGCAATCATGGTTGGGCGGCCGTGCGGGCAGGTGCGCGGGCTTTGACAAGCCTCCAGTTGGCGGATCAGCTCGCGCATTTCGATCAAGGACAGCGTTTGGCCCCCTTTGATCGCGGCCCGCTTACAGATGATGCGCACCAGTCGCGCCTCGCGCGCGTCATTGACCAGGTCTTCTTCCTGTGCCAGGCCCTCCAGCACCTCCTGCGTGGCTTGATGAGGGTCAGCGCGGTGCATGATGGCCGGCACGCTGCGCACCAGATAGGTGTGACCGCCAAAAGGCTCCAGAATAAAACCCAGGTCGTTGAGCACGGCCGCATATTCGGCCAGCAGGCCGGCATGGTGACCCAGCGGTGTGAACGTGATCGGTTCCAACAGGGCTTGGCTGGGCACCGCATGGCGTTGCATCTCTGCCGTCATCTTTTCATACAGGATGCGTTCGTGCGCGGCGTGTTGGTCAATCAAATAGAGGCCATCAGGCCCCTCGGCGATGATGTAGGTCGCGCCGGCCTGGCCGATAACCCGCAGCATCGGTAGGTCGGAGGCGGTCGGCGGCTCGGCAGGCCACGGCGCTACCCCCTGCTCGTCAGGCGTCGGCAGCGGAGCCGGCGCAAGGGCGGACCGCGGCAAGCCTAGTTCAGGCTGTTGAGGCGCCTGCCCGGCGTTGAGCAAGGCCTGGCGGCGCTCCTCCCAGCCGTCGGGTTGGCCCCAGCCTGGGGTCGGCGCGGGCAGGGTGACGCTGGGCAGCGGCGCCTGTTCGATGAGAGCCTGATGCACCGCTTTTTGCACGGCCCGGTAAACCGCGCGCGGGTCGCGAAAGCGCACTTCGGCCTTCGTCGGATGCACATTGACATCTACCAGGCTCGGTTCCAGTTCGATCAGCAGCGTGGCCAGGGGATAGCGGCCCACCGGCAGAAAGGTATGGTACGCCTCCAGCACGGCGTAAGTGAGCGTGCGGTCCTGAATCCAACGACGGTTGAGGAAAAAAGTGATGTGGTTGCGGTTGGCCCGGTGTTGCGACGGCAGGCCGATGTAGCCCCAAACCGTGGGCGTCAGGCTGGCGGGGGGGCGATTTTCTCCGAAAACGCCGACGGGGGGGCGATTTTCTCCGAAAACGCCGACGGGGATCATCTCGCGCGCCACATCCAGCCCGTGAACCTTGACCAGGACATCGGTCAGGGCGCCGCTGCCGGTTGACTGAAAGACCAGGCGGCCATCGGCCAGCAGGCTAAAGCGCCGTTCGGGGAAGGCCTGGGCATAGCGGGCGATCATCTCCGCAATGTGCCCACCCTCGGTTTGGGGTTGACGGAGAAAGGCGAGGCGGGCCGGCATGTTGAAGAAAAGGTTTTCCACCGTGATGACCGTACCGGGGGGCGCGCCGTGGCTTTCACGCGCCACGATCTGTCCGCCTTCCAGACGCACCTGGGCGCCCGTCTCTTCGCTGGCGCTGCGGGTGAGAATGGTCATCTGTGAAACAGCGGCAATGCTGTTGAGGGCTTCGCCACGAAACCCCAGCGTCGTGATGTGCTGCAAGTCGTCG
This sequence comes from Candidatus Amarolinea dominans, assembly GCA_016719785.1. NCBI lineage: Bacteria > Bacillati > Chloroflexota > Caldilineae > Caldilineales > Candidatus Amarolineaceae > Candidatus Amarolinea > Candidatus Amarolinea dominans. Next base: position 278,783 of record JADJYJ010000008.1, read on the forward strand.
GCTGTGCGCAGCTTGCTGGTGGCGTGGCGTGCGACCGCCAACTCCACCTCGGCGTGGGGAATGCCGCAGCCGTTATCAATCACCCGCAGGAGGCGCCGCCCACCCTCACGGATCTCCACGCGGATATCCGTCGCGCCGGCGTCCAGGCTGTTTTCGATCAGCTCTTTGGCTGTCGAGGCCGGACGTTCGACCACTTCGCCGGCAGCGATTTTGCCCACCACATCGGGTGGTAGAATCATAATAGCCATGATGCAACCGATTGTAGCACATGCAAGGCATTTTTGCGCTATTTTCAACGCAAAGGCAGGAATTCCGAATGTGGTCGCTGAAGACATCTGGAGAGAACCCTGTGGCAGGCCGGCTGAAGCCTCGATTCCGGGTACATCTGGAACTACTGACAAAACGGTTTGATTTGACGCGATGCGTTAAAGGGTGTATCATACATTTGAGCTTCCCTTTCGATCGCCATTGATCTGCTTGAAAAAAATCAAATAACAAGGTGCGTAGAGCATGTACTCGTTTGACTTGACAGATGAACAGCGCATGTTGACCGAAACCGTTCAGCGTTTTGCCAGCCGCAACATGCGCGCGGTTTACCGTAAAGCCGTTGATCGTGGCGCCATCCCTGATGATGTCATCGCCACCGGCTGGGACCTGGGACTGATTCCAAGCGCCATTCCTGACCAGTATGGCGGTTTTGGCGCGCTGTCAGCGGTGACAGGCGCCCTCTTTGCCGAAGAGTTGGGTTGGGGGGACATTGCCACCAGTCTGCATCTGCTGGCGCCAAGCCTGGTGACCACGCCGCTGCTACTGTGCGGCACCGATGAGCAGAAAGCAGCCTATCTACCTCGTTTCTGTGACGCGACCTTCTACCCTGCCACGGCCGCGCTCATCGAGCCGCGTATCCAATTCGATCCGAATGAACTGCAAACAACGGCCACGCGTGACGGCGACGTTTATGTCCTCGATGGCGTCAAGGCCTTCGTACCGCTGGCCGACCGCGCCGACCTGCTGCTGGTCTACGCCGCGCAAGATGGCAAGACGCAGGCCTTCCTGGTGGATGCACCGATCGCCGGGCTGACCATCGGCGCGCGCGAGAAAACCATGGGTTTCAGCGCGCTTTCCCTGTACCGGGTCACGCTCAGAGGTGTGCGGGTGCCGGCCAGTAACCGCCTGGGCGGTGAGCAGGGGTGCCAGTTCGGCAACCTGCTCAACCACACCAACGTGGCGATGTCCGCCCTGGCCGTGGGGCAGGCACGCGCCGCTTACGACTATGCGCGTGAGTATGCCAAAGAGCGCGAAGCTTTCGGCGAACCGATTGCCTCGCGCCAGGCCATCGCCTTCATCCTGGCTAACATGGCGATTGAGATTGATGCCACCCGGCTGATGACCTGGGAAGCGGCCTGGAAACTCGACCAGGGGCGGGATGCGACACGTGAGGCTTACCTGGCGCGCATGCAGGCCGATCAGATGGTGATGAATGTCACCGACGGCGCGGTCCAGGTGCTGGGTGGACACGGCTACGTCAAAGAACATCCGGTGGAAATGTGGCTGCGCAATGGCCGCGGCTTCGGAACGCTGACCGGTTTAGCCATGATCTGAGACAGGTGAACGACGACGCGTCGTCATTCACCCCACGTCAAGTACGATACGGAGGACTCCAATGCCAATTGAATTCTCAGTTCCAGTAGAGGTGGCCCAACAGACGAAGTTGGCTCAGATGGCGGCCGAGCAAGTCATGCGTCGCTTGTCGCGCTACTTCGATGAACATGAGCATGAGCGACCGATCGAATACATCCAGTTCATCTGGCCGTTCATGCAGCAAATCGAGCGCAGCTATTTGCCGCGCCCGGCCAAGAACGGCGACAGCCAGCCAAAGGCCGAAGACAAGCCCAAAAAGGCGTCAAACGACAACGTCAGGATGATCCACATGATCGAGGCGCTGTCCTGGGGCGATGCCGGCATCTACCTGTGTACACCGTCGAGCGCGCTGGGCGGCGCGGCGATCAACGCGGTGGGCACGCCGGAGCAGAAAGAACGCTTCTTGCGCCGTTTCACCGAGGGCGCGCCCAAATGGGGCGCCATGGCCATGACCGAGCCACACGCCGGCTCGGACACTTCGAACATTCAGACCACAGCACGGCTGGACGAGGCCACCCACGAGTGGGTGCTCAACGGCGAAAAGATCTATTGCACGAGCGGCGCGCTGGCGACCCAGGAGAGCAACGGCCTGGTGGTGGTATGGGCGACGGCTGGGCGAACGGCCGGGCGCGCGACGATGAAGCCGTTCGTGGTGGAAGCCGGGACGCCCGGCATGACGGTGGCGAAGAAAGAGCGCAAGTTGGGCATCCGCGCCAGCGACACCGTCAGCCTGGTCTTCGAAGACTGCCGCATCCCGTATGACAACATCCTGGGGGCGCTGGACGCGCCCAAAGCAGGCGAGGGCAACGGCAACGGGCAGGACAAGGGCTTCAAGGGCGCCATGAAGACTTTCGATTCGTCACGGCCCTGGGTGGCCGCCAGTGCGATCGGCATTGCGCGCGCGGCGTTCGAGTTTACCCGCGACACCCTGAAGAAAGAGGGCATCAGCATGCCCTATGGCGTGCCGAAGTACAAGCTCACCAGTGTGCAGCGCGACCTGCTGGAAATGGAAATGGACATTCAGGCCGGTTGGCTGCTGACGGTGCGCTCAGCCGCGTACATGGATCAGGGGCAGTCGAACAGCCTGGAGGCGGCGATGGCCAAGGCCAAGGCCGGCCTGGTGGTGACGCGGGTGACGCAGAAGGCGGTGGAACTGTTGGGGCCGCTGGGCTATTCGCACGAGTTCCTGGTGGAAAAGTGGATGCGCGACGCGAAGATCAACGACATCTTCGAAGGCACGGGCCAGATCAACACGCTGATTGTGGCGCGGCGCATCCTGGGCTACACGCGGCGCGAACTGAAGTAGCGCAGGCGCGCAGAGGAGAGATTGACGCATGTCTTATGAAATCAACCGCGCGGTCGTCATTGGCGCCGGCACCATGGGCGCCGCCATCGCCGGCCACCTGGCGAACGCGGGCATTCCTGTCACGCTGTTGGACATTGTGCCGCCGGACCTGAAGCCGGCGGAGATGACCAACCCCAAAGCACGTAACCGGATTGTGCAGGCCGGCTTCGACCGCCTGGTGAAAACAAAACCCGATAACCTGTTTTCGTCTGAAACCGCCAACCTGATCAAGTTGGGCAACCTGGAAGATGACTTCGAGGCCGCGGTCTCCACGGCCGACTGGATCATCGAGGTGATCGTAGAAAAGCTGGAGATGAAGCGGGCCTTGATGGCGCGCATTGATGCCGTGCGCCGTAAGCCGGGCGAGGACAATCGCGCCGGCAGCCTGGTGACCAGCAACACCTCTGGCTTGCCCATCCATGCCATTGCCGAAGGGTGCAGCCTGGACTTCCGCCAGCACTTCATGGGCACGCACTTCTTCAATCCGCCGCGCTACATGAAACTGATCGAAGTGATTCCGACGCCCGATTCCCTGCCCGGCGCGGTGGAGTTCATCACGCACTTTTGCGCGCGCACCCTGGGCAAAGGGGTGGTGGTGTGCAAAGACACGCCCAACTTCATTGCCAACCGCATCGGGCAGATCGCGGCGTCCTACACCATTGACTACGGGCTGGCCAACGGCTACACGGTGGAAGAAGTGGACGCGCTGACGGGTGAACTGATCGGCCGGCCGAAGATGGGGACGTTTCGCCTGGCGGACCTGGCCGGCATTGATGTGGCCTATTATGTGAGCAAGAATTTATACGGGCTGCTGCCGGACGATCCGGAGCGAGAGGTGCTGGCTTCGACGCGCCTGGTGACGCTGTTCGAGGGGATGTTGAGCCGCAACTGGCTGGGCAACAAGACCAACCAGGGCTTCTACAAGCAGGTGACGGGCGCGGGGGGCGTGAAGGAGTTCTGGCACCTCGATCCGACAACCTTTGAGTACCTGCAGCCGCAGAAGCCGCGCTGGAAGAGTGTGGGCGAACAGCGCTCGAAACCGCTGGCGGAACGCCTGCGCGCCCTGGCCGCGGCGGACGACCGCGCCGGCCAGCTCATCTGGTTCGTTCTCAGCCGCACGTTGGCCTACGCGGCCAACCAGGTGCCGGAGATCAGCGAGACGGTAGAAGCGGTGGACCAGGCGCTGCGCTGGGGTTTCAACTGGGAACTGGGGCCGTTCGAGATTTGGGACGCCCTGGGGGTGCCAGAGACCGTCAAGCGCATGGAGGCGGACGGGCTGAAGGTGGCGCCGTGGGTCAAGCAGATGGTGGCGCGCGGGCATCGCCACTTCTACTCACGCGAAGGCGACTATCTGTTCCACTACCGGCCCCTGCGGCGCCAGTTCGAGGCGGATGACCTGGACGAGAACCTGGTTTCGCTGGCGATGTGGAAGGAGCGCCGGCATCACCGCCTGATCGAGCGCAACCCAAGCGCCAGTCTGCTGGATATGGGCGACGGGGTGCTGCTGGTGGAGTTTCACTCCAAGATGAATGCGCTGGACGACGACGTCACCAAGATGATTGAGCTGGGCATGGACCGCCTGCGCACCGACTATGAAGGCATGGTGATCGGCAACCAGGGCGAGCAGTTCTGTGTGGGCGCCAACCTGGCCGCGATCGGCATGGGCGCGCAGATGAAGCAGTGGGGGCAACTGGAGCTGGCCGTCAGCCGGCTGCAAGAGACGCTGCAACGAATACGCCGAGCCAACAAGCCGGTGGTGACGGTGCCTTTTGGGCTGGCGTTGGGCGGCGGCGCGGAAGTCGCCATGGCCGGCGACCGCGTGGTGGCCGCGGCCGAGACCTACATGGGCCTGGTGGAAGTGGGTGTGGGCCTGGTCCCGGCCGGCGGCGGCTGCAAAGAGATCGTGCGACGACTGATATCGCCACACATGAAGGTGGACAATCCGTTCCCCGGCCCCTGGCTGCAGAACGCGTTCATGACCATTGGGCAGGCGCGCGTGAGCACGAGCGCCGAAGAAGCGCGCAGCATTGGCTTCCTCAGCCCGGACGATGTGGTGGTGATGAACAAGGATTATCTGCTGGCCGAAGCCAAGCGCGAAGTGCTGGCGATGGCGTCGGCCGGTTACAAGGCGGACCATCCCGTGCGCAACTGCTATGCGGCAGGGCGCGACGCGCTGGCTAACCTGATGATCGGCATCCACCTGATGCAGGAGGGCGGTTTCATCAGCGCGTACGATGCGCATGTGGGGCGCAAGTTGGCCTATGTCCTGTGCGGCGGCGACATCAGCCAGCCGCAGTGGGTGGATGAGAAATACTTCCTGGACCTGGAACGTGAAGCGTTCTTGTCCCTGTTGGGTGAACCGAAGACGCTGGAGCGCATTTTCCATATGTTGCAGACGGGCAAGCCGCTGCGCAACTAGGCCGAACGAGGGGAATAGAATGATGATGATGATGAAAGAAGCAGTCATTGTGGCGGCCGCGCGCACGGCAGTGGGAAAATCGGGCAAAGGGTCGCTACGCACCACACGACCGGACGACCTGGCCGCGCGGGTGATCCAGGACGTGCTGAGACAGGCGCCGGCCGTCGAAGCGTCGCAGATTGAGGATGTGATCCTGGGCTGCGCGATGCCAGAAGCGGAGCAGGGCATGAACGTGGCGCGCATCGCGGCGATGCGGGCCGGACTGCCGCACGATGTGGCCGGACAGACCGTCAACCGCTTCTGCTCGTCGGGTTTGCAGACCATTGCCCTCGCCAGTCAGCAGATCATGACCGGTATGGGCAAGGCCATTCTGGCCGGCGGCGTGGAGAGCATGAGCATGGTGCCGATGAGCAGCAACAAGTTCATGGCGAACCCGTGGCTGGCGAGCAATCATCCCGCGGCCTACACCAGCATGGGCATTACCGCGGAAAACGTGGCGCGCCAGTTCAAGATCACGCGCGCGGATCAGGATGCGTTCGCGCTGCGCTCGCATCAACGGGCGACGGCCGCGATTCAGGGCGGCAGGTTCAGGGATGAAATCACGCCGGTGCCGGTCGAGATCGTCGAGGTCGAGATGGGAACGTGCAAGCGCCTGACACGCAGCTTTGTTTTCGACACGGATGAGGGGCCGCGCGGCGACAGCACGTTGGAGGCGTTGGCCAAGCTCAGGCCGGTTTTCCATGTCAAGGGGACGGTGACGGCGGGCAACTCCAGCCAGACGAGCGACGGCGCGGCGGTGGTGCTGGTGATGGAACGGGAGGAGGCGGAGCGCCTGGGCCTGAAGCCGCTGGTGCGCTTTGTGGGCTTTGCAGTGGGCGGCGTGCCGCCGGAGGTGATGGGCATCGGTCCCATCGCGGCCATTCCCAAGGTGCTGAAGTTGACCGGACTCAACCTGGAGGACATGGATCTCATCGAACTGAACGAAGCCTTTGCCGCGCAGTCGCTGGCAGTGGTGCGGGAGCTGGGCATTGACGAGAACAAGGTCAATGTCAACGGCGGTGCGATTGCGCTGGGGCATCCCCTGGGCTGCAGCGGCGCCAAGCTGACGGTGCAGATCATCCACGAGATGCAGCGCCGCGGCAGCCGCTATGGCATGGTGACGATGTGCATCGGCGGCGGCATGGGCGCAGCCGGCATTTTCGAGAATCTTCAGTAAGATAGCGAGCCGCTCCCAGTGAGCGGTCACGACGTGAGTCGAAATACGAAAACGAGGGAAAAACAACCATGGAAGAAAAACTACGTGGCATGATGGCTTCGATGCCGACGGCATTCATTCCGGAGGCCGCTGAGGGGGTTGAGGCGACCATTCAGTATCACCTGACCGGCGAGGGCGCCAGCGATTGGGGCATTCACATCGCGGATGGCGCGTGTACCGTCAATGAGGGCCTGCTGGAGAACCCGACGTTGACGCTGACGATGGACAGCCAGGACTATGTGGATATGATCGCCGGTCGCCTGAACGGCATGAGCGCGTTCATGAGCGGCAAGCTGCAGCTCGATGGTGACATCATGCTGGCCACGCGGCTGTTCACGATGTTCAAGATGGGCAGGTAACAATTTCCGAAGGAGGCGCCGCTTTCATGGACCCTGCACGTTTGGGCCGGTTGTGGACGCGGCGCCTCTCGCGTCTGCTCGTTCTTCTGCTGGTCGCTTCTTCCGCCCTCTTCCTCACGGCTTGCGCCAAGGCACTACCCGACGGGTTGGGCGCCATCGCCTGGATGGCGAGCACCGGTCAAAACTATGACATCTGGCTGCTGGAGGATGCCGGCGCCGCGCCGCGTCAACTCACGGCCACGACCGACCTGCTGGAAGGCGCGCCAGCCTGGTCGCCTGAGCACAGGCGGCTGGCGGTGCAGGGTTTTCGCCAGAGCGGCGCGGCGCTTTATCTGCTGGAGGTCACAGACGCTCTTGCCGAGCCGCAGGCCATTGATTCAGGCGCCAGCCTCGATCAGTCAGACAGCGAACCAACCTGGAGTCCCGACGGCGCCCGCCTGGCCTTCGTGTCGGACCGCACGGGCAGCCGCACGATCTTTGTCATCAACCGCGATGGGAGTGGATTGCGCGGCCTGTTGACCGGCAACGCCGCGGCGGCCCAGGACGAAGGCGGCCCCGACTGGTCGCCGGATGGCAGACAGATTGTATTTCATCGCTTCGCCAGCGGCGAACCGTACGCCAACATCTTTGTCGTTGACGCGGAGGGCGGTGAAGCCCGACCGCTGACCACGATCCGGGCGCGCAATATCGAGCCGGCGTGGAGTCCTGACGGTGGGCGCATCGCGTTCATGTCGGATCGGGACGATGGGGAGTTCGAGCTGTACGTGATGGCCGCGAACGGGCGCGAGCAGTACCGGTTGACGCGCAACAGCTTCCCGGATGAACTGCCGGCTTGGTCGCCCGACGGGGCCTGGCTGGTGTACACCGCGCAGCCCGACAGCCTGGGCGATTATGATCTCTACGCGCTGGAGGTGGACGGCGATCGCGCCCCGCGCGTGGTGGTCAAACGACCGGGGGATGATCGCTGGCCGGCGTGGAGGTAGGGGGAGTGAGGGCGTTTGGAGCGCGAAGGCGCGAAGGTTACGAAGGGCGCGAAGCACGAAGGCACGAAGGCACGAAGGCGCGAAGGTTACGAAGGGCGCGAAGCACGAAGGCACGAAGGCACGAAGGCACGAAGGCACGAAGGCACGAAGGCACGAAGGCACGAAGGCACGAAGGCACGAAGGCACGAAGGCGCGAAGTGAGGAGTGGCAAGTGGTGATCTCTGATCTCTGAGCATTCAGCAGCGTTTGTAAAGAAGGGGAATGTGCATGACAGAGCGACAATTTGTAAAAACAGACATCCATGAGCGAATTGCGATTTTGACGATTGACCATCCGCCGGCGAATGCGTTCAATGGGCAGACGATGAGCGATTTGAACGCGGCGTTTTGGGAGGTGCATGAGGATGCGGCGGTAAAGGTCATCATCATCACCGGCGCGGGGACGCGCTTTTTCGTGGCCGGCGCGGACATCAAGTAGCTGGCCGCGGCCGGCGCGCAGGGGCAGGGCCGGGCGATGATCGAATTCGGGCAGGCGACCTTTGCCATGATCGAAGCCAGCCGCAAGCCGGTCATCGCGGCCGTCAACGGCGTGTGTCTGGGCGGCGGGATGGAGCTTTTCCTCTCCTGTCACATGCGCATCGTCAGCAGCGCGGCGCGGCTGGGCCAGCCGGAGATCAACCTGGGTATCATCCCCGGCTGGGGCGGCACGCAGCGCCTGACGCGGCAGATCGGCGTAGCCAGGGCGATGGAGATCATCCTGACGGGCGATCTGCTGGACGCGGCCGAGGCGCAGCGGCTGGGCTTGGTCAACAAGGTGGTGGAACCGGGCAAGGTGCTGGACGAGGCGCTGGCGCTGGCGGTCAAAATTGCATCCAAAGGCGGCCTGGCGATCCGGGCCAGCGTCAAGGCCATCTGCGAAGGGCTGAAAATGCCGCTGGCCGACGGTCTCAAGCTGGAAGTGGACGAGATGGTGGCGCTGTTGGGCAGCAGCGACGCGCGGGAGGGCTTCAGCGCGTTCGTGGAGAAGCGACCGCCCCAATTTAGCGATTCGTGGTAACTGCTGGGTCTGCCTGGAATTCAGACAGGATTCACAGGATTGACAGGATATTCGAACTCTCGTGCCGATAGTTTTGCACACCACAGAGCAAGAATCCTGTACATCCTGTTCATCCTGTCCAAATCGGCCTGCAGGGTGAGCAGTTACGATTCGTGAGAGAATATTTTCACCAGCCCCACTGCCCGGCCGCTAACATCACATCGTCCAGGTCAACGGTGCCATCCTGATCGAAATCGTAGGCGAGGGGCGCGGGCGGGACGGTCTGACCGAAGAAGCTGGCGACGGCCTGCACATCCACTACATCTACGGCGCAGGTGTCGTCCACATCGCCGAGCGGACAGAGGCGAAAGAGGGCGACGCCGGCGGCCGGCAGGGTGGGCGTCCAGGTGAGTTGACCGCCGCTGGCGTCCACGCGCTGCCGCGTGCCGGCGATCAGCTCCCGCACGCTGAACGCGCCGTTGGCGGGCAGCCCTGCGCCGGCGCTGAAGATGGTCAGCGTGGGAGCCACGGTGCCGGCAGTCATGTTGCGGCCGGCCAGGTAGAGGCCAACACCGCTGTCGTAGCGCTCCAGGTAGACGCTGGCGCTGCTGCTCTGCGCACTGGTCAGCGGCTGCCAGCCGGCCTGGCTGATGGCCTGGATGAGCGGAATGTACTTGATGAACAGCGACCGGTCGCGGTTGTAGAGCGCGGGCTGATCCCAGTAGCGGTTGCCGGACGCGTCGGCGCTGAACATGCTGGGGAAGATGCCGTAGAAGAGGCTGATCTGGAAGTAGGTCTCCACGCGGTTGTAGGTCAGTTGATTGAAGTTCATGTTCATCAGCGTGCCATACGGCTTCTGGTAGGACAGGGTGCGCAGGTAGAGCAGCCGGTCATCGCTGGGCGGGGTGAACTGCCCGCTCTCGTACCAGTTGACCTCTGAACCGTTGAAGTCGAAGAGATCGCCGCCCCACGGCAGCCCCAGGAACATCGCGTTCGCCATCATCAGCTTGCCGCGGGCATGCACATCCTGGCTGAGCCAGCGCGCAAACTCGTAGACCGAAAACACCTCCGGAATCGCCAGGGCATGACTGGCCGGGTCGAACGTCAGCGGCTCGGCGGCCGCGGCGAAATGTTCCCGGCGGAAGTTGTAGACGGGCGCCTGCGATAGGAAGCTGTCAATGTACTCGCCGTCCAGCCCGGGCACGGTGCTGTACGCGCCCCACACCGAAGAATTCCAGTCCATCTGCGCTTTGTTGCGCGTGTACGGCGCCACGCTGACCTCCGGGTCGGGGTTGACGGTGAAGACCGCGCAGTTGCCGCCGTTGTTGCACCAGGGCGCGGCCGTGGCCTCGTAGCGATAGCGGCCGGCCTCGTCGAAACTGCCCGCGCTGAGGGTCGCCTCGGCCATTTGCTGTTCCCAACCACTGCCATTGACATACTGATTCTGCAGATAGGCCAACACCTGGTTGTAATCGGTGTTGTTGACGTTCGGATCGCTGATCGCCATCCAGTATGACCACGGCTCCGAGACGTAGCGCAGGGTGCTGACGCCCGCGCCGTCATCGAACGGCACCTGCGTGAGGTCGCCCTCGTGATAGACGATGTGGAAATCTTGCAGGTTGGGGATGGCGTCGAGATCGGAAAAGGCGACCCAGATGCCCTCGCCGCCCGGCGGCGTGCGCCGCGTGAACAGGGCAGGCAGGGCGTTGTAGTAACGCTGCGCGGCCGCGCGCATGCCGTTGACGCCGGCGCTCACGCTGTGGCGGTAGATCAAGAAGCGGAAAGAGGCGCGGCTCGGATTGAGGCTGGCGGCTGACGATAATCCCAGATCGAAGGCGAGGTAGAACTGGCGTGTGACCGGGTTTTGCACCAGGCGCACCTGGCGCGGCGCGTCGAGAGGAAAGGCCAGGCTCAGGCCGGCCGCGGATGAACCGGGCGCGGTGACGGCCGACCAGGGGGTGCGGCTGACGGGGCCGTCGCTCCAGCCGTCGGACGTGGTGTTGCGGAATTCGGCCGCGCCGGCAATGGGCCGGCCGCTGCGCAGGGAATCGCCCCACGTCCAGCCGCTGGCGTCGAAGGGCAGGGCAAAGTAGAGGGTGACGGCGCGATCCAGGCCGCTGGTATCGCCCAGGTCGCCGCTGATGTCCAGGTGGCCGTTTTGCACAGTCAGCGTGGCGGTCAGGGTCAGGCCCAGGGCAGGCAGGCTGGCCGTCTGCTGTAAGGCGCCGCCCGCCTGGCTGACCGCGCCGCCGAAGTGGACAAAGTCAGAACCGTTGGCAACATCGCGCACGAAGAAGCCGCCGGTGTAGGCGCGGCCGGTCGGGACCAGCGGCGCGCCATCGAGGGTGAGGGCCGCGACCGCGCCGCCGGCCTGGGTGAGCGACAGGTCGAGGCCATCGCCGGTGCTCAGGTTCAGGAGCGGCTGGCCGCTGAGGTCGGGCGGTGTGGGCGGCGCGGCGACGAGCACGTCATCGAAGACGGCCAGTTCGCCGGGCAGCGTTTGCAGGGTCAGGTCGTCGAACCAAACCGAGCCGGTGTATTCCCAGCGCAGCAGGAGGTAGAAATAGACGGTTTTGATCGGCTTGGCCGGCAGGACGTAGCTTTCCTGGTATTCCCAGTCGTGCGTGCCGGTGGCAAAGGTGACGACCTGGCCCCAGAGCCAGGTGTTGTCGGTGTAGAGGATGTCGAGGTAGATGGAGTAGGCGTAGCCGGACTGGCCGGTGAGGTTGGCGGCGCGACTCCAGCCGCCAAAGTAGAGCGGCTGCGCGACGGCCTGGTTGAGCTGCACGACCTGCGACGCGCCGCGTTCATCGCCGGCGCTGGCGTTGGTCAGGCGGATGGAGCGACTGCCGCTGTGCGCAACGACGGCATCCACGGCGTAGCCCTGCCCATACGGCGCCCAATGATCCGCGCTGGTGGCGCTGCCGCTCTCCAGGCCAGAATTCAGCAGGAGATTGGGTTGAGTCGGCGGGCCGGGCGGCATCACTTCCAGCACGGTCCAGCCATCAACGGGCGTCTGCGCGGCGGCCTGGATGGACAAGGGCGGAATCAGGAGCACAAGGAGGAGTAGCGCAAGGGAGCACACCACCGACCGATGAATTTCAATCCGCCACGTTGACATGAGAACCTCCCTCGTCGTGTTTGATGAAAATGAGAGCGGGCAGGCTATCGTCCTATGACGACGGCGGCAGCACCTTCTTGACGACCGGCTTGGAGAGGATCTGGGTTTCAGCCCATTTCCTAACAGCGGACATTAGCCAGGCCCGTAGCCGGCAGCCACTACCATCCGGCTATACTCTCAAATCGTCCAGAAATTCCGATGCCGGGTAGACGCTCGTCACCAACAGGTGATCGCGCGCCCGTGTGCAGGCCACATAGGGGGTAGTGCCATCCCACCCAGTTTCAGGCGCTCACCCCACAGGTTTGGTCAGTGCAACTAGTTTGCTGAAGAACCTATGCACATCCTCGTGGATTTCGGCGATGGTCATAATTGCGGCCACTTGTTCGCGAAGCAGCTGCGCGGCCTGCTTAGCATTTCTTAACTGGTGAAACAGCGAATCGTCGTTCTCGAACAAAATGCGCTTACCATCTACCACGCTAAACACGTTTGCAGTGATACTGCGCCAGTTCCTACCTGGTGGCAAGGTCAGGTTCTGCCCGGTAAAGAATTCATCAATGATGCCCAGCACCGGCAGCGCAAAGAGCTCGCCCTCACCGATATTCAGTTGCTTCAGTGCGGCACGCTTCCAGGCATCCGAAACCAACAGGTAGTTCTCGATGTTCTTGCGCTTCCACTCAGCCAACGCGGGGTTGTTCGGATCAGGGTGGAAAGCATTCTCGCTGCTGTCATAGTCGAAGAGCATCAGCCTTGCAACCCCTGGAATGATCTGCTGCAGTGCGGCGAAATGCTCGTCCGCCTTGACTTTCATGTCCTTCTTGCTGCCACCACTCATCGCTTTGAAACAGACTTTTCCCACAGCATCCTGCGCGCCACATTGCGATGCCCACGCGCGCAGAATGCGCTCATCGCTTTCTCCTTCAACATAGAGAATGTAAGGCGATGTCATCAGGCGCATGATCTCTTCATTGGACACTTCCGCCATTGCCCGCAGCACATTCGGCGCGGATTGAGGACGGGTGGGCACTTGATTTAGCAGGGAAACGATCTGGCTGGGGTCTACACCACGTACGAACTCCTCTGCGTGTGTGGCGATCAAGAACTGAATGTTGCGCTCAAGAGATTTCCGCTTGAAGTAATCCAGAATCTCGCGTTGTAGATTGACGTGCAGGTGAGCATCCGGTTCGTCGAGCAGGATAGTTGTCGGATGGTAGCCGTACAGAAACGCCAACAATGTCAAGGTCTGATGGAAGCCGCTGCCCTGGGCGATGATGTCGTAGTCCTTGCCGTTTTGTTGGTACTGGACGGTGATGTTGACATCCTTGACTAAGTCGTATTGTGGCTCATGAATCGTGACAGAGAACCAACGCTTGATAACGTCAGCCACCTCTTGCCAGTCCGCAGGCGGTGTATAGCCTTTGGCAGCCCGCCCGTCCTCCTCACGGGGAGGCGAGGGGCACACCCGCAGGAGCAAATTGCGCAGCACACTGCCGGGTTGGCCTTTGCCTACCTGTTGGCGAAAAGGAGCAATGTCCACCCGCTTCTCCGCAGTCTCCAGGCCAGAAAATGGCGGCACATAGACGATTGTTGGCAGATCGCCCTGCTGCTCAAGCGTACGGAATTTCGCCCAACCATCGCCAGGAATCGCGTAGATCGCCTGTGGCGAGTGATAGCGTAATTGCACACCAAACGAATCGGTCTCGCCTGTCGCTCGTCGCCATTCGACACGAATCCCGATCAAGATGTATTCCTGTTTCTTGGCGCCGTTGACTAAGGGCCAGTGACGATCCGTTCTATCCTTCCACAACAGGTTGAACTCCGGCACCGGTAGCGCGGTGAAGTTAGGCAACACGACCTGAATCCCCTTGGAGCCGGTGCGCTTTGAGCGATGAAATTCGTCCACGCAGAACTGCCAGATGGCCAGTGCTTGGAGCACGGTGCTCTTTCCGCTATTATTGCGCCCAACCAGAAGATCGAACTGAGTGAACTCGTAAGTCTGTGTACCGATGCTCTTGAAATTGTGAAGCGTCAACCTGGTGATCATCTGTGCGTCCTTTCATTTCCGATCTGCGGCGCCATGATTTTCGATACCGCCAAAGAGTTGGCATTGTACATCAGCTCACCTTGAACACCTTCATCACCTCATCGCCCAGGTGATTGATGACCTTCACTGCGATGCGGCCCGAGGTTGGTTTGGCGAAGGGCCGGGAGGTGTCGCTGTTGAGGGTGGCCCAGGCCTCTTCGTTGATCTCGGCCTTCAGGGTGGTCTTGAGCGCGCTGTAGGGATCGTTGGCGCCCAGGAAGTAGACGTGGCGCACGAAGAAGCTTTCTTCGTTGTAGTCGGTGTCAATGAACCAGCAGGCGATGCCTTCGGGGCCGTCGCTGCGCACCTCGCCGGTGTTGGGATGGAAGACGTCCACGCCGTTGATCTTGACACGCACCTGGCCGCTTTCAGCGGGCAGCAACGTGATATCCGGCTCGCCGAAGATGACGAAGAGATTGCCCTTGCCGGTGTTCTTGAGCTCACCGGCCATGTGCAGGTCGGCGTTCATGCGCGCCTTGAGCACGGGGATGCGGCCGAGCTTGCTGAACTCCGTGGTGTGCGCCTCGTAGTTGAACGCGCAGGCGATGAGCACGTCGAATCCCGCCTCACCGCACTCCTTGGCCGCGGCCACCAGGTCGGGCTTGTTCACGGTGCCGAATTCCGGGCCGATGAAAATGCCCGCGCGCTTCTCCGTCTCACCCTCCAGGTAGCGGCCCTCGGCGCACAGGTAATATCCCGGCCACGCGGTGAGGCTGGTAAAGACGATCCGGTCGTCCTTGTGCGCCTGCTGCACACCGGCGATCTTGAGATTCTCCAGGATCATCGAGGCGAAGTCCTGGCCTTCGGCCGCGCCGCCCTCCTTGAGCGTATCAATCAGCTCGTCGTCCTCGTCCACGCCCAGCACGCGGTGCGGCGAGAGGCTCTCGACCGTGAACGGCCCGGCCACGCGCACCCGCTTCTTGTCCTCGTAGGGCTTGTCGTAGAGGAATTCGAACTCGGCTTTGGCCGCGATGGAGGCGTCAATCTCCCGCTGGCGCGCGCTGCGCGCCTGCCACCAATCGGCGTGAATCTGTTGGTCCGGCGCGGGCCACGGGTCGGCGGCGCGCTCCGGCAGGTCGGCCAGGGTGTAGCTGCGGCCCAGGCTGTGGTTGATCGCTTGCAGCCACTCCGCCATCTTGCGGGCGTTGCCTTCGTCGCCGCGGGCCTGCTCGGCCTTGAGTCTGTCGAAAAGCTGCGCGGTCGCCGCGGGCCAGGGGTCTTCGGCCGCGCGGGGAACCTCCCACTCCTGCCAGGCCTTGCCCAGACTGGCGTTGAGTTTCTCGCGCAGCGACTCCAGGGTCTCCTGCCACTTCTCCCAGATCACGTCAATCTCGGCGTTGTTGGCGATGGACTTGAGGGTGATGTGCGGCACGCGCTCGTAGACGAACCCGTGACGGAGGTTGCCATGCACCGGCTGCGTGGAGGGTGCAGTGCGGGTGACTTCGGCTTCCTTGAGCTGGCCGTCGCGCGAATCGGCCAACAGGTAGTAGGCATAGCGCGCACCCATGATGCGGGCGCGCGCCAGCGCCAGCGCGACGCGCGAGGTATCAATCGTGATCCAGCGCCGGCCCCAGTGCTCGGCGACGTAGGCGGTGGTGCCGGAGCCGCACGTCGGGTCGAGCACGAGGTCGCCGGGGTCGGTGGCCATGAGGATGCAGCGCTGGATGACCTTGGCATCTGTCTGAACGACATAGATGCGAACATCACCTACAAAACCTCCGCCAGCCGTGTCAAGCCAAACATTGTTCCTCTTCTGCGTCGCATAGTCTTTCCAGTAACGAGCGAATCGAAGCGTGTTTCCCTTGGTGATTAATCGGTTCGCTTTACCAAGACGCGTCATGTTAGTAAAGGTTGTAGTCCAGTGTCGGTTCTTCGGCACTGAGTAGCTTTGCCCCTGGTATTCGAAGTCGTAGCCGAGAGAGTCAACCCACCCGTCCGAGTTTAATGGGTTTCTTGAGATTGGTTCGCCGAGGTTCGGAATCTGCGTGGGGTCAGATACGCCAAGACCGGCAATCGGGTGTCTGTCAAAAGGTGCTACCTCAAGTGTATCGAAGAAAAGCAAATCCTTCTCTCCAAACTCCTTAACATCCGGAACTGAGCGGAATTTGAGACTCGCTTGGGACTTCGCAAACCACACGATATGGTCATAATTCGACTGCAAGTAATTGGTGTCAAACGCACCCGACTTCTTGAAAGCGATTACCGCAATCAGATTATCCTCTCCGAATACTTCATCCATCAGCGCCCGGATGCGGTGGACATTTTCGTCGCCGATCTGCACGAAGATGGAGCCGGAATCGGTGAGTAGATCCCGCGCCACGGTGAACCGGTCGCGCAGGTAGGTGAGGTAGCTGTGGATGCCGTCGCGCCAGGTGTCGCGGAAGGCTTTGACCTGCTCCGGCTCGCGGGTGATGTGCTCCGGGTTGCCGTCCTTGACGTCGCGGCTGGTCGTGCTCCATTGGAAGTTGCTGTTGAACTTGATGCCGTAGGGCGGGTCGAGGTAGATGCATTGCACCTTGCCGCGCAGCCCCTCGCGCTCGGCCAGGCTGGCCATCACCTGCAGGGAATCGCCCAGGATCATGCGGTTCGACCAGTTCTGGTCGTGCCGGTAGAACTCGGTCTTGGCCTCTTCGCTGGGCAGGCCGTTGAAATCGGCGAAGAGGTCGAGCTGCGCTGCGGGCGGCTGCGTCCGGCTGCGCGCGGTCTGCCGCAGCAGGTCATCCACCAGCACCTTGGGGTGTACCTTCTCCTGGATGTAGAGAGGCGGCGCGAGCACGACCAGATCGCTCCAATCCCGCATGTCCTTGCCGCGCCAGACGAGCTGCGGGTCCAGGTCGCGGTTGCGGCGCTCGTACGCGACGTGCAGGGGAGACTGCTCCTCCTGCTTCAGCACCGATTGGTATTCGGCCGTGGGGATGTTGCGGCGCGTGGCCTCGTCGTGCTTGAGGGTTTCGACGGATTTGGCGGTGGTGATTTGGGCCATCCTGTGATCTCCGTAAATTCATGCGTCCCTACGGGACGGGTGTCGGGCGGGTGTGTCGTCGTCCAAATTCATGTGTCCCTACGGGACGTGCCGGGCGGGCGTCGTCGTCCAAATTCATGTGTCCTTACGGGACGTGCCGGGCGGGCGTCGTCGTCCAAATTCATGCGTCCTTACGGGGCGGATGTCGGGCCGGTGTGTCGTCGTCCAAATTCATACGTCCCTACGGGACGGGTGTCGGGCGGGTGTGTCGTCGTCCAAATTCATGTGTCCCTACGGGACGTGCCGGGCGGGCGTCGTCGTCCAAATTCATGTGTCCTTACGGGACGTGCCGGGCGGGCGTCGTCGTCCAAATTCATGCGTCCTTACGGGGCGGATGTCGGGCCGGTGTGTCATCGTCCAAATTCATACGTCCCTACGGGACGGGTGTCGGGCGGGTGTGTCATCTAAATTCATACGTCCCTACGGGACGGGATATGGTCGCGCGTCTTGTCCCGTAGGGACACCTGACCTTAGCCCGGTCATTCATGGCCGGTCATTCATGGCCGGGTATTCGTGTCGTGCGATACGCGATCGTCCCGTAGGGACGGTTGAATTTATTATCCCCACAAATAGCGTTCATCGTATTCAACCTCGTGCCTTTGCAAGAAATCCAGATACTCCGCTTGAAAACCTTGCTTTTGGTGGTGGGCGCGTTGATTTTGGATGTAACGCACCACCGCCGGCAACCCGGACTTGCTGACCGTGAAGGCGCCGTAGCCTTCTTGCCAGGCAAAGGCGCGTAACTCTGGGAAGGTCTCGTGAATCCACTTGGACGAGTCACCCTTCAGGTATTGCGCGATCTGGCTCGGCGCAAGCGTCGGCGGCGCCATGGTCAGGGCGTGGATGTGGTCGTCAATCCCGCCGATCTGCAGAGCGGTCAGGTTGTGATGGCGCGCCACGCCGCCCATGTATTCCCATACCCGTTGCTCGATCTCTGCCCTGATGTAGGGCACGCGATTCTTGGTGCTGAACACGATGTGATAATAGAGCGATGTGTAGGTGTTGGCCATTGTTGGTTCTCCATAAATTCAGGCGTCCCTACGGGACGGGGGTGGTACATGAATGCTATCCATCTACATTCAGGCGTCCCTACGGGACGGGGGTGGTACATGAATGCTATCCATCTACATTCAGGCGTCCCTACGGGACGGGGGTGGTACATGATGCTATCCATCTACATTCAGGCGTCCCTACGGGACGGGGGTGGTACATGAATGCTATCCATCTACATTCAGGCGTCCCTACGGGACTGCGAAGGGTACGAGCATCTTGTTGAACTCGTTTTCGATCTTGGCCGCGAAGTCGGCCTGGATCTGATAGACCTCGGTAAACTCGGCGAAGGCCCAACGGCCATAGACGCCCAGGTGATTCACGCCGGGCGCCCAGTAGGTCTCCATGGTGGACTTCTTCTCTTTGGCGTCCTCGCGGCGGTAGCCTTTGATTTCCACGATCAGGTGCAGCAGGTCGTCGTCGCCGCGGCCGTCATCCACCAATACGATGAAGTCCGGGATGTAGCGCCGCGTCTCCGAGCCGTAGCGGTAGGGCACTTCCAGGCCCAGGTTGTGGTTCTTGACGTAGGCCCGCACGCGTGGGTGCGATTCGGCCACGCGGCAGAACTCGGCCTCCCAATCGCTGTCGAGAATCACCCAGTTGACGTGGCAGCGCCGGGGGTCGGTCTGCCAGCGGTTCATCTTCGACGTGTTGAAGTTGACGTGGAGGGTGGAGCCGGTGGGATTGTACGAATCGAGCACCGCCTTGATGGGCCGCTCGCCCTGGAACGCGCGTGTGATGGCGGCCGTGATGCGCTCGCAGGCCATGTCGGCCAGCTCCTGGTACATCAGTTGGGCCGGATACGTGCCGCCTTTGCAGACCAGGCAGGTGTCGAGCCACTCCCTGGTGATGCGCTTGAGTTGGCCGAACAGATGCAGTTTTGGCTCCTCGCCCGTATCGCGCCATTTGGTGTAGAGCAGGCGCTTGGTGACATGAAAGAGCAGGGTCGAGGGCCGCATGTCCTTCAGGTGCTCCAGGCTCAGGTCAACCTCCTGCCCGATGATGCCGGCGTTGCGGGTGATCGAGGGGCCGACGAGATCCGGCGTCAGCTCCAGGACCGAGTCGGCGTTGAATTGGGCGGTCAGCCGCTCTTCGGGCAGCTCGACGCGGTAACCGACGACGCGCGGGAAGCAGATTTCCAGGGCGTCGCGATCCGGGCGCACGGCCTGCACGTGAATCGTTTCGCGCGGCGGCTGCGGCGGCGCCACGACCGGCTTGGCCGTGAAGTCGAACGGGATGCCCAACACGTCGGCGTATTCGGCGTCGAACAGTCCGTCTTCGTTGAGGTCATAGGATTGGCGACGCAGCGCCCGGCCGATCACCTGCTCGCACAAGAGCTGGGTGCCGAACGCGCGCACGCCCAGCACGTGCGTCACCGTGTTGGCATCCCACCCTTCAGTCAGCATGGACACTGAGACCACACAGCGGATCGCCTCGCCGAGCCGCCCCGGCTTGCCCACGGTGTTCATCACCTCGCGCAGCAGGGCCTGATCCGTGAGATTTTCTGCCTGGCGGATGTCGCCGGTGCGCTCGATGATCTCCCGCCGGAAACGCTCGATCTCGTCGGCGGCCATTGCACGGAAGTTGTCATCCAGCGCCTCGCCGGATTCGAGTTGTTCGCTGTCAATCAACAGTGTGTTGGGGCGGGCGAGTGGGTTGCCATGCTCATCGAAGTTGCGAAACAGCGCCAGGCGGCCGTTCTCCAACGTGGTGGAACCGTCCTCGTTCACGCGCTGGAAGCCTGAGATGTAGTCGTAAACCAGCTTGGAGGTGGAAGTGTTGTTGCAGACGACGATGAAACAGGGCGGCACGCGGATGCCGTTCTCCTGCCAGAGGTCGAAGGTCTTCTGATAATGGCCGTAGAGCGCTTCGAGCGCGGTCTGCAGCTCCACCGGCAGGCTGAGCGGATCGAGCGTCTTGGCCTTGCCGCGGCCCTTCTTGGGCATGCGGGTGCGAATGTGCTCCCAGAGGTTGCGGAAGCGGGGCATCTCCTCACCGGGGATGTTGTCGGCCACAGGCACGCGCGGCAGCTTGACGATCCCACATTCGATGGCGTCCATCAGCGAAAAGTCGCTCATGGTCCAGGGGAAGAGCGTGCCCTCGGCGTAACCTGAGCCGCGCAAGAAGAAGGGAGTCGCCGACAGATCCATGACCCGGGCGAGGCCAAGTTGACGATTCACAGCTTCGAGGCCTGAGATCCAGACGCGGGCGGCCTCGTTGTTTTTCTGCGCTTCGTCGCGGTCGTCGCCCGCCAGGTCCCCCTCGTCCTCGTGAGTTGGCTTCTCGCGGTAGCAGTGATGCCCCTCGTCATTCAGCGCCAGGATGTTCTTCATCCCCATCAGATCGGGCATCACGCGCTGGATCATCTGGCCCTCGGTTTCCAGCGTATCGAGCGCGGCGCCGCGGCCCTGCAGCAGGGCGCGGCCGCCCCTCGAAAGCTCCAGACGTTCACGCCGCAGGAAGGCATGGTAGTTGGTGATGACGATCTTGGCGCGATCAATGTCGCCGAGCATGTCGTTGGGCACGAGTTCGCGGTCCTGGTAGTAGCTGTCCGGATCGTTGGGCAGCAGGACGCGCAGCCGGTCGCGGATCGTCAGGCCGGGGGTCACGATCAAGAAACCACGTGTGAACTTCTTGCTATTGGGTCGGCGCACGGCGTTGACCGTCTGCCAGGCGATGATCATCGCCATGACGGTCGTCTTGCCCGCGCCCGTAGCCAGTTTGAGCGCCAGGCGTAGCAACTCCGGGTTGGCGTCGTGGTTGGCGTTGGCGAGGTGCTCCAGAAAAACCTTGCCGGTTCTGTCGTTAGGCGCCACTTCGGTCAGCCAGATGGCGGTCTCGACCGCCTCGATTTGGCAGAAAAACGGCCGGGCGTTGTTGAAAGGATGGTGGCGCCAGTGTTCGAGCA